>NZ_JTHF01000057.1 GCF_001043895.1 Methylobacterium indicum
GGTCGCCGGCGATCGCCTTGGCGGCACCCAGCAGCGCATCGCCGGCGACCCCGCCGAGGCCGGTCGGCAGCGGCCAGCGGGCGGTCGGCGGCAGGGCGCTCGCCATGCCGCTCGCCGCCCCGAAGCCGATGATCCAGAGCACGATCCGCAGCTGCATCCGGGCGAGCCGGTGGGTGCGCAGCAACCGCATGCCCCACACCGCCGGCGGCAGCGCGAAGGCGAGCGCCCCGAGCCCCAGGAGCTGCATGCCGAGATCCGACACCACCGCGCCGCCGAAGCCGAGCAGGTTGCGGGCGGCGCGCGAAGTGGCGTGGTTGAGGCTCGGGTCGTCGATCGACCACGTCGCCAGGGCGACGGTGAAGCACGCCGCCCCGACGAGCAGGGCGAGGCCGGTGACCTCCGTCGCCCGCCGCGTCAGGAACGCGCGGAGCGTGTCGATGAGGCCATCGTAGGGCGATGCCGAGCGACGAAGCGAACGCATGCGGGACGATACCGGGTACGCGGAACTGGACCGTGAGGATGGGGCGGTGCGGTTAATGGTGGTTTAAGGCTAACTGGATCTTGCGGCATTGCGGGAGACCGGCGGGAAGCCGCTGGCTCTGCTGGACTTTTCCGGGTGACCGGATCAAATCCCGTCATGAACGCGTGAGGCGCCCATGCCCGCTTCTGTCATGCGCGCTTCTGTCCTGCCCGCTCCCGTCCTGCCCGCTCCCGAGACCGCGCGGGCGGCACGGATCTTCGTACGGCACCTCGTTGGGCGCTATCCGGTGAAGGACGTCGTGCTGTTCGGCAGCCGCGCCCGCGGCATGCATGATGATGACGGCGATGCCGCCTTTGGACGGGCGCTCAATCGCGTGCACGAAATCAGGATGCTGGCCGACGATACCTCCGAGCCGCCCGGTTCCGACGAGGCAGCATGGGCCGTCGCTCAGGCGGAGGCCCTGCTTGCGGAGGTGCAATCCAAGATCGGCTCCTGAGGGGCGACATGCTTCCCCGGACGGCCGATTGACGGTCATGCCACAGAAAAGAAGCCCCAGCGCGACTGCGCCGGGGCTTCTCTCGTCTCCGATGCGCCGGGGCGGCGACCGCCCCGGCGCATCCAATCCTCAGTAGTTGTAGGCCCGCTCGCCGTGATCGGCGAGGTCGAGGCCCTCGCGCTCCTCGTCCTGCGTCACCCGCAGGCCGACCACCACGTCGACGATCTTGTAGAGGATCGCCGAGCCGACGCCCGACCAGATGATGGTGAAGCCGACCGCCTTGGCCTGGGCCAGGAAGGCCGGGCCGAACTCGTAGGCCGCGGCCACCAGCTCGCCGGGCTTCGTCGCGTAGTCGGGGGCGCCGACGCCGCCCAGCGCCGGATTGACCAGGATGCCGGTGGCGAGCGCACCCAGGATGCCGCCGACGCAGTGCACGCCGAAGACGTCGAGGGAGTCGTCGTAGCCCAGCGCGTTCTTGACGGTCGAGCACATCACGAAGCAGACGGCGCCGGCGACGAGGCCGAGCACGATCGAGCCCATCGGACCGGCAAAGCCGCAGGCCGGGGTGACGGCGACGAGGCCGGCGACCGCGCCCGAGAGCATGCCGAGGAGCGACGGCTTGCCCTTGGCGGCCCACTCGACGAGGAGCCAGGACAGGCCGGCCGCCGCGGTGGCCACGAAGGTGTTGATCATGGCGAGCGCCGCCGAGCCGTTGGCCTCCAGGTTGGAACCGGCGTTGAAGCCGAACCAGCCGACCCACAGCAGCGAGGCGCCGATCATCGTCATGGTGAGCGAATGCGGGGCGAGCAGGTCGCGGCCGTAGCCGATGCGCTTGCCGAGCATCAGGCAGCCGACGATGCCGGCGATGCCCGCGTTGATGTGCACCACGGTGCCGCCGGCGAAGTCGAGGGCGCCCCACTTGAACAGCAGGCCGGCATCGGCGTTGACGGCGTCGAGGGCGTCCTGGGCCGCCTTCTTGGAGGCCTCGTCGGTGGCCGCCGCCAGCGCCTTGGCGGCGTTGCCGACCGCATCCGGGCCGCCCCAGTACCAGACCATGTGCGCCATCGGGAAGTAGATGAAGATCAGCCACAGCGTGCTGAACAGCAGCAGGGCCGAGAACTTCATCCGTTCCGCGAAGGCGCCGACGATCAGCGCCGGGGTGATCATCGCGAACGTCATCTGGAAGCAGATATAGACGTATTCGGGGATGACGACGCCGTTCGAGAAGGTGGCCGCGACCGAGTTGGCGTCGACGCCGCGCAGGAACGCCTTCGAGAAGCCGCCGACGAAGTCGTTGAGGCCGCCGCCATTGGTGAAGGCGAGGCTGTAGCCGAAGAACACCCAGACGATGCAGGCGACGCAGACGATCGCGAAGACCTGGGTCAGCAGCGACAGCATGTTCTTGGTGCGCACGAGGCCGCCGTAGAACAGCGCCAGGCCGGGCACCGACATCATCAGCACCAGCGCCGACGAGATCAGCATCCAGGCGGTGTCGCCCTTGTTGGGCACCGGGGCCGCCGCGGCGGCGGCCGGCGCCGCCTCGACCGTCGGCGTCTGCGCCAGGGACGGCTCCACCAGGAGGAGCGCGAGCGCGGCGCCTCCCAGGCCCAGAGCCAGGACGTTGCGTAGCTTCATGGAAGAGAAACTCCCGATGGAATCGAAGGCAATGACGGGAAAGGGGGCGCGGGGCGCGAAAAGCCGCCCCGCGCGGGCAAGGTCTCAGAGGGCGTCGACGTCGGTCTCGCCGGTACGGATGCGCACGGCCTTCTCGAGCGGCATCACGAAGATCTTGCCGTCGCCGATCTGGCCGGTGCGGGCGGCGGCCGCGATGGTGTCGACGACGTTCGCGACGAGGTCGACCGCCACCGCCACCTCGATCTTGAGCTTGGGCAGGAAGCTGACGGCGTACTCGGCCCCGCGATAGATCTCGGTATGCCCCTTCTGCCGGCCGTAGCCCTTCACTTCGGTCACGGTCAGGCCGTGCACGCCGATGCTGGTGAGGGCGTCGCGGACCTCCTCCAGCTTGAACGGCTTGATGATGGCCATGACGATCTTCATGGGACGAGCCCCCTTTCGATTGGCGCTCCCGCCGGCTTGCGGCCGGGTCGGGACGTGATCCGGCGCCCGAACGGACCCATCGGGGCCCGGCGCCGGTCTCGGGGACATCCAATCAAGGAACGTGCCAGCGAGCGGACCGCACGATGCGGCTACGCTGCCCGGTTCCTGGGCCGATTGCGGAGATTGAAGCCGCTCCCGGCGGCATTGCAGTTCAAAAAATCAGCAAATGCCTGGTAATAAGGCAGAATGGATCAGGCTTCGGGCGTCGGAGCCGTCCGCTTCTCGCGGATCATGCCCTCCTGAGCGACCGAGGCCACCAGCGTGCCGTCGCGGGTGAAGATCAGCCCGCGGGCGAAGCCGCAGCCGCCCGACGCGCTCGGGCTGTCCTGGGCGTAGAGCAGCCACTCGTCGGCGCGGAACGGCCGGTGGAACCACAGGGCGTGGTCGAGGCTCGCCGGCTGGATCTCGCTCTCGAACACCGTGCGGCCGTGGGGGCTGAGCGAGGTGTCGAGGAGCGTCATGTCGGAGGCGTAGGCCAGCACCGCCTGGTGGATGGCGGGATCGTCCGGCAGCCGCGAGGTCGCCCGGATCCAGACGTGGAAGCGCGACGAGCCGGGCTTGCGCTCGCCGTAGCGCTCGGGTTCGACCGGGCGCAGCTCGATCGGCCGCTCGCGCTCGAAATAGGCCCGGACCGGCTCGGGCATGCGGGGCATCATCGAGGCCTTGAGCAGGCCCTCGCCCGGCAGGTCCTCGGGCATCGGCACCGCCGGCATCGGGGCCTGGTGATCGAAGCCCGGCTCCTCGACGTGGTAGGAGGCCGACATCGAGAAGATCGGCCGGCCGTGCTGGATCGCCACCACCCGCCGCGTCGTGAAGCTGCGGCCGTCGCGGATGCGGTCGACCTCGTAGACGATCGGGACCTTCGGGTCGCCGCCGAGCAGGAAATAGGCGTGGAGCGAGTGCGGCCGGCGCTCCGGCGGCACGGTGCGGGTCGCCGCGACGAGCGCCTGGCCGATCACCTGCCCGCCATAGACCCGCTGCCAGCGGTCCTTCGGCGAGCGGCCGCGAAAGAGGTTCTGCTCGAGCGTCTCCAGATCGAGGATGTCGAGGAGTTCGGCGACCGCGCGCAAGGGAAGAGATCCGGGCCAGGGGAGGGGCGCGTAGCTGACGCAGGCCGATGCGCGCCGTCAAGCGACGCAACCCGCCGCCCGACGTGCTAAGAGCCCTGCCCGAGGATTGAGCAGCGGGCATTGGCGACATGGCGCAGGGCGAAGGCGTGAGCGGGCGGCGGGCGGCGGCGCGGGAGATCGTGGTCGCGGGCGGCGGGCTGCCGGGGCTGGCCCTGGCGCTCGCCCTGCGCCAGGCCCTCGGCGAGGCGGTCCGGATCACGGTCTGCGACCCGGCCTTCGGCCGCGCGGACGCGCCCCGGGACCTGCGCGCCTACGCGGTGGCGGCCGCCGCCCGGCGGATGCTCGAGCGCCTCGGGGTCTGGGACGCGGTCTGCGCGAGCGCCCAGCCGATCCGCGAGATGGTGATCACCGACAGCCGCCTCGCCGACCCGGTGCGGCCGACCTTCCTGACCTTCGAGGGCGACGTGGCCGAGGGCGAGCCCTTCGCCCACATGGTCGAGGGCGGCGGCCTGCTCGCGGCCCTGCGGGATGCGGCCGCGGCGGCCGGCGTGGTGCTGGAGGCAAGCCCGGTCCAGGCGGCGGTACCGGACGCCGACCGCATCGTCGCGCGCCTGCCGGACGGGCGCACGATCCGGGCCGACCTCGTGGTGGCGGCCGACGGCGCCCGCTCGCGCCTGCGCGAGGCGGCCGGCATCGGCTGGGTCGGCTGGTCCTATCCGCAATCGGGCATCGTCGCGACGGTGGCGCACGAGCGCGACCACGAGGGCCGGGCGATCGAGCACTTCCTGCCCTCCGGCCCCTTCGCGGTGCTGCCGCTGCCCCCCGGCGGGCCCCTCGGCCACCGCTCCTCGATCGTCTGGACCGAGCGCCAGGCCGACGTGCCGGCGCTCCTCGGCGGCGGGCCGGAGGAGGCCCTGATGGAGGTCGAGCGCCGCTTCGGCCTGGCGCTCGGACAAATCGCCCTCGAATCGCCGCTGAGGGCCTATCCGCTCGCCTTCGGCATCGCCCGGCGCTTCGGCGCGAAGCGCCTGCTGCTGCTGGGCGACGCCGCCCACGTCATCCACCCGATCGCCGGGCAGGGCCTCAATCTCGGCCTGCGCAGCGCCGCCGCCCTGGCGGAATCCCTTGCCGACACGATGCGCCTCGGCCTCGACCCCGGCGGCCCCGAGGCGCTGGAAGCCTACGAGCGCAGCCGCCGCTTCGACACCCTGGCGATGGGCGCGGCTACCGACGGCCTCAACCGTCTCTTCTCCACCGACGCGCTCCCGGTGCGCCTCGCCCGCGACCTCGGCCTCGGCCTCGTCGACCGGATGCCGGGCCTCAAGCGCCTGTTCATCCGCGAAGCCGCGGGGTTGCGGGGGCGCCAGCCGCGGCTGATGCGGGGGGAGGCGTTGTAGCGCAAGGGCACGCTTTCCCGCGCGTCGCAGCGGGGGGCAGGTTCAACCCGCCTGCCGGTAATCGGCGTCGACACGGTAGGTCGCCGCCGTTCCCTTCCGGGTGCGCTTGGCGGCGTAGAGGGCCGCATCGGCCTGACGCAGGAGCCGATCGCGGTCCTGCCCGGCCGTGCTCGACCACGCGATCCCGATCGTTCCCGTCACCCGAGCGATGTGACCGGAGCCTTCCATGACGATCTCGAGGTCGTGCAGCAGGCGCCGCACCGTGCGATCCACTCCCACGCCATCGACACCGGCGGACAGCACGACGGCGAATTCGTCGCCCCCGAGCCTCGCCGGAAAGCTCCCGGCGGTGCAGGAGGCGCGCAGTCGATCGGCGACACGGCGCAACACCGCATCGCCCGCGGCATGGCCGAGGACGTCGTTGACGCCCTTGAAACCGTCGAGGTCGATCAGGAGGACGGCCACGTCGCCGTCCGCCGCGCGTGCCGCCCGCAGCCGGGCATCGAGAACCCGGTGAAACTCGACGCGGTTGGCCAGCTGGGTCAGATCGTCGGTGCGAGCCAGATGACGCAGACGCTGCTCCAAGCCGTGCCGTTCGGTGATGTCCTGGATCAGGCCGATGAGGGCGACCGGCCTGCCCTTCGCGAGCTCGATCTCGCAGGAGCATCGCACGCGCCGCGCATTGCCCTTCGCGGTGACGAAATCGGCATCCAGCTCGAACGGCTCGCCCGTCTCCAGCGTGCGCATCACCGCGGCGACGAACGCGGTGCGGTCCGGCTCGGGAAAGTGGTTCAGGATCTCGTCAGTCGGGACGCCGCCGCTGATCGGCCGTTCGTGGATGGCGAAGACGCCGTCCGACCACGCCGTGGACTGCCTCTCGATGTCGTATCGGTAGGACCCCATGTCGGCCATGCGTTCGGCCTGCTTGAACTGGCGACGCTCGCGCTCCAGCCGCTCCGCGGTCAGACGGTGTTCCTCTGCGGCCTCGGCAGCGCGCCGGGCGACGGATCGCGCCTCGATGAGAGCCTCGGCGAGGCAGGCCAGACCCTCCAGAACCTCCAGAACCTCCACGTCGGTCGGCGTCGGCTCGCGCGGCCTCTCGTCCAGGACGCAGAGCGTCCCGACCGTCACCGGGCCTCTGCCGGGCCGCTGAACGCGGACCGGGACGCCCGCGTAGAAGCGGATGTTCGGTGCGCCCGTGACGAACGGGCTGCCGGCGAAGCGAGGATCGAGCCGGGCATCCGCGACAACGAGCGGTGCCCCGGTCTCGACCACGATCGGGCAGAACGCTTGATCCCGCGGGGTCTGCGGGGCGAGAGGCCCGCAATAGGCCTTGAACCACTGGCGCTCCGGGGCGATCAGCGTGATGGACGACATGCTGGTGCCGAGCATGCGCTGCGCGAGCTTCGCCAGGGCATCGAACTCGCGCTCGGGCGGCGTATCGAGGAGGGCGATCTCGGCCAGGGCCTTCTGCCGGAGCGTCTCGTGCTCGTTGTCCGACATGCGCCGCTCCGCCCCCACCTCGCCTCGCCGCCGCGAGAACGCGGCGACGGCTCTACGACGCGCGAGCTTAACCGCCCGTGACGTCGCCCCGGCGGGACGGCGTCTCCCGAAATCGTGAAAAGCCCAACCACCGTGCCGGCCCCGTCGATGGAAGGCGTCCGCTCGCACCTCACCGTGCCGCCGAGCGGACAGACGACGGTCCGCCCGTCCCGATCACCCGGCCACGCCTCGTCACAGATCGAGGCGGGGATAGTGCCGGCTTCCGCACACGGTCGGCGACGACCATCCCCTCGGTGAAAACCCGAACCGATCCGGGCTCCGAGCGCTTCAGCGCAGATCCCCCGCGTGCCGCACGGCGAAATGCGTCAGCTCGGTCAGGCTCGCCAGCCCGAAGCGCTGGCGCAGGGCCGCGCAGGCATTGGTCACGGTCTTGTAGCTGACCGACAGATCCTCGGCGATCGCCGTGTAGCCCCGGCCCTCGGCGAGCAGCGTGAGGACGCGGCGCTCCCGCTTGGTGAGGGTGGTCAGCATCGTGCGGCGCGGGTCGGCCTGGAGCAGGGCGACCGCGGTGGCGAGCGTCCCGTCGAGGTAGGGCCGGCCGGCCCGGACCTGCTCGTAGGCGCGTACCAGGTCGCCGGCGGGCGCGTCCTTGAGCACGTAGCCGACGGCGCCGGCGGCGAGCGCCCGGGCCACGACCGCCGGGTCGGCATGCATGCTGAACACCATCATGCGGGTCGTCGGCGCCCGCTTGCGGACCCGCCCGATCAGCGCGAGCCCGCCGAGGTCGCGGCCCGGGAAGGTGAGGTCGATCACCGCCACGTCCGGCTCGTGGCGCAGGATCGCCCGGTAGCCCTGGCACAGGCTCGCGGCCTCCCGCACCTCGGCGCCCGTATCCTCGAGCAGCCGGCGGGCCCCGCGGAGCACGATCGGGTGGTCGTCGACCACGACGATGCGGGTCACGGCGACTCCTCCTCGGGTGTCTCGGGGCCGGCCGGCAGCACGATCCGCAGGGCCGTGCCGGGCGCCCGCGGGGCCAGCGCCAGGTGGCCGCCGAGCGCCTCGACCCGCTCCCGCATCCCGGCGAGGCCCCGGCCTTCGCCGAATCCTTCGGCTTGCCCTTCGGTCGGCCCTTCGCCCGGCTGCGGTCCGAAGCCGCCGCCATCGTCCTCGACGGTGAGGCGCAGGCGGCCGTCGGCCTCCTCGGCGACCGCGACGACCACCCGTTCCGCCCCGGCGTGGCGGAGCGCGTTGGTCAGCCCCTCCTGCACGCAGCGATAGATGGTGAGGTCGACGAGATCGCCGTAGCCGTCCTTGAGCGGCGCGAAGCGGCCCTCGACACCGATCTCCGGGTGGTGCCGGGCGGCCTCGCGCACCAGGAGTTCGAGGCACCGGGCGAGCGGCACCTGGCCGAGGCCGGCCGGGCGCAGGCGGTTGAGCAGCGCCCGGTTGATGGTCTGCACCCGCTTGACGATCGCCGCGATGTCGTCGGTGCGCTGGGTCAGGCGGCCCCGCGCCGGCTCGTCCAGGGTCCCGGCGATGCGGGCGATCGACGAGGAATTGGCCTCGAGCGCGAACAGGCACGGGCCGAACTCGTCGTGGAGTTCCAGCGCGGTGCGCCGGCGCTCGTCCTCCTCGGCGGTGAGGAGCCGGCGGTGGAGCCGGAGGTTGGCGGCCCGGGCCGCC
>NZ_JTHF01000058.1 GCF_001043895.1 Methylobacterium indicum
GCGTCGCCCGGGTTCGGGCCGGCGTCGCTGCCGTAGACGTAGACGTTGCCGGGCAGGAGCAGCCGCGCGTCCGCGGCCTTCGCCGCCGGGGGATGGCGGGTGCGGGCCCTGCATCGCGATCCGACCCGGGCGGCGCAGGCCGCACCGGGGTCCGATGCGGCGGGGGCCGCGGGCGGGTTCGACTGGGTGCGGGGCGACGCGATGGCACCGGGCGACGTGATCGCGGCGGCGTCGGGCGCGTCCCTGATCGTCCACGCGGTCAACCCGCCGGGCTACCGGTATTGGGACCGGCTGGTCCTGCCGATGCTCGAGGCCGGGATCGCGGCGGCGAAGGCCGCGGACGCGCGGCTGCTCCTGCCCGGCAACGTCTACGTCTACGGCGGCGACGCCGGCCCGAACCCGGGCGACGCCGCGCCCCAGACGCCGCGGACCGCCAAGGGCCGCATCCGCATCGCGATGGAACGCCGCCTGCGGGATTCCGATATCCGCAGCCTGGTCGTGCGGGCCGGCGACTTCTTCGGCCCGCGCACCACGGGCAATTCCTGGTTCTCCTCCGCCCTCGTCAGTCCGGGACGGCCGGTGCGGCGCGTGCTCGATCCCGGCACGCCGGGGATCGGCCACCAATGGGCCTACCTGCCCGACGTCGCCGAGACGATGGTGCGGCTCGCCGAGCGCGAGGCGGACCTGCCGCGCGTCGCGGCCTTCAACATGGACGGCCACTGGGACCCAGACGGACGGCAGATGGTCGCCGCCATCGTCCGGGCGGCCGGGGGCAGGGTCCCGGTGCGACGGTTTCCCTGGTTCCTGCTGCCGCTCGCCGCGCCGTTCTGGCCGCTCGCCCGGGAGATCGGCGAGATGCGCTACCTCTGGCGCGAGCCCCTGCGGATGGACAATGCCGGGCTCGTGGCCTTTCTCGGCGCCGAGCCGCACACGCCCCTCGACCGGGCGGTCAGGGAGACCTTGGTGGGCTTGAGCTGCCTGCCCGGTTGAGGCACCAGCTGACGCAAGGACCGCCCCTCCCCGATTCCGTGCAGGATGGAAGCGGCAGGCGGGAGACGTGGGAGGACGGCGCCGGGATGGGATCGCTCAGGCTACGGTTCGGATTGCTCGTCGGGAGCGCGGCGGCCCTGGTGGTGCTGGCGGCGATCGGCCTCTATGGAGCGCTCCACACCGCCGAGCGCACGCTCGACGCGACGCTCGACGCGCAGGTCCGCCTGGAACTGATCGCCGAGTTGTCCGGCCGCCTGACCGAGTTCGGTCTCGCGGCGATCGAGGCGGTCGGCGACAATCCGGGCCGGCCCGAGCGGCTGGCCAATGCCCGCAACGAGGTCGACCGGGCCTTGATCGCGGTCGATGACGGCCTCAGCCGCGCGGTCGCCGGCTCCGGCGGCGTCCTCGACCGCACCCAGTACACGGCCCGCGCCCGGCCCCTCGCCCGCCTGCGGGCGGCCCGCGCCACCCTCGACCGGCAGGTGGCGCAGATCCAGCGCGAGCCCGATCCGGCCCGCCGCGCCGACGCGATCCGGGGGGCGCTCAACGCCTTCGGGGCGATGACCGGCCAGCCCCTCACCTTCCTGGTCGAGGCCGAGCGCCGGGCCGTCGAGGCCTCCGCCGCCGAGGTGCGCACCCTGGCCGGGCGGATGCGGGGCGTCGCGCTCGCCGCGGCCGGGCTGATCGTGATCCTGCTGCTGCTGCTGCACCAGAGCCTGACCCGGCCGATCCTGCGCCGGATCGAGGCGATCCGGGCCGGCGCGGCCGCCATCGGCCGGGGCGAACTCGACACCCGGCTGCCGGTGGCGAGCCGCGACGAGCTCGGCCTGCTCGTCGCCAGCTTCAACCGGATGGCGGCGCGGCTGAAGCGGCGCGAGGCCCGGGTCGCCGACGACCGGGCCGCCCTGGAAGAAATCGTCGCCCGCGCCACCGCCGACCTGCGCGCCGCCAACGCCCGGCTCGAGGAGATCGACCGCTCGCGCCGGCGCTTCTTCGCCGATGTCAGCCACGAGCTGCGCACGCCGCTCACCGTCATCCTCGGCGAATGCGACCTCGCCGCCCGCTCCCCCGACACGCCCGACGCCTTCCGGCCGGTCATCGCCACCATCCGCAAGCGGGCGCTGAGGCTGCACCGCCGGGTCGGCGACATGCTGCGGGTCGCCCGCTCGGAATCCGGCCAGATCGAGCTGGAGCGCCGGCCGGTCGGCCTCGCGACGATCCTCGCCGAGGCGGTGGAGAGCTGCGCCCCGGAGGCGAAGCGCCGCCGGATCGACCTCGCGCTCGAGCCGAGCCCGACGGATGTCGAGGTCGTGGCCGATGCCGAGTGGCTGCGCCAGATCGTCGAGGGGCTGATCGACAACGCCCTGAGGCACGCCGCCGGGGCGACCCGGGTGCGGGTCGGGTTCTCGGCCCGCGACGCCGGCCTCGGCGCCCGCATCACGGTGGCGGATGACGGGCCGGGCTTCCCGCCGGAGGCCGAAGCCCTGTTCGAGCGCTTCCGGCGCGGCGAGGCGCGGGGCGCCGTCTCGGCCGGATTCGGGATCGGGCTCGCACTGGCGCGCTGGGTCGTTGAGCGCCATGATGGCGAGATCCGGCTCGAAACCCTACCCCCGGCGACGGGTGGCACGGACGGCCGGGCGGCCGGGGCCCGGGTGGTCCTGGACCTGCCCGGCGAGGACATGAGGGAGGACGCGGCATGAGCCGACCAAAGGGCACCAGCCGACCCGAGGGCACCAGCCGACTCGAGGGCACCCGGGGGCAATCATGAACAGCGTTCTGATCGTCGAGGACGACGGCGACATCCGTGCCATGCTGGCCCGGGGCCTGAGCGCGGAAGGATTCGCGGTCGATCTCGCGGGCGGCGTCGACGAGGCGTTGTCGGCGGCCCGCGAGCGCGTGCCCGAGGCGGTGCTCCTCGACAACATGCTGCCGGACGGCAGCGGCCAGGACGTCTGCCGCTCCCTGCGCGAGGGCGGCTATCCCGGCGCGATCCTGTTTCTCAGCGCCAAGGACGAGGTCGGCGACCGGGTCGAGGGCCTGTCGGTCGGGGCCGACGACTACATCGTCAAGCCGTTCGTGTTCGACGAGTTGCTGGCGCGCCTGCGCGTCCACCTGCAGCGGCGGCGTTCGGCGGGCGGGGCCCGCACCCTCATGACCGCCGGGCGGCTCTCCCTCGACCTCGCGACGCGGCAGGTCCGCTTCGGCGAGACCACCGCCCGCCTGACCCAGCGCGAGGCCGAGCTCCTGGCGATCCTGATGGAGCAGGCGAGCCGTCCGGTCACGCGGGGCGACATCTTCGACCGGCTCTGGGCGAGCCAGGGCGGCCTCTCCCTCAACGTGGTCGACGTCTATGTCGGCTACCTGCGCACCAAGCTCGGCGACATCGCCCGGGCCGGCGGCCCGAGCCTCGTCACCGTGCGCGGCCGCGGCTTCATGCTCGACCTGCACGAGGCCGGATTTCGTCAGTGACGAAATTATTTTGTACGCAATCGATGCGGGCTAAATCCATGCCCGTCCTGCACAATAAGACCGGTCTGAGAAAAGCGTGCCCCTCTCGCCCCGGGAAATCGGCAAAATAGCGCTTGCGCTCCGAGCCGCGATTGCCGATATATCCTGAGTGACAGAAAATCACTGTCATCTCAACATCTTAGGAAACTCTTAGAGGTTTCCGCCGATCAGGAGAAACGCCATGAAGTGGTCGATGCCCGTCGTCGCCGAGGTCTGCGTCGGCATGGAAGTCACCAGCTACGAGTCCGCCGAGATCGATCCCTTCAACTAAGGGTTCGCCCTAAGCGCCTCCGGCGGTCCTCGCCGGATGGCGCCCGGCCTCGAAGCTCTCGTCCGCCGGCCCGTTCGGGTCGGACATTTCCCTCACGTTCTGTGGAGAAGTACCATGAAGTGGTCGATGCCCGTCGTCGCCGAGGTCTGTGTCGGCATGGAAGTCACCAGCTACGAGTCCGCCGAGATCGATCCCTTCAACTAAGGGGTCTTGCCACCGCACCGGGACGGACCATGCAGGCCATCGTTCTGGGTTCCGGTGCGGGCGGAGGCGTACCGCAGTGGAACTGTCGCTGCCCGATCTGCGCCATGGCGCGATCGGGAGACCGCCGCGTCCTGCCGCGCACCCAGTCGAGCCTGGCCGTCTCCGCCGACGGCGATGACTGGCTCCTGGTGAACGCCTCGCCGGATATCCGCCAGCAGCTCTTCGATACCCCGGCCCTGCACCCGCGCGAGGGCCTGCGCCACTCGCCGATCAAGGCCGTGCTGCTCACCAACGGCGACGTCGACCACGTCGCGGGCCTGCTCACCCTGCGCGAGGGCCAGCCTTTCCGGTTGCACGCGACCCGCGGCATCCTCGATTCGATCGCGGCGAACCGCGTCTTCGACGTGATGGCCCCGGGCGTGGTCGATCGCACCGAGATCGCCCTCAACGAGACCTTCTCGCCGGTCCCGGGCCTTTCCGTCACCCTGTTTCCGGTTCCCGGCAAGGTGCCGCTGTGGCTCGAGGACGGCACGCCGGAGATCGGCGCCGAGACCGAGAGCACGGTCGGCGCGATGATCGTGGCCGGGGCCAGGCGCCTCGCCTACGTGCCGGGCTGCGCCCGGGTCACGGATGGGCTCAAGGACCGCCTCTCGGGCGTCGACGCGCTTCTCTTCGACGGTACCGTGCTCGCCGATGACGACATGATCCGGGCTGGCGTCGGCACCAAGACCGGCTGGCGCATGGGCCACGTCCCGATGACCGGCGACGGCGGCTCGGTGGCGGCGCTCGCCGAGGTGCCGATCGGCCAAAGGGTCTTCGTCCACATCAACAACACCAACCCGGTGCTGGTCGAGGATTCGCCCGAGCGCCGCGGCATCGAGGCCGCCGGCTGGGTCGTGGCGCATGACGGGCTGGCGCTGAGCCTGTGAGGAGCGTCGCGGTCGGTCCCGTCCAGGACGGTCGCGGGACGGCTTCCGCCGGAGGCGCGGCTGTTCGGCGACGGAAACAGGCGCGGGGAGAGGGGAACCCCGCGTTCTTCCCATCGGGACATTGTCCCGCAAGCACTCTGGTTGCAGAGGCACTTTGGTCGCCCTTGACCGTCCCTTGAGGCGGATCAATGTCCCTCCCACGGGATCACGGACAACGAAGAAACCGGATACGCCAGGACGCCCGACGCCATGCCCGCTTCCCTTGCCACCACTGCCCTCTCGATGCCCCTGCCGCCGGCCGAGGCCTCCGACCGCCTGCTCTCGCCGGCCGAGCTGGAGGCGGCGCTCCGCGACATCGGCGCGCGGCGCTACCACAACCTGCACCCGTTCCACCGGCTCCTGCACGACGGCAAGCTCGACAAGGACCAGGTCCGGGCCTGGGCGCTCAACCGCTACTATTACCAGGCGATGATTCCGGTGAAGGACGCCACCCTGCTGGCGCGCCTGCCGGATGCGGCGCTGCGCCGGGTCTGGCGCCAGCGCATCGTCGACCATGACGGCGACCACGACGGCGACGGCGGCATCGAGCGGTGGCTGAAGCTCGCCGAGGGCGTCGGCTTCGAGCGCGACTACGTGCTCTCGACGCGGGGCATCCTGTCGGCCACCCGCTTCTCGGTCGAGGCCTATGTCCACTTCGTCGCCGAGCGCTCGCTGCTCGAGGCCATCGCCTCCTCGCTCACCGAGATGTTCTCGCCGACGATCATCTCGGAGCGCGTCGCCGGGATGCTGAAGAACTACGACTTCATCACCCGCGAGACCCTGGCCTATTTCGACAAGCGCCTGACCCAGGCGCCGCGGGACGCCGACTTCGCCCTCGACTACGTCGTGCGCCACGCCGTGACGCCGGAGCAGCAGCGTCAGGCGCTCGACGCCCTGCGCTTCAAGTGCAGCGTGCTCTGGACCCAGCTCGACGCGCTCTACTTCGCCTACGTGTCGCCCGGGATGATCCCGCCCGATGCCTGGCGGCCGGGCGAGGGCCTGCGGGCGGACGCGATCGGGAGTGCCGCCGCGTGAGCCTGACCCCCGACAGCGTGCCGCGCCTGCCCCGCGGGGTGCGGCTCCGCCACGACACGGTGCGCGACGCCCATGTCCTGCTGGCGCCCGAGCGGACCTTCGACCTCGACCCGAACGCGGTCGCGGTCCTGACCCTCGTCGACGGCACCCGCAGCATCCGCGCCATCGCGGAGGCGCTGGCGCAGCAATACGAGGCCGACCGCGGCGTCATCGAGCCCGACGTGATCGCGATGCTCGACGGCCTCCTCGTGAAGCGCGTGCTCGAGACCGTGCCGGCCGCGTGACGCCGCGGGCGCAGAGCCAGGGAGAGCCACCATGAACGCCGTCTCGGACGCCGTCGCCCGCCCGCCCCTGCCCGCTCCGATCGGGCTTCTGGCCGAGCTGACGCATCGCTGCCCGCTGCGCTGCCCGTACTGCTCGAACCCGCTCGAACTCGACCGGCGGTCGGCCGAGCTCGACACCGCGACCTGGCAGCGGGTGCTGACGCAAGCCGCGGCGTTGGGCGTGCTCCACGTCCACCTCTCGGGCGGCGAGCCGACGGCGCGCCAGGACATCGTCGAGATCACCCGGACCTGCGCCGAGCTCGGCCTCTACTCGAACCTGATCACCTCCGGGGTGGCGGGCGCGCTGGGGAAGCTCGACGCCCTGTCGGAGGCCGGGCTCGACCACGTCCAGCTCTCGGTCCAGGCGGCGGAAGCCGGCAATGCCGAGCGGATCGGCGGCCTCAAGGACGCGCAGCCGCAAAAGTTCGCCTTCGCCGAACGGGTGACGGCGCTCGGCCTGCCGCTGACCCTGAACGCCGTGATCCACCGCGGCAACATCGCCGAGGTGCCGGCGCTGATCGACCTGGCGGTCCGCCTCGGCGCCAAGCGGCTCGAAGTGGCCCACACCCAGTATTACGGCTGGGCCTATGTCAACCGCGCTGCCCTGATGCCGGCGAAACCCGACGTCGACCGCTCGATCCGTACCGTCGAGGAGGCGCGCGAGCGGCTGAAAGGTCAGCTCGTCATCGACCTCGTGGTGCCGGACTACTACGCCAAGTACCCGAAGGCCTGCGCCGGCGGTTGGGGCCGGCGGCTGATGAACGTCACGCCCACCGGCAAGGTGCTCCCCTGCCACGCCGCCGAGACGATTCCCGGCCTCGAATTCTGGCACGTCCAGGATCATGCCCTGGCGGAGATCTGGGCGGACTCGCCCGCCTTCCGGGCCTATCGCGGCACCGAGTGGATGCAGGAACCCTGCCGCTCCTGCGACCGGCGCGAGAAGGATTGGGGCGGCTGCCGCTGCCAGGCGCTGGCGCTGGCCGGCGACGCCGCCGCCACCGATCCGGCCTGCTCGCTCTCGCCGCTCCACGGCAAGGTCCAGGCCCTGGCAGTGGCCGAATCGGCGCTGGAGACGGCGCCCGACTACCAGTATCGCACCATCGGCGGCGCGCCCCGCGTCGCCACGCCCGAGGGAGCGCCCGCGTGAAGAGACGTCTCGTCCTGGTTGCCGCCCTGGCCGCCGGCCTCGCGGGGGCCGCGTCCGCGCAGGACGCCACGCCCGGCAAAGGTGCCGCGCCCGATGCGACGGCCGCGCCGAAGGAGACCGGACCCCAGGATACCGCATCCAAGGGCACCGCATCCAAGGACACCGTGCAGCCGAACGCGGTACAGACGGATGCGCCGCCCAACCCCACCACTCTCCTGTTCGAGACCAACCAGATCGGCAACGCCCCGGTCGGGCAGGCGCTGAACTACCGCTACACCCGTTTCAGCGGCATCGAGGGTGCCCCGTTCGGGCCGCCGATCGAGGACCGGATCCGCGAGGAGGTGAGCGCGGGCGAGAAGCCGGACACGCGCAACCTGCGGGTCGAGATGTTCTCCGGCGAGCGCCGGATGCCGACCGCGACCTACCAGGACTTTCCGGGCAACCCGGTGCTGGTGCGCTTCCTCGAGCATCACCTCGAGGATCTCGCCAAGGTGCTCAAGGGCAATCCGCGCTACATCAAGAACGGCATCCGGCGGGCGCTGCGCGAGAGCGCCAGCGTGACCGCGACCGAGGTGGATGTGGACGGCGCCAAGAAGCCGGGCTGGCGGATCGTGGCGCGGCCCTTCGTCGACGACCCGGTGCGCGACCGGCTGCGCGGCTTCGACAGCCTGACCTATACCTTCGTGCTCTCCCCCGCCGTGCCCGGCCAGATCGTCTCGATCGACGCCCGGGCCACCAATCCGGAGGGCGGAATCCTGCTCCAGGAAACGCTGACCTATGAACCGAATGCTGGCTAAGGCGGTGCGCCTCGGCGGCCTCGCCCTCGCGGCGGGGCTGGTTGCCTCCGTGGCGGGGCAGACCGCCGCGCGCGCCGACGACAACGACTACCCGACCGAGGCCCGGGCCGATTACGTCTTCGGCTGCATGGCGGCCAACGGCCAGACCCGGGAGGCGCTCACGAAATGCGCCTGCTCGATCGACGCCATCGCGGCGATCCTGCCCTACGACAAGTACGTCGAGGCCTCGACGATCCTGGGCATGCGCCAGGGCATCGGCCAACGCGCCAACGAGTTCCGCTCGACCAAGATGTTCGACGACAAGGTGGCGGAGCTGCGCCGGGCCCAGGCCGAGGCGGAGATCCGCTGCTACCGGCAGACGGGGCGGTGAGGGCGAGGCGGCGTTCCGGCGCCGCCGGAGCTCAGCCGCCCATGGCGCCGCACAGTTCCACCAGCACCCCGTCGCCGTCCCGCACGTAGGCGACGGTCTGCCCCCAGGGCTTGGTCACCGGCGCGGCGACCGGCAGCGCGCCGGCCGCCACCGCCCGAGCTAAAGCCGCGGCGACGTCGTTGGCGATGAGGCCGACCTCGAAGCCCGCCGGCGCCCCGCCCCGGCGGTTCGGGCGGAAACCCGGGCAGGTCTCGGCGACGAAGGTTTCCTCCGCGAAGGCCAGGGCCGTTCCGCCGGTCTCGAGCTCGGCGTCTTGTCCGCTGTTGTGGACGAAGCACGGCGCGAGCCCGAAGGCGCGCCCATAGAACGCGACGCTCGCCGCCACGTCCGGCACGGACAGGATCACGTAGCCGAGCCGCATCGCCGGATCCTCCCGATGCCGGATGCGCCGTCAGGTCCCGTTCGCCGCCGGGAAGGTCTGCGTGAAGACCCGCCCCTCGGTGTCCTTGGCGGTGACCGTCACCGGCTCGGCGTTGCGCGCGAAGGAGAATCGGAAGGTCGGATCCTCGCTGATCGAGATGCCGCCGGTCATGGTGAAGACCGGCTTGTCGCCCTGGCGCACGGTCATGTTCTCGACGAACCAGGCCGGGGTGTAGGTCCGGGTCAGCTGGTCCATCTGCAGGCCGGAATAGTTCGGGTGGCGAACCTGGACCTGGGCCTCGCCGCGCTCGGCGAAGCTGCGGAACCGCATCTCGCCGAGATGGGCGGTGGAGGCCACCGGGTCCTTGAGGGCGGGGGCCGAGCAGCCGCCCGAGGCCTTGACGAAGACGCGGGTCATGTAGAGCGCGCCCCCCTCGGTCTCGGCGATGGCGCGGACGTAGGAATAGGAGTTCACCCGGATCCGGGTCGAGAGGTTGAAATGGCGCTGGCCCTCGGCGAACCGGAAGGTGCCGACCACCGGAGAGGGATTGTCGTCGACCACCAGGGTCAGGGCCTTCACCCGCCGCGGGTCGCCCTCGGGCACGGCGATCCGCAGGGTGATCGGCACGATGGCGGCGTCCTCGGCGCGCTTGGGCGCCTCCAGGGTGACGAGCCCGGTGCCGTCGCCCAGCGGCTTGTCGCCGGTCACGCTCGCGCGCAACTCCTGCCAGGTGGTCTCGGGCCGATCCTCCTGCAACGGCGAGGGCCGTGGCGCCGCCGGCGGGGGGCTCGTCTGCGCGGCAACGGCGCTCGCCGGCGCAGGACTCGTCGGTGCAGGACTCGTTGGTACAGGGCCCGTCTGTGCAGAACCCGTGGCTGCGACCGTCTCGGCCCGCGCCGGCCCCGCGAGGGCCGACCCGACGACCAGGGCCGAGGCCAGTCCCGCGCCGATTCCGGCTTTCCTGGCGTTCCTCTTGCCGTTCTTCATGGCGTTCTCTCCGGCGGCGGACCCTGGCGGGCCTCTCTCGCGCGTCATCCGCTGCGTGAGCCGGATGCTTGAACCAATGTAGAGGCCCGTTCGCCCCGACGCCAGGATAAGGACCTGACGGCGCGCCGTTTCGCAGCGATCCTCTCCGAAGGGTGATCGCCCCGGCGCCGTTGCACCCACGCCCGGGCCGGCCTATCCCGGGCCGGTCTCCCGCCCGAGGACAAGGCCCTTGACCGCACTCGCCGCCCTGCTGCCCGATCTCGGCCGCCGCACCCTGGTGATGGGCATCCTGAACGTCACCCCGGATTCGTTCTCCGACGGCGGCCGCTTCCAGGATCTCGACGCCGCGCGGGACCAGGCCGCCCGGCTGGTGGAGGAAGGCGCGGCGCTCCTCGACATCGGCGGCGAATCGACGAGGCCCGGTCACGTCCCGGTCCCGGCCGACGAGGAGCAGGCCCGGGTGCTGCCGGCGATCCGGGCGCTCGCCCCCACCCTCTCCGTGCCGATCTCGATCGACACCTACAAGGCCGCGACCGCCGATGTCGCGTTGAAGGCCGGCGCGCGGATCGTCAACGACGTCTGGGGCCTGCAGCGCGAGCCGGAGATCGCCCGGGTGGCGGCCCATCACGGCGCCCCGGTGGTGGTGATGCACAACCGCGAGACCATCGATCCGAGCCTCGACATCGTGGACGAGATGCGGGCCTTCTTCGAGCGCTCGCTCACCATCGCCCGCCAGGCCGGCATTCCCGACCGCGACATCGTGCTCGATCCGGGGGTCGGCTTCGGCAAGAGCTGGGAGCAGCACCTCGAGGCCCTGCGGCGCCTGCCGGAATTGCGGGCACTGGGCTTCCCGCTCCTCGTCGGCGTGTCGCGCAAGTCGGTGCTCGGGCGCATCCACAACGCCGCCACCGCGCCCGCCGACCGCCTGTTCGGCTCGATCGCCGCCCATGTCGCGGCGGCGGCCCTCGGGGCCGACATCGTGCGGGTCCACGACGTGCGCCCGCATGTCGAGGCCTGCCAGGTCGTCGATGCGATCACGCGCCCCGCCTCCCGCGCCGGAGCCTGACATCGTGCCTGAGTCCCGGGACCGTATCCTGATCCACCGCCTCGCGGTCTTCGCCCGCCACGGCGTGCTGCCGGAGGAAGAGACCCTCGGCCAGCGTTTCTACCTCTCGCTGGAGGCCCGGCTCGATCTCGGCGAGGCCGGTCGATGCGACGAGATCGGCGCCACGGTGAGCTATGCCGACCTCGCGGGCCTCGCTCACCGCATCGCCACCGAGCGCCGGTTCCGGCTGATCGAGGCCCTGGCCGAGACGATCTGCGCGGAGGCGCTGGCCGCCTTCCCCCAGCTCGATGCGCTGACGGTGCGGATCGACAAGCCGAGCGCCCCGGTGCCGCTCGTCCTCGACGGGGTCGCGGTCGAGATCACGAGGACCCGGCATGCCTGAGGGGAATTCGGCCGAGGGGATGCGGGCCGCGGCGTATCTGGGGCTCGGCAGCAATCTCGGCGACAAGGCCGCGATGCTCGACGCCGCCGTGGCGGCGCTCTCCGCGTCGCCCGGCATCGCCGTCACGGCGCGCTCGCGCAACTACCGCACCCCGCCCTGGGGCGACACCGACCAGGACTGGTTCCTCAACGGCGCGCTCGGGATCGAGACCGCCCTCTCGCCGCACGCCCTGCTGGAGACCTGCCTGTCGATCGAGGCGCGGCTCGGCCGGGTGCGCGAGCGGCGCTGGGGCCCGCGGGCGATCGACATCGATGTGCTGCACGTTGCCGGCGCCACCGTCGCCGACGAGCGCCTGGTGCTGCCCCACCGCTTCCTGCGGGAGCGCGCCTTCGTGCTGGTGCCGCTCGCCGAGATCGCCCCCGACCTCGTGATCGGCGGCGAGACGGTGGCGCAGGCTCTGGCCCGGCTCGATCGCAGCGGGATCGAGCCGGTCGAGGGCGCCGCGTAAGCGCCCGGCCCTCTTCACACCGAGCGGGTGATGCCCCCGTCGACCCGCAGGTTCTGCCCGGTGATGTAGCCCGCGCCCGGGGAGGCCAGGAAGGCGACGACGGCGGCGATCTCGTCGGCGCTGCCGTAGCGGCCGAGCGGGATGCGCTCGCGGATGCCCGGCTTCTCCGGCAGGCTGTCGACGAAGCCCGGCAAGACGTTGTTCATGCGGATGTTGTCGGCGGCGTAGCGGTCGGCGAACAGCTTGGTGAAGGCGGCGAGTCCCGACCGGAAGACGCCGGAGGTCGGAAACGCCTGCTCCGGCTCGAAGGCCGCGAAGGTCGAGATGTTGATGATCGCGCCGCCGCCCTGGCGCTGCATGATCGGCGTGACGAGGCGGGTCGGCCGCACCACGTTGAGGAAGTAGACCTCCATGCCTCGGGCCCAGTCCTCGTCGGTGAGCTCGAGGAGCGGGCCCTTGGGCCCGTGGCCGGCGCTGTTGACGAGGACGTCGACCCGCCCCCACCGCTCCATCGTGCGCGCGACGAGGCGGGCGAGATCCTCCGGTGAGCGGTTCGAGCCCGTCACGCCGACCCCGCCGAGCTCCTCGGCCAGGGCCTCGCCCTTGCCCGAGGAGGACAGGATCGCGACCCGGAACCCGTCGGCGGCGAGCTTGCGGGCCGCGGCGGCCCCCATGCCGCTGCCCCCGGCGGTGACGATGGCGACGCGCTCGACGGTCATGACGGGTCTCCCGGCTTTTCGATCGGGGAGACCCATGCCACAGCGGCGGGCCTGCGTCAGGACCCTGCCGGGGGCTCGAACGAAGCCCCCGCGGGGGCTTGAAGAAGCTCCTACCGGGGGCCCGCGTCAGGGGGCGGCGGGTTCGGCCCGCACCAGGGGCAGGCCGGCCTCGGCCCAGCCGTCGGTGCCGTCCGGATACCAGTGGACGTCGCGGTAGCCGAGGGCGAGGGCCCGCTTGGCGGCGTTCCAGGACATCCAGCAGTTCCGCTGGCAGAACAGGACGATGGGCCTGGCTGTGTCGCCGTCGGTGGCGGCCGCGAGGCCGTGCCGGAGATAGTCCTCGGTCTGCGGCGCCAGCGCGCCGAATCCGGTATTGGGCAGCCAGAGCGCCCGCGGGATGCTGTCGTGCGGCGGGTCGCGCCAGATCGTGCCGGGCGGCAGCGTGGTCGGCCGCGGCGGACGCGGCAGCACGTCGACGAAGGCGGCGCCCTCGCGCCACAGCCGCTCGGCCTGCGCCGTGGTCACCGTCACGGCGCCCGCGAGCGCGGCCGGCGTCGGGCTGCGGAAATCCTCGAGACGGTAGCCGTCGGGCTCCGGCGGGGCGGCCCAGGCGGCGGGCGCCACGAGCAGGAGCGCCGCGAGACCCGCCGCGAGCGCCCATCTCACGGCTTGCGTTCCGCCGGCAGCAGCTTGTTCTCCTCCTCGTCGAGGAGCGGCACCGCGTAGTCGCGCAGCACCGCCTCGATCTCGGCCCGGCGCTTGCGGAGCGCGGTGTTGAGGACCCGCTTCCACTCGTTCTCGCCGTGTCGCACCCCCATGGCGATGCGGTAGGCGAGCGGCGGACGATCGGGCTCGCGCAGCAGCGGCACTACGTCCAGGCCGCCCTCCTTGCCCGTTTCCTTGCTCGCTTCCTTGCCCGCCTGCCTGCCCGCCTCCTTGGCCAGCCAGCCGGCGGCGGGCCCCCAGAGCACCGCGGCGTCGAGCTTGCCCGCGGCCACGTCGGCCACGATCTCGGCCGAGACGGTCTGGTGCTTGCGCGAGGGATCGAACTGGTAGGGCGGATAAGGCTTCATCGTCGGCACGAGACCGACCGCGCCCATGCGCTCGACCGGGGGCGTGCCGACGATCACGCCGATCGGCTTGCCCTTGAGGCGCTCGTCGTCGAGCCCGGTCAGGCCCGGAAAGGTGCCGGGGCGGGAGACCAGCACGTAGGTCGAGCGGTAATAGGGGTTGGTGCTCTGGACGAGTTCGGTGCCGAAGGCCGAGCCGACGATGACGTCGCAGAGCCCGGAGCCCAGGGTGTTGCGGACGAAGCCCGGACCCTGGGTCAGCCAGTAGTACCGGAGCTTCACCTTCAGCTCGTCGGCGAGGATCGCCGCGATGCGGTTCTCGAACCCGTCGCCCTGGCGCTCCGAGAACGGCATGTTGCCGGGATCGGCGCAGACGCGCAGGGCGTCCGTGGTGACGAGGTCCGGCAGGGACTGCGCCCGTGCCGGACCCGCGAGGGCCAGCGCGAGGCCGGCCGCCAGGGTGAGGGCTCGCGTCATCAGCCGCCGAGGCACTCCTTCTCCTGCTTGCGGGCCGCCTCGGGCTTGTCCTCCTTCTCGCCCGGGCGCACGCGGCCCATGGCACCGGCGGCGCGCGCCTTCAGGTAGACGTAGAGGTCGTCCATGTAGCAGGTGACGTTCTTGTTGTCGCCGAAGGCCGGCATGACCTTCTGGGTCGACGAGTTCACGTCCTGCTTGCCGCCGACGACGATGCCGACGAACTCCTCGTAGGAGAGGTACTTCAGCGAGTCCTTCAGGGCCGGGGCGTAGGTCGAGCCCATGCCGTCCGGGCCGTGGCAGACGTGGCACTCGGCGTGATAGCGGCGGTAACCCGAATAGGTGTACCAGTCGACCTTCTTGCCGTTGTCGGTGATGTGGAAGGTCGGGCTGCCGGCGGCGTCGAAATACTTGCCGTCCTCCACCTTCACGGCGGCGTCCTTGGCGAGCAGCTTCTCGTCGGGCTCGGCGGTCTTGTCGTTGGGGTTGAGCTGATTGGCGAGAGCCGGATCCGGCTTGGCATCGGCTTTCTTGGCATCCTCAGCATGTACGGCAACCGTGGCCACGGCTGCTAGGGCGAGGCCGGCCGCGAGGGGCCGCAGAACAACTTTGCTGAGGTGACGCAAAGGACGCTTCTCCCTGATATCATTGGGCCGCGGCCGGCATAGTCGGCGTCCCGCGGTCCTGATGATAATCTAATCATAAGGAGGCCGGCGCGGATACCCGCGCCGGCCCGGACTTAGGTCTGAGGTGCGGAGGCGGCTCGCGCCTCCGCCCGCGCCGGACGATCAGTTCGGCAGGTTGAAGACGGTGAGCTGACCGCCGAGGTTGGTGTAGCTCGACAGGGCGGCGTAGCCGCCGACCGCGCCGAGGCCGGCATTCGGGTCGGTCAGGCCGGCCGCGAGGCCGATGCCGGCCCAGCCACCGACGCCCGACAGGACGGCGATGTTCTGCTTGCCCTTGTGCTGGAAGGTCATCACGTTGCCGATGATGCCCGACGGGGTCTTGAACTTGTAGAGTTCCTTGCCCGTCTTGGCGTCGACCGCCTTCAGGTAGCCCTCGAGCGTGCCGTAGAACACCACGTCACCCGCGGTGGCCAGAGCGCCCGACCACACCGAGAACTGCTCGGGGTTCGACCACTTGATCTTGCCGGCCGTGCCGTCCCAGGCGATGAAGTTGCCCATGCCGCCGTGGCTGTTGGGCGCCGGGTACATCGACAGGGTCGCACCGACATAGGGCTGGCCCGGGGTGTAGCTCACCCGGAACGGCTCGTAGTCCATGCAGACGTGGTTGGTCGGCACGTAGAACAGGTTGGTCTTGGGCGAGTAGGCCGCCGGCTGCTGGTCCTTGGAGCCGAGCGCCGCCGGGCAGATGCCCTTCGAGTTGGTGTCCTCGCCGTTCTGGTCGGTCGAGTACTTGGCGACGACGAGCGGACGGCCGTAGGTCTTCGAGGACTTGTCCTGGTCGACCTTGGTGGCCCAGTTCACCGCCGGATCGTACTTCTCGGCGACGAGCAGCTCGCCGGTGGCGCGGTCCAGGGTGTAGCCGAAGCCGTTACGATCGAAGTGGGTCAGGAGCGGGCGCTCCTTGCCGTCGATCTTCTGATCCGTGAGGATCATCTCGTTGATGCCGTCGTAGTCCCACTCGTCGTGGGGGGTCATCTGGTAGACCCACTTCGCCACGCCGGTATCGGCGTCACGGGCGAAGATCGTCATCGACCACTTGTTGTCGCCCGGGCGCTGCTTCGGGTTCCAGGTCGAGGGGTTGCCGGTGCCGTAATAGACCAGATTCAGCTTCGGGTCGTAGGAGTACCAGCCCCAGGTCGAGGCGCCGCCGGTCTTCCACTGGTCGCCTTCCCAGGTCTTGATCGACGAGTCCTTGCCGACCGGCTTGCCGAGCTCGGTGGTCTTTTCCGGGTCGATCTTCATCTCGGCGTCCGGGCCGAGGTTGTAGGCGCGCCAGGCCTGCTTGCCGGTCTTGAGGTCGTAGGCGGTGATGTGGCCGCGGATGCCGTACTCGGCGCCCGCGATGCCGACGATCAGCTTGTCCTTCACCGGCATCACGGTGGCGGTGTTGGTCTCGCCGATCTTCGGATCGCCGTTCTGGACCGACCAGTTCACCTTGCCGGTCTTGGCGTCGAGCGACACGATGGTGGTGTCGGCCTGGTGCAGGAAGATCGCGCCGTCGGCATAGGCGAGGCCGCGGTTCACCGTGTCGCAGCACATCACCGGGATCACGTTCGGATCCTGCTTCGGCTCGTACTTCCACAGGATCTTGCCATCCTGGTTGAGGTCGAGCGCGTAGACGATGTTCGGGAACGGCGTGTGGACGTACATCACGTCGCCGATGACCAGCGGCGAGCCCTCGTGGCCGCGCAGGACGCCGGTCGAGAAGGTCCAGGCCACCTGCAGCTTGTTGACGTTGCCGGTGTTGATCTGGTCGAGCTTCGAGAAGCGCGTATTGGCGTAGTCGACGGTCTGGAGAACCTGCTCGGCCGGGTTGGCCGTGCGCTTCAGCACGTCTTCGTTGGCGAGGGCCGGGACGGCGCCGAGGATGCCCGCGCTCACCGCAAGGAGATGGACCGCTCTCATGGATTCCTCCGACAGGTGCATTGATCCCGACATCCGCAATGGGACGAATCGGGCCGGTTCCTGTTGTTTGCGTTTGGGGATGTCGTTGGCCTCGTCAGCGTGTCACAACCGGCCGCCAGGAACCCTGGCACGAGAGGGCCGGACGGGCCCCTGCCGTGTTTGCGAACCGAGCGCCCCCTTCCCCCGGTGGCGCCGTTGAAGCCGAAGCTGAAGGAACTCTAAGAGAAATTGGGGCGCCGTCAACACACCAGCCGGCCCCGGGCCTGCGACACCCGGGCGCGAATTTCATAACTAAGGTATATGAGACCTTCCATGCTGCAGGGCAGCATAGGTATTGTGCCTTGCAGCATCATCGTTGAGCCGGCTCTGCCGTCCGTACAGCAGCGGAAGCGATGCCCTTGGACGCATCTGGATGCTTAACTGCTCCTTACTCCCACTCCAGCTCCTGGTAGGCGGTCGTGGCGTTGCGGGCATTGAAATCATCGAACAGCGACCAGTGCTGCGCTTCCGTCCGCGCCGCGTCCCCCGCCTCGCCGATCGGCACCCCGTCGCGCACCATCGCCCGCACCTGGGTCTCCAGTACCGCGAGGTAGCGGTCGATCGGGCCGGCGGCGGCGGGCCAGGGAACCGAGGCGGGGCCGTGGCCGGGCACGACCCGGGCGGCCGGCTCGGCCCGCAGGCGGCGCAGGACCTCGATCCAGCCGGACAGACGCCCGTCGAGGGCCGGGACGTGGCCGACGAACAGGAGGTCGCCGAGGAACCAGGTGTCGGTCTCCCGGTCGCGCACGGTCAGGTCGCTGTTGGTATGAGCCGTCGGCCAGGCTTCCAGGTGCAGCACCCGCCCGCCGAGGTCGAGGTCGAGGCTCGTCGAGACGAGGAGCGTCGGCGGCACGATCCGGGTGCCGGCGAAGTCCGGGCCGACGAGGTCGGCATTGGCCCTCAGGTAATCGGCCGCCCGCGCGCTCAAGGCCTCCGGCAGGGCGTGGTGCCCGACGAAGGTCGTCCCCTCCCCCGCGAAGGCGGCGTTGCCCAGCACGTGGTCGGGGTGGACATGGGTGTTGACGACGTAGCGCACGGGAAGCGCGGTGCGCTGGCGCAGGGCGGCCAGCAGGCGCTGCCCCGCCCGCAGGCTGCCGCCGGTATCGATCACCGCCACCGCGTCCCGGCCGATGACGAAGCCGACATTGGCGATCGCGCCGTCGTTGCGCCGCCCGGCCAGGGCGTAGGGCGCGGCGTAGACGAAGAGGCCGGGCGCGACCTCCTGCATCGGCAGGGCCGAGACGGCCGCCGGGGCATCGGCCGCCGGGGCCGCGGGCGCCTGCGCAGAGGCGGCGGGCGCGCCGAGAAGCGCGGCGAGGATCGCGACGGCCGGACCCGCCCGCATCACGCGTCTCCCGTCTGCGCGTCCCCCGCCTGGGGCGGTGCCAGGGGCACGAACAGGCTGCGATCCGGCTTGATGTCGAGGAGCGGTGTTGCGTCGAGGCAGTCGAGGCCGCGGACGTGCAGCACGCCGTCCTCGATCCCGATCAGGCGGACGATGCTGGTGCCGATCGGGTTCGGCCGCACGGGCGAGCGCAGCGAGAAGGTGCCCCGGGTACGGCCGTCGTTGGCGGGGCTCTGGCGCACGAGGTCGCGCCGCGACCGGTCGAGCCAGTACAGCACTTCGAGCCGCTCGTAGAGCGTCACGCCCTCGAGGGCGTCGCGCCAGGGGGCAAAGACCTCGATCCGGCAGGCCGGACCGTCCAGGCTGCCCTGGCGCGGACAGCCCAGGCGGTCGGTCCAGGGGGTGCGGATGCGGCCGACGAAGACGAGACCGGCATCGGTGGCGGGGGGCGCCTCGACGGCGACCTCCCCGGCCCGGATCTCGTTCAGGCGCACCATCGGCGTTCTCCCTCGGCCTGCGCCGGGCGCCCTCGCCCTCCCGGCCCCGTGAAGCAGGTCGGGCGCTGACGGAGGTGTTCAGACTGCGCCGGCCCGACCTGCCGCCAGCCCGACCGCGGGGGCAGTCGCCGGGCTCGGCGCCGGGAGCGTAGAGCAGCCCCCGTCGGCCTGGCAATCGCCTGCGGCATCAAGGCCTTGTGGAATGGTGTGGGCGCTCCGCGGCCCGGCTCAGTAGGTCGCGAAGATCTCCGCCAGGGCGGCGGGATCGCGGGTGACCGTCAGGGCGAGGGCGAGCAGGATGCGGGCCTTCTGCGGCGTCAGGTTGTCGGCCGGGACGATGCCGTGGGAGGCCAGCCGCACGGTCGAGGGCACCACGCCGCTGCCGGCCCGGGTCGATTGCACGACGGCGATGCCGCTCGCCGCCGCCGCGGCGAGGGCCTCGGCCTCCGCCGGCGGCGTCATGCCGGGGGCGAGCCCCGCCGAGACGATGCCCTGGGCGCCCGCCGCCGCGAAGGCCCGCACCGCCGTGCCGTCGGCATCCGCGTAGGCGTAGGAGATGTCGACCCGCGGCAGGGCGTCGAGGGTGCGGATGTCGAACGGCGTGCCGGGGGCGTGACGGCGCTCGGACCGGCGGTAGTAGCGGACATGCGGCCCGTCGACCTGGCCGAGGACGCCGAAATCCGGGCTGCGGAAGGTCTGCATCCGGGTCACCGAGGTCTTGGTCACCTCGCGGGCGGCCTGGATCTCGTCGTTGAGGACGACGAGCACGCCCCGCCCGCGCGATTCCGGCGCGCCCGCGGTGCGCAGGGCCGCCACGAGATTAAGGCCGGCATCGCTCGACAGGGCGCTGATCGGGCGCTGCGAGCCCACCAGCACCACCGGCAGGTCGACCGTCAGGGTCAGGCTCAGCGCGTAGGCCGTCTCCTCCAGGGTGGCGGTGCCGTGCCCGATGACGATGCCGGCGAGGTCGGGATGGGCGCCCGCCAACTCCTCGCAGAGCCGCACCAGGGTGCGCCAATCCGAGAAGCCGATTCCCGGGCTCGTCACGGCCCGGTAGCGCACCGGCACCACCTCGGCGACCTCGCGGGTCTCCGGCACCCGCGCCAGGATCTCCTCGGCCTCCAGGCGCTCGCCGGTGGCGGTGTAGTCGAGGATGTCGAGGCTGTCGCGGCCCACCGACGACAGGGTGCCGCCGGTGCCGATGAAGGCGACCTTGGGGAGCGTGCTCATGCTGGGAAACTACCTCGGGCTCGCCGCCCCGGCCGGGGCGGCGGCGGGTTGCGTCGCGGGGTCGGTCCGGCGGGCGCTGGCAGGATCCGTGCCGGCCGCCTCGCCGGGGCCGCAGCCCGGCGCGTCGAACAGGGCCGAGAGGCCGCAGGCCGAGCCGAGCATCCGGCGCCCGTCATGGCCGACGCCCGGCACGACGTGCAGGGGCTGGCGCAGGTCGGGGTGGCGGGCCCGCAGGGCGGCCCAGTAGGCCTCGCCGCGGGCCAGGCGGAACGGCCCCTGCGCCTCCGCCATGCAGCTCCGGTCGAGGGCGGGATGGTGCGGGTCGGTGTCCAGGCCGCCGAGCAGGTAGGTCACCGGCCGGGCGACGTAGGCCGCCTCCAGGGCCGCCGGCGCGGCACCGCCGGCATAGCGCGGCAGGTCCTGCAGACCGTATTTCCAGCTGTCGTAGCCGCGGCAATCCGCGGTCGGGCCGGGCCGTTCGGGCGTGACGTAGGCGTAGCTGCTGGGATTGGCGACGACGTAGGTCACCCGGATGCCCCGTCCCGCCAGGGCGTCGCCGGCCCGCGACAGCATCGCGTAGCGCTGCGCCACCTGCCCGCCGCCGGAATGCCCGGCGACGACGATCCGCGACAGATTCGGGAAGCGGCTCCGGTCGGCCAACCGGGCGAGGATCGCGTCGAGGGCGTCGAAGGAGCTCAGGGGCGCCGGGCCGAGGGCGTCGTCCCCGCCCTGCCAGCCTTCGAGCGTCCAGTGCAGCACGTCCGGCGGGAGGGCGTGCGCCTCCCAGTCGGTCCGGCCGAGGAATTGCGGCACGACGAGGAGCGCGCCGGCCCCGGCCGCGCCGGCCGCCTCCCGGGCGGCGAGCGCCGAGGCGTAATACACGTCGGCGTCCCGCAGCCGCCCGTGCAGCACGATCACCGCCCGGCTCACCTCCGGGTGCGGCGCGTCGAGGTCGGCGGAGGCGAAGAGCAGGAGGCGGGCGCCGGGCGCCACCGCGAGGCTCCGATCGGCCACCACGGCCACCGGCTTCCGGTGGGGACCCCGCTCGTCGGCGGCCTGGCTGCGGCCAGCGACCAGCGCGAGCAGGAGCGGCAGGGCGGAGCGGAGCAGGGACGGCATCGGGCCTCCGCGACGCACGGGCCGCGCGAGCGGCCCGAAGGAACTGGTGCCGGCGGAGGGGATCGAACCCCCGACCTTCGGTTTACAAAACCAATGGATCACGAACGCGGCTTTCATCCATTCCGCAGCCGTAGCAATGTGTTAGGCCCCGGTCAATCCCGTAAACCGATGCACCTGTGCCGTGTGATGTGCGGGCATGTCCTTGGCTCGCGCCTGCTCTTCGGGGGTCAGGAACGCCAGATACAGTTCGGTAACTTTTATGCTCGCGTGCCCCATCTCCTGCTGACGGGTGTAGATCCCGCCGCGGCCCGACCGCAGGTAGTCGACCGCGAAGCGGTGGCGCAGGTCGTGGAACCGGAAGCGCCGGAACGTCGGCTCGAGCTTCTTCCCGCGCTTGGCCGCCTTCGCGATCTCCTCCGCCTCGGCCGCGGCGACGCTGCGCGTATATAAAGAGAAGCGCGTGGCCGGGTTGATGAACGGGCCCGGCTCGGGCTCCTCGCGCGCCCGCTCCCCCGATCGGCCCTTCGCGCCCGGGTGCCAGAACACCGCCCGGGTCGCCAGGTTGACCGGGATCGACGCGAACAGCTCGACGGCCGCCTCGGTGAGGCCGACCTCGCGCCGCTTGTTGCCCTTGCCGAGGACCGAGATGGCCCGCCGGTTCAGGTCGACGTGCCGCCGTTCCAGCGTCACGAGCTCGTCTTGCCGGCAGCCGGTCAGCAGTGCTGCCCGGATCAGGTGCGCGAAGAGGCCGGGAGCCCGCGCGATCACCCGCTCGATGTCGCGATCCTCCGGCAGCACGATCGGGTCGCGGCGCTCCTTCAGGCGGCGGCTCTGCATCGCCTCGAGTGCCGGGTTGCCCTTCCGCCACTTCTCGTCCTTGGCGAAGCCGAGGACGCTGGACAGCGCGGTCAGGTCGCGCCGGATGGTGGCCGTCGAGACGCCGGCCGCGCGCCGAGCCCGCACGATGGCCGCCACCGTGTCGTCGGACACCTCGTCAACGTGGAGTCCGGTCAGGTGATCGTCTATGATGTCGAGGGAGTTGGTATACCGATCGAACGTCCGGGCGCCGACTTGGCTCACCATGTACTGCCCCCAGGCAGTCACGGCGTCGGCCCATAGCTTTCGGTCCTCCCCGAAGCTATGGGCTGCTACTATCTGGGCGTGCTCTGCTGCCGCGCGATTTCGCGCAACTGCCGGATCGCCAGTCTTGAGGCTGAAACGGTACTCTTTGCGTCCGACGGTGAAGCGAGCCCATAAGACCTCGCCCCGCCAGTAGCAGCCCTCTGGGGCTTCCTTCTTTCGATGCGCTGGCACGGTTTTACCTCCTGTTCGCGCAGCCAGGTCCGAAGCGCCTGGATGTCGAACGTCCACACCCGACCAACTTTGACGGCGCTCGGCAACAGGCCGGCGGTGGCGAGCCGCTGAATGGTCCGAGCGGACACGCCGAGGATTTGGCAGGCGCCCGGGATCTGCGTTCGCTCCACGTTACTCCTCCCCTTCAGCAGTAGGGGGCAGGACGCGCCCCGCCCGCCACTCGACCTGCGGCATCCCGAGCGGCACGAGGCTGTGGCCGCGCGCCATCGGGTGGCCTGGATAGACCTGGGCGAGGATCAGAGCGGCGATCGGGCGGCGCTTCGTCACTGCGCGCTCGCCGATGAAGAGGCGTGTGCAGCGGCTCGCGGAATCATGCAGATAAGCCGCTGATCTGAGGCAGCTTTTGCCAGAGGGAGGCCTGACATTAGGCCTGTGGAATCACTCCCCTTCAAGGCGGCCGCGAGGTGCTGGAGGTACTGACCGCCCGCGCACATCGGCTCGAATTCCTCGCTCTCTCGGGCGTAGAACTCGGCCAGGGCGAACAGCCCGGCCCGGGTAGTGGGCATGACGGCGGTCAGTGCCTCGAAGGCCGCCGAACTCGCATCGGCCGCGGTGTTGGCGCGGTGCATCTGCACGTCGTTGGTTTCGTCGAGACCTGACAGCGCCGCGGTATGGGCCGCCTCCGCGGTCTCGGCCGTGGCGATGGCCCGGTGGATCGGGTCCACGCCCACCGTCGCCACCGGCCAGCACGCGCAGGCCAGCGCCGTGAGATCGGCGACGCGGACCTGCGCGGCCCGGTAGGTCAGGCCGTAGCTGTCAGCGAACGCGACCTCCTCGGCGAGCCACCAGCGCAGGTGCTCGAGCAGCTGCACCGCACCGGCGGGCGTGGCGCAGGCCATCGTGACCAGGACGTCGCCGGCCTCTCGGTAGGCTTCCTCGGCGAGGATGGCGGCCTCGCCGTCGGGCGCGACCTGAAACGCGTCGTAGGCGGCATGATGGGTGGCGATGGCCGCGTGGACGGGATCGGGTTCGGTCATGCCGATCCTCCTGCCGGCATGCCGTTGGCGAACAGGTCGGGCTTGATCTCGGCCGCGCGGGCCCAGACCTCCGTCACGACCTCATGGCTGAGGAGTTCCTGGGCGGCGAGGATGAAGGCGCGGCGCCGGCCGTCCTTGGCGGAAGAGGCGGCCAGGGTGTCGGCGGCACGCGCCTGGTTTCGCTCGGCCCGACGAAGCGTGCCGATCCGCTCCTGCAGCCGCGGGCGGATCCGGCGCTTGCGCTTGTGGGCGGTGGTGGCGCGTCGGCGCCATTCCGGGTCCGCGCCGCGCAGATCGGCGGCGGACAGCTGGTCCTCGATCCGGGCAATCTCGCCGTCGAGGACCGCCAGCAGCTGGCGCCCCTCCTCGGCGGTCGGGATGTCGTCGAGGTGGATGGCGCGTCCGTCGATCAGTAGAACGTCGATCCCGACGAGGCCGCGGGTGGGAGGAATGCGACCGACCGCGTTCATGCCCGTGCCTCCACCAGGAAGTCGGCATCGTCCGGCGCGGCCTTGCCGGCCTGCGCCCAGGCGGGGAGCGAGCCGGTGCCGGTCCAGGCCGCACGGTCGCGGTCATCGTGATCCGGCTCGTCGCCGAAGCCGGTGAACCCCGGCGGCAGGCTCTCTCCGGTGGCGCCCAGGATCGCGCGGGCTGCGAGGGTCAGGTACAGGCCCGCGTCGCTGTCGGCAGCGCGCCCCTCGGCCGCTATCGCCATTGCCAAGCCGGTGACGCGCAGACCGTCCGGGGTGACCGGGGCCGGCAGGGCGAGAATGCGCAGGACTTCTTTGCGCCGCGCCTCGTTCGCTGCCAGCGCGGATCTGTGGGCGGAAGTGGTGGGATTCGAACCCCCTTCGATCGGCCGGGCAGCCACGAACCAGGCATAGGCGGTCAGGAGACGATGCCGGCAGGCGACGTGCGGGTCGGTGATGTGGGTGGTGATCACGACAGCACCCCTTCGTGCGAGATGGTCAGGCGTCCGGCGCGGTAGTCCTCGACCCGAACCTCAGTCGTGACGCCGTGTGGCGCGCGGGCGGTGCCGGCGATGGCCTGCTCGTCCGCATCCGCCGGCGCTCGCCGGAGGCGGTCATCGGGGTGGGCGACAACCGCTTCGACCTCGACGCCATGCTGATCGACGTCCGCCTGTCCGAGGTGCCGGCCCCGGCCAAGGGGGACACCTTCGAGGTGGAAGCGGACGACGGCGAGCCCGGTGGCCTGTTCGAAGTCATCGGGCTCGCCACGATCGACAGTCACCGCCTGGTGCGCACCTGCGAGGTGGCGGCGGTCGCCGAGGACGATCTCGAGGAAGAGGGGCCGTGAGGCTCACCGCCCAGGCGCCGGACATCCGCGGTGCGCTCGCCGGTACCGAGGTGCAGATCGCCCGCTCGGTCACGGCCGGGATGCGCGAGGTCACCGACGGGTTGAAGGAGGACCTGCGCGCCGAGGTGCGCGAAGCCGGGCTCGGCCCGCGCCTCGCCAATACGTGGCGCGGCCAGACCTTCCCCAAGACCGGCGAGAGTGCGGACGCCGCGGCCTACGTCTCCTCGAACGCCCCGAAGCTGATCGATGCCTTCGACCGCGGCGTGACGATCAAGGCCAAGAACGGCCAGTACCTCGCGATCCCGACGCCCGATGCCGGCGTCCGGCAGCTGTCGAAGCAGCGCACGAAGGGTTCGACCGACAACACCCTGTCCCCCGCAGCGTGGGAGCGGGAGACCGGCACCAAGCTGCGCTTCATTCCGACCCGCAGCGGCGGCGTGCTGGTCGCCGATGCCTTCTACCGACGGCAGGCCGCGCGCTTCCAGCGCCGCAAGAGCTTCCGCCCGATCCGCGAGGCCGGCCCGGCGAAGGGGCGCACCTTCGTGGTGATCTTCGTCCTGGTGCGCCAGGCCAAGCTCCGCAAGCGGCTCGACATCGACACGACGGCCAGGGCCTGGGCCGAGCGCGTGCCGGCCGCCATCGCCGCCAACTGGCAGGCTTGATCCGAGGACGTCGCCATGGCGCGCTTCGCTCCGTTCGTCGCCCTGCTCCTGCTGCTCATCGCGCCTGCCCTGGCCGAGCCGCCGCCGACCGTGGCGCCCGGCGCAGCGCAGAGCGTGCAGCTGCAGCCGGTCGCGATCTACGGCGCCGATGGCCGAGTGGTCTCGTTCCCCGATCCGAACCGGACAATGGTCATGCCGTTCGTCCGGGCGACCGGCAGCGGCTTCATCTTCCCGGCGACCTCGTCCCCGCAACAGTTCCTCGTCACCCAACCGGCCGGCACCACCACTTACCGGGCCTACAACCCGTGCGCCGCGGCGGACGTCCGGATCACCAGCGTGTCGGCGCTCGAGCCGCTGGTCGCGGTCGCGACCGAGTACCCGGGCGTGGCACGGGTCACCTCCCGCACGGGGACGATCGATCGATTCAGCGGAACACGGTTCGGCCGCGGCGCAGAGACCCTGGGCAGCGCCGCCAACCCGATGGGTGGCCCGAACCGCATCGTCTCCATCATGATCGTGCCGATTCCCGGCTACCCGGCCGACCTCTCCGGCATGACCTGCGAATTCGAACTCATGTACGGGAGCGGCGGCTGATGCGCTTGCGTCACATCGCGCTCTGCGGCGCGCTCCTGGCGACGCCCGCCGCAGCGCGCGTGCCCGGGACCGCCGGCCCGCCAGGGCTGCGCGGCGAGAAGGGCGAGCCCGGGGCACCCGGACCGAAAGGAGATCCTGGTGAGCGAGGACTTCCGGGAGCGGCTGGGCCGTCTGGACCGAATGGCGAGCGCGGCCCCGCAGGGTCTACCGGACCACAGGGCAACGCTGGATCTCAGGGCGTACCCGGTCCGGCCGGCCCCGCAGGCGCCGCCGGTGAGCGCGGTCCTGCTAGTGCGCAGGGATTGACGGGACCAACCGGACCCGCCGGCCCGACAGGCGCACAGGGCTCGACAGGAGCCACCGGGGCAACCGGCCCTGCGGGTGCCGCCGGCACACCGCGGCGTGTGGAGCGCTACACTCAGCCCGCTAACGCGAGCGGTGTCGCCACTTTCACTTGGCCGCCCTGCACCACGACGCCCGACGTGGACGTGATCCCGGGGTGGATCACGATCGGCGGCGTGCAGCAGATGGTGACCGGCGGCGTCGCTTCGCAGACTGCATCGGGCGCGACGGTCACCGTGAAGATCTCGCAGGGCACGATCGCCCTTTCCGGCACGCCGTTCAGGCAGGCCGACAGCGGCACGGCCTCGATCGTCCGCGTGATCTGCAACTGAGCGGGCGTCTATGCCGAGCAAGCGAGAACAGGTCCTGCAGGGCGTCTCGGCCCTGCTGAAGGGCGCCTTGCCGAAGGCCGCGCACTTCCGCAACGAGGTGAAACCGGAGACGATCCCGACTGGCGGCTTCGTCAACATGGACGACGGCGACCCGGGCGAGCCCGAGGTCACGCTGAACCCCACCACCTGGATCTATGAGCACGCCATCCCGGTCGACGTCGCTGCGCTCAAGAGCCGGACCGTCAGCGCCGAAGTGCGGCTGGACGCCATGCTGC
>NZ_JTHF01000059.1 GCF_001043895.1 Methylobacterium indicum
CGAATGAGTCAGTGCACTAGGTGGGCTTGCTTGGCCTGTCGGAGCGCAGTCGCCAGGGATCCGCCCTCCTCGTGCGCCGCACCGTCAGCCTGGATAGCTCCCCCGTCCAGACGGCGCGCGCTGCCCGCGAGCTCCACTTCCGGCTCCGGTTCACCGGCCTCCTCCCGCTGGTTCAGCCGGGCCTTGTGACGCGCGTTGGCCCTTTGAGCCCGGAGCAGGGCCGCGGCCATCGGATCATCCTCCCCGAAGGCGTCGAGCGTGCTGGTGAGGGCATCGGGATCCGTCGAGGCGCCCAAGGTCCTGACCAACTCCTCGATCTCGCCGATGTCGGCCTGCAAGGCGTCATCCGTGCCGGACACGATCCCGCTGATGGAGATGACTTCCGCTCCCTCCCGGATGGGGGGTGCCAGGACCAGGGGCTTCTTGGCTGGCGTGCTTCGTCCGGGTGGCACCGGACTGGTCCGTGCCGTGCCTGCCGGTTCAGGCGGGCTGCCGGCCTCGACCCCGCGCCCGGAGGCCGGTTCAGTGAGCGAGCCCAGCATGTGCGGCTCCGCGTCGTTGTCGGCCACCGGATGAGCTTCGTTCCGTCAGCGCCGAGCCATGGCATCGAGGGGGTGCGGTTTCATCTCGGCCGACTGATCGAAAGCGTCACCTCGGGGGCTGTGGCCAACGACGGCCGGCAGATCGGTGCCGCGGCCCACGTGCACGAGGTGGCGCGCACCTGGCAGCCGCACCTGCGCTCGCAGCAGGCGCGGGACACCATGCATCTGGTCGTGTCCGCCTGTGCCGGGACGGACAAGCAGGCATTCCGCGATGCGGTGAGGGACTTCCTCTGCGACACGTTCGCCGATCACGCCTTCATGTTCGGGATGCACACGAACAAGGAGCAGAGCAGCGGCCACATCCACGCGCACGCGGTGATCGCAGTGCGGGGCATGGGCGGCGCGAAGATCCTCTGGGCCCGCAGGACCTGCGGCGCTGGCGGGAGACCTACGCCGAGTACGCCCAGGCGCAGGGCCTCCAGATCGTGGCGACGACGGCCCAGGAGCGAGCATCGAGCCAGAGCTACGGGCGACGGGACAAGGCTATCGTCGCCGCGGCCGAGCAGCCCCGGCCGGGACGGGCAGCACGGGATCGGGCGTATGCGAGCCACCCGGCCAATCAGGAGATGATCGCGAACGCGCGTCAGCGGATCGCGACGGCACGGACCAATCCGGTTAAGGTGCCGATCGGAGCCCAGGCGCTTGCGCGGACGGCCGAGGCCGCCCGGATCTGGTCGGAGCTGGCCCAGGCGCAGCCGGGCAATCCGGTCGCGGCGCACTTCGCGCAGCGCACCGCAGACGCCTATCGGCTCGGGGAGCGCGCGCGCAGCCAAGAGTCAGCCCACGCTCATACGGACCAGCATCCAGGAGCCCAGGCCATGCCTGTCACCGCCGAGAAGATGGAAGCCGACCTCAAGCTCATGAACGAGCAGGCCGCGAAGACAGCGGCCACGCTCGAAGGGCCGGCGAGAGAGCGATACGAGCACCTGGCGGCCAACGTCCTCCAGGCGAGCGCGGTGAAGCTCGACCTTCAGAGGATGATGGAGCAGGGGCAGACACACATCGACGTTGAGACGGTGCGGGGGATGTTGCCGCCCGATCGGGCCGAGGCGATCATCGCGAGCGTGCGCAAGCAGGAGGCGCAGGAGCGGGAGAAGGCCCAAGCCCAGGAGCAGGACCGCGATCCGGCACAGCCGAGCGGGACAGGGACACCGGCGCCCGCCGGGAACCAGAACCGGCGTGCCACGGAGGCCGAAAGGGCGGAAGCGTCCAGGGTCGCGACCCGAGAGGAGCGGGAGGCCACGGCTGCGGAGCGGCTTGAGCGTGCCGCCTTCGAAGTCGCGCGCGCCGACGAGGCCGACACGTCCCGGTCGCCTGAGGCCATGCGCCAGCTCGACGCCGAGCGCGGGCTCGCCCGCGAGACAGCACGCCTTGCAGAGCGCGAACGGGAGGAGGCCGAGGCCGCAGAGCAGCGGGCGCGATCAGGACGGGCCGGCGATGGGCGCAACGCCCCCGGCAAGACCGAGGATCCGGAGGAAGTCCGGCGGTGGGTGCTGGAGCGCCACCGTCTGGAGCGCGAAGCTCAGGACCGTGCGACGCAGTCGCGGGACGAGCAGGAGATGGACTGAGTTGCGCGAGTTACCATTCCGCCTCAGCCAAACGAGGCACCCGTCGCCTGTTGGTCCTGGATCAACAACAACGCAACCAGGCCGATCGTCTCTGGGCCAGGATGGAGGAGTGGCGCGCAATCGCCACCCGCTACGAGAAGACTGCCGCCAGCTTGCTGAACGTTCTCTGTCTGGCCACCGCTCTCGATTGGATCAAGAGCTAGGATCAAAATCCGATCGGCTTGACCGTGTGCGAGTCAACTTTCGCTCTGTTGCGAACCATGAAAAGGTCCTCTTCAAGGCTATCGGCGAGACCGAGGGTGACGATTGGGTCGGGCGGATGGTCAACTCGCAACTTTGTGCCAATCTGAACAAAAAGTATCTGCAAGAAGCTGTGACGGGAAAAAGGATGAGAATGATTTACTTTTCCGTGCTGGCTTTAACGAGTATGCTTGGAGTCTTTCCGAATGCAGCTTATGCTTGTAGAATAATTATTCCTGGTGCGGGATCTAAATCAGATAAAGCGAATTTCGAGTATTTTGACCACGTAGCTGTAGTTCAAACATCTAATGTTTATAGTGTTAAGATAGACCCAAATTCAAATTATAGTCCACTAGATTTTATCAAACTACACGTTATAAAGTCATATAAAGGAGAGCTACCTCAGGAATTTTTCGCGAAACAAGTTTCTGATGCTGTATGTGGCCAAGATCTTGCCAAGAATACAAAATATCTTATTTTCATTGACGCCCGTAGGACGGCCGCCACTCTGCCCTCAGATCCGAATTTACCAGTTCTTTCAACAACATTGGTTGATATTACGAGATCGCGAGTGCTCTCGGTGGATGATGAGGCATCGGCCGATGAGATTATAAGAAAAGCTACAGGCCAGTAGACGCAAATGATCTTTCCTACTAGCCTGTACTAATTCATGCGGCGAAGCCGAGTTGCGGCCATTGCGTGTCCGCCTACAGTCTTTGCTAGCATATACCGGTTCGACCGTTTTCGGTCGGAGACGGACCATCCGCCCACGGGCCTCGTCCCACCCATCCATCGGTACCTAGCGCCGTTTCCGCGGCCATCGAGACCATGTGCGCCTTACCAAGGCCGCGTTCGGGATGCTGCCGTCCTAGCAGCTCCATCCCAACCCGCGCCATGCACAAGCTGTACGCGGCAGAGGCCGTCCCTATGGGTATGCCCCTATGGACAGCCGGAATAACGAACGGACCTTGGAGCACCGCACCTGCGATCCGGTTTGGGTGGGATGCAGCCGTCTGGGACGGCTACTGCCTGACCTCGAACTCGACTCTGATGTGTCCTGACGCCGCCATCTTACGAATGCGAAACGTCTCCAAGCCTGTGGTCGCGCTGTGAAGTGAAATCCGCGCTGTCAGTGTTCGAACCTCGCTCCATGAGACATCGGATGGATCGGAGATCCCTCCTTCCATCGATCCGAAGGAACCGCATTCGCCCTCTGCGACGAGATTGTTTTCATCGGCCACTCTATCCGCAGGCGTCTGGCTATCGACGACGAACAATCGATTGAAACAGTACGGGGAAAATCCGCCTCCACCGACGTACGACGCAACAGCCGCCCTGAACGCACCATCCGGGGAGTCAATGAAAACCAGAGCATTTGGGCTAGAGTAAAGTTTTTCCTTCGCGATCCAGAGCCCAACAGTACCAGAAATGCCGAAAAATCCGATGATTGCCAAAGCAAGGATGAACGAGCGTCGCAAGGTCCTCACGCCATCACATCTCCGACGGCCACCAGCAGCCGCTCGCGACCACCTCTACCTTGTGGTCTCAACGACCGATATGGGTGGGAAGCGAACTCGGCCGCCGTGACCGTACAGCTTCCAATCAAAATTCATCTGCTAATTGGTCCCAGCCAGGGCGTCAGCATTGGGCCAAACATATAAAAGACGATCCCTATGATGATTGCCGCCGCCGCTATTGCGCGCTCAGTCCTTCGCGTGGAAGCGATTACGATATTAAAATATTGATAGTAAGAAATGAACGCTTTGCAAATATTAAGCCCCTGCGGGCCAATAAGTGGTATGATCTGTGGATCTGGAACAAATCCCCTGTTTAAATTCTTTCGGCGCGTCAGGACATAGGGCCGTATCACTACCAGGAGGCCGAGCCCAAATAGGCCCGCACCGAACCACGTAAGCGCCTGTCCACTATCATTCTGGTTGCGAACGGTGGCTGATAGGAGAGGCGTCCCGAGAAACACCAGCCCGACGACGAACTGTGTCCAGGGAGAATGGGCGAGGGAGCGTAGCATGAGCACATTCTACAACTTTGCCGCTAAATGTCCGAGCCGAGTGGAAAGCGGACTCTTTTCGAGGCAGGTTCATCCCATGAAGGGTCGCACGCTCGTTCTCGCACTCGGCGCTGGCCTCCTCCTCGTGTCGGCGACGCTGGTAGGCGGGCCGCTCCTGGCGATCCACCTGTCAAAGCGGCCCCTCGTTCCAGCGACACCGTCCCTCTTGCAGGACGTGCGCGCCGGGAGCGGATGGGCCAGCATGGGCTGCCCGCAGCCAACCTCGCCATCCTTCGCCTCCATGAGCGAAGCCCTGTCGCCGGACCTCACCCCGCGCCTCGACGCCCTGTTTCCGCCGGGGAGCGACGCGGACGCCCTTCAGACGGTGTTGGTCGCTCAGGGTTTCGGAGACATCGCGACGTGTAAGGACGATCCTTCGATCCATCACACCGCCTTCCGCCAAACGGGTGGCGGCTTCGCCGGACCATACCCGATCTTCGCCGTGGTGGCCTGGAGGCGGAGCGAGGACGGTCGAGTCGCATGGATGAAGGGTTTCGTATCTTATCTCGCCCCATGAACAGCATCGGCTGTCAGCAATGGCTGGAAAGCAGGAATTTGGTTCTTGCCATTTAGATTGAGCGAGTATGCATTTATGCTTTTGGAGAGAGATATTTTTGATTTCATTGAGCAAGTATCAATTTTTTTTCTACAAATACAGCTTGCACCCAGGTATTAACGAACGAGTTAGACTCGAAACGGTAATTTCTCTTCCATTGAGATTTAGGCAATAATACGAAACCTGAAATCTGAATTTCTCCTTCAGCAAAAGATGCACCACAGCTAGTGACATCATAACTTACAACAAATTTCTCCGGCAGATTACCTTTGATAGACTGTAAAACCTGGATGGATGCACGACGATCTATGGAAGAAGTGCTCCAAACTTTGAGAACTTTCACATTGGCAGCTAGATATTTATCGGGCCATTCGACAACAGAACCGCGCTCTGGGAGTGAGGCATCACATGCCCACGCACTTGCTGCAAAAGGCAACAGCGCAAGCGCAGCAAGTCCTACGATATTTGGTCGCGACAATCGTCCCACCCGAGCACAGCCTTTGCGTGGCATTCACGAAAGCATTCTGGGGGCCATATTTGCTCAGCAGAACCGACTCCGCAACAGGTCGAACTCTGCCCGAAACGACGCTCAAGATCCGTTAGGGTATACCCTAACGGATCTTGAGTATCGATTTGGGCAGCTTTCGACCCGTTGCGGCACCCGGGAAGGCCCGCTTCGGAGGTGTAGATAAGGCGACCCGGACGGATCACTTGTGTCGCCTTGCGACAGTCCGTTCCTATATAATAGAACCAACCGGGGTACTGCTGCCTTGAGACTGCGGCTTGCCCTGGGACATGCTGAACCGCTTGAGGGGGGCCGTGTTGCATTCTCCGCAAGATGTCTTGAATGAGATCCGGTCACTGCACCCGGAGCTGTCAGCCCTTCGCCGGCGCATCCACGCTCATCCCGAGCTAGGCTTCGAAGAGGTCAAGACCGCCGCCTTGGTCGCAGAGAAACTACGGGCCTGGGGCTTAGAGGTCACGGAAGGGATCGGTAAGACGGGAGTGGTTGGCACACTCCGGGGCAATCGAGCGGGAATGCGCGCTATCGGTTTGCGCGCCGACATGGACGCCTTGCCGATCCATGAGGAGACAGGTCTCCCCCACGCCTCCGAGATCGCTGGCATCATGCACGCCTGCGGCCATGATGGGCATGTCGCCATGCTGCTTGGCGCCGCTCGCTATCTGGCGGAGCATCCGGAGTTCTACGGCACAGTTCAATTTGTATTTCAGCCCGCCGAGGAAGGTCGCGGCGGCGCGCGCGCCATGCTGGAAGATGGCCTGTTCGAGCGCTTTCCATGTGATGCTGTCTATGGACTGCACAACTCACCAAGCCTGCCTGTAGGCAGGTTCGCGACCCGCCGCGGTGCGATGATGGCGGCGTGTGATCGCTGGTCGGTTATCTTCCATGGGCCGGGCGGACATGGTGGCTCGACCCCACATCTTACGGCCGACGTGAGCGTCGCTTTGGGTTATTTCCTACTTGGCCTACAGACGATCGTCAGTCGCAATATCTCCTCGTCAGATCAGGCTGTGGTAAGCGTTGGCTATATTGATGGCGGATCGGCAAAAGCACCTAATGTGATGCCGGCCGAGGTCAGAGTTGATGGCGTCGCGCGGTCGTACACGATAGGTGTTCGTGATATTTTGGAGCAGCGGATCCGGGATTTGGCAGCAAGGCTCGCTGCCGCCCAAGATTGTACAGCCGAAGTCTCTTATCGTCGTGGCGGTGAAGCGCTGGTGAATCACGACAAACAAGTGGCCCTCGCGATAGCTTCGGCAACAGCCTTAGTCGGAGCCGGAATGGTAGATGGCGATTTGCGCCCATCCACAGGGGGAGAAGATTTTGCTCGCATGCTGCAGCGGCGCCCGGGCGCATTCATGTTGATCGGCGCCGGCGCAAAGTCAGACAACTCGCGTCCAGGCTTGCATACGCCCCGCTACGACTTCAACGACGAGATTATCCCAATGGGCGCCGCTTACTGGGTGGAGTTGGTTCGAACAGAGCTAGCGACGCCATGAGAAACTTGTCCTTCGGCACATCGCATCGCTGGCTACCGGCCGAGGGAGGCCGCCGGATCCGCCCGTGGCTGTTGCGTTGAGGCACGTCCCCTAGGCGCGGCTTACGAGCGTCAGCATTTGGGATGGAGTGACAGGCCGCCAAGTAACCGAGCTGGGTTGGATGCAGAAAGTCCGCCTCCGGGTAGAGCGGCGGAGTCCGCTCCCCACCCAATGCGGATCACAGGCGCGGTGCTCCGAGGTCCGTTCGTTATTCCGGCCATCCATAGGGGCATACCCTAACGGATTTCGAGCGCCGTTGGGGGCCGCTTTCGACCCTCAGCGGACGCCCCGAGGCGTCATGAAGCTGACCCTAAGGAGCTATAGATAAGCCTCCGCAGTACCAACGAGCGCGAGCGTATCGTGAGCAGGACGGACACACTCAGCGAGGTCGCCACGCGCATCGGACGCTTGCGCCCAGGCCACCCGGTACGGGTCGCAGTCGATGGACGGACGGCCTCGGGCAAGACGACGCTCGCCGACGAAATTGCCGCGTTGCTTGTTGAGACAGGGCGGCCCGTGATCCGGACATCCATCGACGGCTTCCACCGCCCACGTGTTGAGCGCTACGCCCGAGGCCGGTATTCAGCAGAGGGATACTATTACGACGCACGCGATCTTCCCTCCGTCGTCACCCTCCTTCTTGCCCCGCTGGGACCAAAGGGTGATCGGCAGTATCGCACCGCGTCCTTCGACCTCGACGCCGACCAGCCGATAGCTCAGGAGCCGCAAGTGGCAGCCGAGGACGCCATCTTGATCGTAGATGGCACTTTCCTCCAACGCCACGAGCTACGTGACCATTGGGACGTGACGCTCTTCGTGCGGACCTCAGCCGCGATGGCGGAGGCCCGCGGCCTGGGTCGTGATACTGATCGCCTCGGGGGCGAGATGGCAGCGCGCGATCTCTATGGGAAGCGCTACCGTCCCGCGTATGCCCTGTACGAACGCCTCTGCGATCCGGAGGGCAACTGCGACGCGATCATCGACAACGACGACCTCGCAAAGCCCTGGTTCGATGCAAGGGTAGGAGGTCGGTTGGGCTAAATGCGACCGCTTTCCACCCATAGCGGCTGTCGGCTTCTCATCTTGTGAACGGGGCTACTGCCCATGCGACATCAGGCTTCAGGTAGTTGTGTGACCGCTCAATCCATTCGGATAGAGGGGTCAATCGAAGCCCATTCGGCTGGCTCATGGCTTGAGCTTCCGACACGTATCGGTCCTGATCTCCGGGGCGGTGAACGACCTGAACAACGTGCGTAATGCCACGAGGGCGGGGATGGTTCGTCGCCCACGCGCCTCCGCCTTGCTGCAAGCCAATGGTCGCGTATGGCGGCAGTTCGGCGGCGGTGATCTGGTCCCCTGAGAGGATAGAGCCTGAGCGACGCTCCAAATTCTCAATCAAACGGTCCGACCAAGTGTGAACGGCTGCCGCATCGGCATCGGTGAAAAGCAAGCGTCCGGCTTCGCGGTTTGCCGCAGCCATACCGGCCGACAAGAGCAGACCAGTCCAACCCGAGCAGTCTATGACCGGCGGGTCTTCATGCAGCCCACTCGCCTTGGCACCCCTCTTGTAGCTGACGTGTCCCGTATAGCGTTCGACTAGCGCCCACATGGCTGCGCCTGCTGCGTCGATCCACGAAGTGTCGTTCATGAGCGCAGATCCCGTACCGGCGTCCGAGGGTATATCCGACGCCGTCCGCTTTCCACCTAAAGCGGATCGTAGGCGGGGTGCTCTGAGGCCCGTTCGTTATTCCGGCCGTCCCTATGGGCATGCCGCAGTGGACACTGCCACGGCTCGCTAAATATGTCCGCAAGGGTGGAATGAGCTAACGGACAGGCAAACAAACGGACATCACCCGAGCGGACAGTGCGGTGCAGCCGGGGGGCACTAAGTCCTCCCCTATCCTGCACACTCTGCGAGCATGTGCGGAAAACCTCTCAAAACCCGTTTCCACACATGACATCAATCCGACAGAGTTTGTTGTATGTTTTCTACGACGAAGGTCGATGCGCGTTGCTGTGACATTCAGCCGTTGCGGGCGAGATGCCGGGGCGGTCAGGACGGCACGGTTGCGTCCCTGATCCGCAGGATGGTCTGCCGGCTGGTCTTGAAGGTCCGCGCCAGGGCCGACACGCTCGCCCCCTCTCCGAGTTGGCGCGCGGCCTCCGCGCGCTGCTCGCTGGTGAGACTGGCTGGCCGGCCGAGCCGCCGGCCTTCCGCCCGCGCCCGGCTCAGCCCGGCCTGGGTCCGCTCGATCAGGAGATCACGCTCGAATTCTGCGACCGCGTTGATCACGGCCATCGTCAGCTTGCCCGTCGAGCTCGTCAGGTCGACCCCACCCAGCGCCAGGCAGTGGACCCGCACGCCGAGCTCCTCGAGCCTGGCGACGGTCGCGCCGACGTCCATGGCGTTGCGGCCGAGCCGGTCGAGCTTGGTCACGACGAGGACGTCGCCCGCTTCCAGTCGATCGAGCAGGCGGGCGAACCCGCGGCGCTGCCCGACCGCGGTGGAGCCCGAGACGGTCTCGGTCACCAGCCGGCGCGGCTCGATGGTGAACCCGGCGGCGTGGATCTCAGTGAGCTGGTTGTCGGTGGTCTGGCCGGGGGTCGAGACGCGGAGGTAGGCGAAGGTGCGCGGCATGAGGCTGATTCGTCCGAAAACCCTGACCGGAACCGGACGCCTGTCCGGAACCTACGGAGGCTAGGTTTTGAACAGGGCGGGCCGCTCTGTCCAGAACCGGTCGGTTCCGGACAGGCCGAGCAGGCGCACATGACCCATCAAGGCCGGCCCTGCGTATGGTCGGCTGCGCCGTCTGCCTGACCAACGAGCTTCCACCTCACAGCAGCCGTTTAACCCGCACACGCGGACGAGGCGCCCGCATCCCGCACCTGGCGGCATGTGTTCTGGGCTTGCGCTTCACATAAGCGTGTGCTTATCTGTTGCCATGGTTGAGGACGACATCTTCCGGGCCCTGGCAGACCCTACCCGACGCGCGATCTTCGAGAAGCTCGCCGGCGGGAGCATGAACGCCAGCGCACTCCGCCAGGGCATGGCGATCAGCCAGCCGGCGATGTCCCAGCACCTCGCCGTGCTGCGGGGCGCCGGGCTCGTGCGCGAGGCCCGGCAGGGCCGTTTCGTGAACTACGACGTCGATCCGGAAGGGGTGGCGCTCATCGCGCAGTGGCTGGCGAAGTACCGCACCTACTGGCCCGCCCGCATCGACGCGCTCAAGGTCGTGCTGAAGGAGATGGACCAATGAGCGACACGGTGTACGACGAGCCCGGCCACGGCATTGAGCAGGCCTACGAGCTGAGCGAGCCGCCCGAGAAGGTGTGGCGTGCGCTCAGCATCCAGGCGCTTTGGGAGCATTGGCTGCCCGAGGCGGCGCTGGCCGGGCCCGAACCGGTCGCCGTCACGCCCGGAGAAGAGGTCAGCTACCGGATGCGCGAGGCCGCCCCGCCGTACCTCGAGAGCACGGTGACGTTCCGCATCGTCCCGAACGGTACGGGCGGCACCTGCCTGCGCATCATTCATGACCTGACGGATGCCCGGTTCGCGCCCCTGACGAAGGCCGCTGCGAACCACAACGCCCCCCGGCTGCGCGCCGCCTGACGCGGCTCGTCCTACGCCCCATTCCGGAAGATCGGAGGTCGCCGATGCGCGACGCGATGCAACTCGTCCCTATGGTCGTCGAGCAGTCCAGCCGCGGGGAGCGATCCTTCGACATCTATTCGCGCCTCTTGCGCGAGCGCATCGTCTTCCTGAACGGGGAGGTGAACGACGCGGTCTCGGCGCTGGTCTGTGCTCAGCTCCTGTTCCTGGAGGCGGAGAACCCGACGCGGCCGATCCACCTCTATATCAACTCGCCGGGCGGCGTCGTCACGAGCGGCTTTGCGATGTACGACACCATGCGCCACATCCGCGCTCCGGTGCACACACTGTGCATGGGGATGGCGTACTCGATGGGCTCGTTCCTGCTCATGGCCGGCGAGCCCGGGGAGCGGGCCGTGCTGCCCAACGCCAGCATCCTCGTCCACCAGCCGCTCGGCGGATACAAGGGACAGGCGTCCGACATCCTCATCCACGCCCAGGAGACGCTGCGAACCAAGCAGCGTGTGACGCGGCTCTACGCCGAGCATTGCGGGCGGTCCTACGAGGAGTTCGAGCGTGCCATGGACCGCGACCGCTTCATGACGGCGGAGGAGGCGCTCGAATGGGGCCTCGTCGACCGCATTCTCCCTCCCGCGCGCGCAGCTGGCCTCGCGTAGGTTGTCTGGACACGACATGTCCCGACAGACCTTCGAGCCGGCGCGGTTCGCACCCTTCCCATCCAGCTCTTCAGATCAGGCAACAGGGTCGCTCTGCCAGCGATGCTGGATGTCGGCAAACACATGGTTTCCGACAGATTGCAAACCGGTATGCGGGGGAGTGGACTTATCTACGTGTGGGGAGGTCGGGCTTGCCCCTCCCCTCCCGGCATGCGATCTTCTTCCTGCCTCGTGAACTTCAGACTTGCGCCCGCTATCGTCTCGTGACGCGGCCCCCCACCTGGTGAGACGAGGAGCGCGCGTCTCGGCGCCAGCGCCTCAAAGGGCGTACCCTGAAGACAGCCAGCGTAGACGGGCCGACTGCACCGCAGCCGCCATCCAGGATGCCCGAATACCAGCATCGCAAAAGATTGTTCTACAATTTCGGGGTACGTCCGAGTTTTCACACAGCCTCGGTGGTTTGCAGTCATTTCGCAGTCGCTTACAGAGGAGTTGTGCAGCAGGGAGGATGCAGTGGGTGTCGTCATACGGCCAGCCGTTGCCGAAGATGTCTCCGATTTGGCAATCCTAAACCGGCTTGTTCAAGAGGCACATGTGAGAGCCGAACCTGCATACTTCCGTGCAGATTATCGGCACGAGCAGGTTGAGGGATTTTTTCGCAGACTGCTTCTTGCGGAAAATTTTACTGTCTTGCTTGCAAAAATCTCTGACATATCAATCGGATATCTCTGGTTCGAGACACAGGTGCGGCCTGATAATATCTTTAAGTTTTCCCTAAGGCGTATCTACATCCATCATATAGCTGTTAGTGAAGGTGCGCAAAGGAAAGGCGTAGGGGTAGCACTGGTTCGCGCTGTCGAGGCGGAAGCTGAAGCGCGAGGCATTGCCCATGTTGCTGTTGACACGTGGAGCTTCAACGCCAACGCGCAGGCATTCTTCCAGCGGTTAGGTTTCGAGCCGTTCAACATTGCAATGCGGAAGGTGCTTCCCGGGTCCGCTTGATGTTGGCTGCAGCGCTGCCAACGTGCCTAGTGCATTGACGCATTCAGAGGATTCACATGAGGCCTGAGTCATGCGAGTCTGAGGCATGGCTCAGACTGTCTGTGTGACCCCCAGCGCCGCCGACCTGACGCGCCTGTCCGCCATCGTCGCCGATCGGGGGCGGCCCCTCAAGCACATCCAGCGGGCCCGCATCGTTCTGCTCTCGGCCAAACGCCTCTGCGTCCTCGACGTCGCCCAGCAGGCGGGCGTCAGCCGGCCGGCTGTCTGGCGCTGGCAACAGCGCTACGCCGAGGAAGGCGTCGAGGGCCTCTTGCGCGACAAGACCCGTCCGCCCGGCAAGCCACCTCACTCCACCGACACCGTCGCCGAAGTGTTCGCCCTCACCTGCTCCGAACCGCCCGGTGAAGCCACCCACTGGACCGGCCGCGCCCTGGCGCAGGCCGTCGGGATCTCCCTGCGGTCGGTCCAGCGCATCTGGGATGCCCATCGCCTCCAGCCGCATCGGGTGCGCAGCTTCAAACGCTCGAACGATCCGGCCTTCGCCGAGAAGGTCGAGGATATCGTAGGGCTCTACATGGATCCGCCGCGCCACGCCGTCGTGCTCTCGCTCGACGAGAAGAGCCAGATCCAGGCCCTGGAGCGCACCCGCCCGAGCCGGCCCGTCACGCCAGGTCGCCCAGAGACCCAGACCCACGACGACATCCGCCACGGCACCACGACGCTGTTTGCCGCGCTCGCCGTGCTGGAGGGCACGGTGATCGGGCGATGCATGCAGCGTCACCGCCACGAGGAGTTCCTGCGCTTCCTCAACACGATCGAGGCGGCGGTGCCGGCCGGCAAACTGATCCACGTGATCCTGGACAACTACGGCACGCACAAGCACCCGAAGGTGCGGGCCTGGCTGGCTCGGCATCCGCGCTGGATCTTCCACTTCACCCCAACCTCGGCCTCATGGATGAACGCGGTCGAGGGCTTCTTCTCCGCCCTGACCCGGCGCAGGCTGAAACGTGGCAGCTTCAGCGGGATCGTCGACCTTCAGGCTGCGATCAACTGCTACATCGCCGAGCACAACGACAGGCCAAAGCCCTTCGTCTGGACCAAGCCAGCCGCCGCCATCCTCAATGCCGTCAACGGCAACGCTGCACCATCCGTTTGAGTCGGTGCACTAGTGCATTGACGCATTCAGAGGATTCACAAGGCGCGTGAGGCATGCGAGTCTGAGGTATGGCTCAGAGCCTGTTTGACTGATTGC
>NZ_JTHF01000006.1 GCF_001043895.1 Methylobacterium indicum
CGACCGGCGAGCCGGTCGAGGTGGCGCACGAGGGCGGCAGTCACCTCCTGACCATCGGCGACGCCATGACCTTGCATCGCCGCGCTCGAACCGCGCTGGCTGCCCGGATCATGGACGATGACGGCGCCCTGCCCCTGGTGGTCGTGACCCACCACGCCCCCCACCCGGACTGCATCCATCCGGCCCAGCGCGGCACCTGGAATGCCGGGAACTCCGCCTCCGATCTCTCCGCCCTGACTGACTCCGGTCGGGCGGCTCTATGGGTGCACGGGCACGTGCACCACACGGTCGATTTGGTGCGTCCGAGCGGGACGCGCATTCTGTGCAATCCGGCCGGCGCCGGCTTTGCTAATCCGGCCTTCGCGGACGGCTTGGTGGTCGCGGTGGGCTGAGGCCGGACCGGATCCATCGCGAGCGAACGCGCGACCGCTTCTCAGCGCTGAAAGGCCGGGCAGCCGCCGCTGCGAGCCGGCTGGAAGCGTCGACTCGAGACGGTGCGTTCCGGCGTCACGGGAGAGCCATCCAACTTCGATATGGACAGCTGATCTCAGGCCGATTCTCCGGATTCGGATACGATTGGCGCCGCACGCTGCTCCGGTGGGACGGCCGGCTCTGACAGGCGCGAGCAGGGCCCGTTCGGTCGACCGAACGCAGCCTGCGACGTGCATGCTGAGGGTGCATGCCTTGGCGCTTACCACAGACCCGGCGCTGCGAATCTCAACCCTGCCAGGATGCGGTTCTGCCAGGCCTGCGACCCTGCCCCTCGGCAGAGCTTTGTGACGTTTCCGATGCTTCACGGCTCATGGGCATACGCCTCTACGCAGCCGCTCCAATGCGGCTTCGAGTCCTTCGCAGACCGCTGTCGGATTCCGCTGATCCCTCTCGCCCATAATCACACGGCTTCCGCCTAGGGATTGCTTTTGGGCGACTTGGGGTGTGGACATGGCCCTGGGGGCGACGGCGTTGGGCGCTGGCACCTGTTGGGGCTGGGGACGCGAGGGTACTGACCTGCGGGATGGCGCTGGCGCTCCACGGGCTGCCTGAGCGCGGGCATTCGCTGCCGTGAACGCGACAGCATACTCCTCCCCGAAACGGTGCAGGATCGCCCTGCGCTGAAGGCCGCCCTCCGTGCGCTGGTATTTCTTGCCTGCCTCGGGCTCGTACCGGGCCAGGAACCCCACCTCGACGAGGACCGCGAGGGCGCCACGCACCCGGGCTTCGCTGAGGCCGAGGGCTTCGTGCTCGGCCAGGGCCCTCCGGTCGACCGGGAGCGCGCATAACAGCCGCCTCGGGCTGCTCCAGAACCGGGCCAGAAACACCGCGAGAGTGAAGGCGGCATCCCGGTTCTTCCGGCCTTCCAACGCCGCGGATAGCCGATCCTTTATCCCGGCCGGCAGCCGGTACGGGCCGGCACTGTCGGGGCACCAAGGCGACGTATCACGGCGGGTTGGTCTCGGACCAAACCGGGATGTCTCCGGCTTGCCCGCGCCCCCGTTTCGGGGCGTGCGGTTCGCCGCCACCGCAGCCCCTCGGCGCGGCTCATCAGATCCCCTCGGGGCGGGCATTTCGCCGCCACCCCGGGCATAGGCGTGCGTCATCATTCGGCCCTCTCGGGCCGCGGTTCAGCATTCGGCGCCGCCGGTCGGGCGGTCCGTCCCAGGCAAGCCGAGCCCGTCTCCGAAAGCGACGCTTTCAGATTGACTCGCACAGCGATTTCGGGGGATGATCCGGCTTGTGAGTGCTGGATCGGCCCCCTCGGGGCTCTAGACCCTGGTGGCCCTGGCAGGCCTCCGGGGTCTTGCTTTTTCAGGTGGCTGCTGTCGCGGCGGTGATCCTGGTAGCGACTCGCGGGATGCGAGCCGCCTCAATCAGCCATTCGGCACGAACGGCAACGGTTCGTCAAACTTTGGCGAGATTGGCGCCTACCGAGGGGCGGGATAGGGCGCGCAGTGAGCACCCCGACCGTCGGCAGCGCCCACGTCCAGGGTGAGACCACGATCGCCGCCCACTGCCACGGCTGCCACCACACCGCGATCGTATCCACCGACCGCGGCCCGGCCGACCTGCCGATCCCCGATATCGCGCTCCGACTGCGCTTTTCGGCCTGCGGTACATCAGAGCCGACACGCTCGGGATCTCGCTCACCAGGCCTCGAACGCTGCGGCGTTGGCGCGGTAGGCCCGCACGGTGACGTTGGCCTTGCTGGCGCGCTGGTAAGCCTCGACGAGGGAGACGGTCTCGGCCGGGAGGCTCGTGACGGCGGCGCTGGCAGGTATCAGCTCGGCGAGGCCGTCACTGCTGTCCACGGCTGGCCTGCTCCGCGATTTCCTTGCACCAGCCGAACGGCGGCGTGACGCCCTTGAGCCTCATCCGGTCCCGCAGACAGGCGAGTACCTTCTGCCAGTGCTCAGGCGCGGCCTGAGCGAGCGGTCCGAAGCCGTGGTTGCGCGAGACCTCCTGCGCGATCTCGAGCCACTCGGTGGCCTGGAAGGTGTGCGGCTCGGTCTCCGACATGCCTGCTCCTGTGACTTTCGAGAACGACCATTCTTGAAAGCGGCGCTTGCCTACATACAAGTGTAACGTTAAACCATTTTGCTGTCATACTAGTGAACAGGCCTGCCGCTGCGCTGGTACGCTGGCTTAACGGTTCATTGTCATACCCGCGCACAAGGGTGATAGCGTAGCAGCATGCCAACGCATCAGTGTGAGCCGCCATGCGGGTCCTAAGCCTCGTCACCCAGAAGGGCGGCACCGGAAAGAGTGCCCTTGCCGTCAGCCTCGCCGTCATGGCCGAGCAGGCAGGCGAGCGGGTGTGCATCCTCGACCTCGACCCGCAGGGCACATCCGCGAGCTGGTACGAGACCCGCACGGCCGAGACACCGGCCGTCCTCGACCACAATCAGGCCGGCGCCGTCCCGGAGACCGTCGCCCGCCTGCGGGATGCCGGGTTCACCCTGGTCATCATCGACACGCCTGGCATCGATAGCCACGCGACCCGCGGCGCGATGCGCGAGGCGGATCTATGCCTGATCCCTGTTCGGCCGAGCGAGGCGGACGTGAAGGCCACGATGCCGACCGTGCGTGCTCTTGAGGGCATGGGACGGCCCTACGCGCTGGTCATCAACCAGGCGCCGACCAACAAGCAGGCCAGGGTGACGGCTGCCGTATCGGTCCGCTTGAGCACTCAAGGCATGGTACTGCCGGTGCCGATCGCATCGCGCATCGATCATCAGTACGCCTACGCCCTCGGGCAGGGCGTTCACGAGTACGACCCGAACGGCAAGGCTGCGGCCGAGATCGCCGAGGTGTGGGCTTGGTGCAGGAAGCGGATGGAGAGCGGCGATGGCGCCCCCGAAAAGAAATAGCGCGCTTGAGGCCCTGACTGGCGGCGCTCACAAGGCTGCCACGCCAGCGTCATCCGTTCAGGCCGAGGCCACGCTACCAGAGCCCGAGAAGGCCAGCGCCCCGCCCCACAAGCCCGCGAAGGACATCGCCAAGGTGATGCTCTACCTGCACCCGAAGGTGGCGCGGAAGTTCAAGGAGATCGCCTTCACCGAGGACCGGAAGGCGCACGACGTGTACCTCGACGCCCTCGACGCCTACCTCACGCAGCAGGGGCACGGTGGGCTTGAGGGCGTGAAGAAGCGCTAGCATGCTAGTGCGCTAGTGTACAATTATAATAGCGTACCAAGATATAAGTTTACTAGTAGACAAGCGCACTACAATGGTGCGCTTAGGAGCCGCATATCGGCGGCGACCCCTCGTCGACGGCGTGACGCCCAATCGGCCGGAGCCCTTGCAGTTATTCCATCCATGGAATATATCAGGGTGTGAGTTGGAATGTCGAATACACTGACGAGTTCGGTGCCTGGTTCGGCGACCTCAGCGAGGGCGTGCAGGATGACGTGGACCGCGTCGTAGGCTTGCTTGAGGCGAAGGGTCCTAGCCTGCCGTTCCCGTACTGCTCGGGCATCGAAGGCTCAAAGCACGACCATATGCGCGAACTCCGAGTTCAAAGCGGGGGGAGCCCTATTCGGATCTTCTATGCCTTCGACCCACGGCGCGCAGCGATCTTGCTGATCGGCGGCGACAAGACTGGCAACAATCGGTTCTACGACGAGATGATCCCTGTCGCAGACCGGCTCTACGACCTGTACCTCGACGAGATCAGACGGGAAGGATTGATCCCATGAGTGGGCATCGTTCGTTCGGCACCTTGAGGACCAAGATGTCGCCGGAGCGCCAAGCACGCAATGCAAAGGCCACTGCTCACCTACTTGAGGAGATGAGCCTGCAGGAGCTACGGCAGGCGAGAGCGCAATCACAGCAAGATTTAGCGCGAGAGATGAAGATAGGCCAGCCGGCAGTTGCGAAGCTAGAGCGACGGGCGGATATGTACGTCAGCAATCTACGCCGCTACGTCGAGGCTTTGGGCGGCACACTTGAGATAACTGCTAAATTTCCAGATAGCGGAAGCGTAAGCATCAAGAAATTTGGCGAGATTGCTGGCACCATACAGGAATAAAGATGACAATAGCGAAAATATACTTCATTTGGAAATTATAAAGCTGCTGCTTTCATAATGCTGACAGAATGGATAGTAATTATTATATCTATTTTTATCTGTCGGGCTTCCAGGTTTGCGAGATATAGATCTGGATTATATCTGCATTCAAATTTCATAAACAAATCTAATATTATAATATAAGCACCCAGAGAGACTGTCACTCTGGGTGCTGTATTATTTAATGCTGCGAGACCTACTTACGACCCGCACCATTCTTAGTAGGATCGACGAGTCGATATCCCATACCAGGCTTAGGGGTCGGGGGCAGGGGCTCGCGTCTTACAACAGTTCGCTCCACGCCGGTGTTGCCACCACGCGGACCGATCAATTCGTACTGACCAGAACGCGGTGCCGACGTGCCAGGCTTGAGAGGAGGTGCCATGACAAATTCTCCTGCTCAAGACAGCGTGGCGCGACGCCAGGGCAGCAGCCCCGGATCACGGTTGGAGAGCCAGCGAACGATATCGCGCCGACCGTAGGTTTCATGAGCACGTGAGCCCATGAGCGCGACGGGGACACCCAGCCTGTATGTCCAGGCACGCAGCGTGCGCTCGCGCTGTGTGGAGCAGTTAATTACCTGATCCGCCACGCACACAACCGCGAAGTTGATACCCTGCTGGCGGATCAGGGCGATGTCACAAGTCGACATGATGGTATTCCGCTATAGGTGAAGGGAACTTAGCCATATGGCTAAGCTGTACAAATCAGGCTGCCTGAGTGAGATGAGAGGGCATCCAGACTGGGCTGCTGTGGGAGCCCTGCATGATCTGAATGCTTCTTTCGCAATCAGATCGATGCTTGTATCCTTCACTGCTGACGGCGATCGCGTATCCATTGCTGGCGTGATACGTCCATCGCCATTCTTCGCGGTTGTCTTTGTACATCCAATATGATGGATATGGTCTATTGCTCATAACCAAGCCTTTGCACTGTTGCGAAAAGCCGGGCTTGACCTGAGGCATGCGAATGCCAATATAGCGCTCGCTGTGAACCAGCCTGTCCCGCGCCCGGCTGCTAGTCGTGCGGGTCGGAATTTCCGGGCCGTCGGGTGTACCAGACCCGACGGCCTTTCCATATCCGATGGTCAATCTCGTAGATCTAAACCAAGAGATCCTCCAGAGGACCAATCATCAGTTAGATCGGATCATTCATCGGTTAGATCCGTACGATATGGATCTTCGTGACGGGACGTTGCACCTCCGAAATCATCAGAAGTAGCAATCAGCATTCCGTTCACCAGATATCGTCCGTAACCGACGCGCTTGATGTGTCCTTTCTTAGCCAGATACCCTATAGCGTTGTATACTTCTTTCGAAGAAGCCTCCAAGCCTAGAACATCAATCTGCTGCTTTATTTCAGCAGCAGTCCACTCCTTTTGCTTTCCAATGAATTTGACGATGTTTCCGAGAACGTCGCCAGCCTTAGGAGTCGGGCTGAGAGCTGCAGAGAGCTCACGTGCAAGCTGTTCCTGCTCGTGCGGCTCAAGCGTCTGTATGAGCTTTCTGATTGCCTCCACGCGCTCTTCAGCTCGGCGCTCTTGAGCGCCAGGAACAGGCTTGGATGGCAGACTCACAACCTTGGACATGCGAGTCTTATCGCACGTCCCACTCTGGCTGTCGAATCCCGAATGTGCCACTGCGACATTTCTGACCATCACAGTCCAGATTGTGCAAGGCAAAAAGGTTATTAGGAGGCCAAAAAGCCGATCTCGGCTGTGGATAAATGTGGGGATCATTTCTCGCAGTCTGACAGGCAGACTCAGTCCGTCCTCAGCGCGTCAGAGGCATCCTGCGAAACGAGTCGTGCCAGCGCCAGCAAGGCCATATCGGTCACTTGGCCGGTCAATACGGGCAGCCGACCGTGAAGGGCGGAATGCCCGGCACCCGCGCCTTCCTCCCGTCGCGACCTCGTCGCCCTGAGGCGTGAGACGGACGACAGTGCATTCTCCGGCCATGGTCGTTGTCACGAGGTCAGATCATTTCAGACTCGCAATGTGGGCTCGCAGCGCGTCCCGCGTATCGCCGAGCGCCCAGAGGTCGAGCAACTCGGACGTGGCTGTTTGAGCGCGTCGCCGTGATGATCGCCCGTGTGCAGATCCAGGCGTGAGGCTCGAGCCAATGACCTCCCCCACTCGCCGCACCGCCCCCACTACCGCCCTGCAGACGTCCCAAGTTCGCACCCACTTCCCCGCACCTATCTACGGGCGCCACGCCCCCACGCTGCCGCCCGATGAGGCGGTGCTGGGCGAGCCCGAGGTCTGGGAGGCCGTGCAGCCGGTTCGGCCGGTACGCTCCACGTTCGCGTCCTGCGCTTCCTGAACGCTACCGGAGACCTACTGGCCGCCTTGATCCTCATCGGCGGCGTGAGCCTGATTGGCCTCGCCACACATCTCTGACGCCTTCCTCAATCGTACCCAGCACACTTATTTGCTAATTTACTAGTAAAAATGTAAACTAGTATAACATTCACTCTTAGGCTCCCCCGGCGCAACCCCGATGCGCCGCTACTATCCTGCGCGAGCGCCTTACCACCTTGAAGGGCTCGGCCACGAAGGTCACCAAGACGCCTGAGGGCCGGGAGATCGAGCCAAAACTCGGCTGCACGGAAAACATGTGTTTTCCGACAGAGGCCGCGGCAACCCGGCCGCACGCCAGCCCTCGAAGGGAAAAATGCGCGACAAACCCTGTCGGATTGATGTTATGTGCGGAAATAGGGTTTGAAGGGTTTTCCGTACATGCTGGTCGGGTACATGCGGGTGTCGACGGCCGACGAGCGCCAATCCGTCGATCTGCAGCGCGACGCGCTGATGGCCGCCGGTGTCGACGAGCGGCACTTCTACCAGGACCACGCCTCCGGCGCCCGGGACGACCGGCCTGGGCTGAAGGCCTGCCTCGCCTACCTCAAAGCGGGCGACACCCTCGTGGTGTGGAAGCTCGACCGGCTCGGCCGCAGCCTCCCGCACCTCTTGGAGGTCATGGGCGACCTGCGGAAGCGCGGCGTCGCCTTCCGCTCACTCACCGAGGCGATGGACAGCGGGACACCGCACGGCGAGCTGCTGTTCTCGCTGTTCGGGGCGCTTGCGCAGTTCGAACGGCAGCTCACCCGGGAGCGTGTGATCGCCGGACTCGCAGCAGCCAAGCGCCGAGGGCGCCGCGGCGGCCGACCAACGGCTATCGGCGGCGAGCAGCTCGAGCAAATCACGGCGGCCCTCGACGGCGGTGCCAGCAAGGCCTCGGTCTGTCGGTCGTTCAAGATCGCCCGCTCGACGCTGATCGACACGCTCGAGCGGACCGGGTGGCAGCGGCCGGCCAAGTGACCGGCGCTGGGGCTGCGCCGCTCTGTCCGCTTGGGTGATGTCCGTTTGAATGCCTGTCCGTTGGATCTTTCAACCCTTGCGGACGTATTTGGCGGCCGTAGCAGTGCTCGCTGCGGTATACCCCTATGGACGGCCGATAAAACAAATGATGGCGGCGTGCGACATACGAACGTCTGATACTCATGTCAGAAAAAAGATCTGGTGTGTGGGCTTTCTCGCTAAAGCAAACGGCTCGCCCCGTTATCGTGCCTGCGGTCGCGCAGGCCATCCGCCTTATCCTTACAGTTATATGGAACATCCTCAGCCTCAAACATAAGTGTGATTTTGGAAATGTCCATCTCTTGTGGTAATTGATAAGTGTCAGGACCGATTGTGCCACTCATTGTCAAAAGGGGAGGCTAGCATGCGAGCAAAAACTCTGTTTTTGACTTTTATTATGATAAGCACGCCCTGCATTGCACAGATTAAAGTCCAAACAGCAACATATGGAGAAAATTGCCCCAGCAATCCATCAGGAAACGCAACATCATCGGTTGGTAATGAGTGCAACGGCTCTATGAATTGCTCCTATACTGTGGACGTTGGAGAATTAGGCGACCCTTGTGAAATGGTCAAGAAAAATTTTATTGCACGATACACATGCATTGGCGCCGAAAAATTAAATGTTACTAAAATATCACCGGAAGCAGATGGGAAGACTGCATCGTTATCTTGTCGTTGATCAACTTTCGTGTTTAAACATAACTTGCTTTGTTACGTTACAAAAAACGAAGATATTTCGTTTTCCGTTAGGGTATGCCCCTATGGACGGCCGGAATACTGAACGGACCCCGGATCGCCGCGCCTACGACCCGCTATGTTTCGCAGGCTTGTAGATGCCCTTCCTCACTGCATGCCGTCCAGGGCGCGTCCCGCTCGATGTCGGAGAGGTGGCCCTGCGAGATGCCGAGCACCGCCGCCAGCGCAGCCCGAGTGCAGCCGTGATGCTTGCGGGCCGCGGTCACCAGCAAGCCGTACTCGGTCAGTAGTATGACGAACTAGTGCGGGGTGGAGACCTCTTCGGCCTACTGGCCTACTGGCCTAGGCCATGTATTCAATAACACGTTAAATTATTCTTAACTCGCAATCCTCAGCTTAGATTACAGCAAAACTGACGCACCTTACCTGAGATATATCAAATGATAAAGTTCGATGGTGAACTCAAGGCTAAGTTGAATGCGCTTGACGTCTCGCAAGCGTTGATCGAGTTCGACCTCGACGGCAAGGTCGTCACGGCCAACGCCAACTTCCTGGCAGCCCTGGGTTACCGGCTGGAGGAGATCCGTGGCAAGCACCACTCCATGTTCGTCGATCCTGCCGAGCGCGAGGGTCACGCATACCGCCAATTCTGGGACGCTCTGCGCCGCGGCGAGCATCAGGTCGCTGAGTACAAGCGCATCGGCAAGGGCGGCCGGGAGGTCTGGATCCAAGCTAGCTACAACCCGCTTGTGGGCCGTAACGGCAAACCCTACGGCGTGTTCAAGTGCGCGACCGACATCACCGCGCAGAAGCTGCGCAACGCCGACAATTAAGGCAAGCTCGACGCCCTTGACCGCTCGCAGGGCATCATCGAGTTCTCCCTCGACGGCACCATCATTACTGCAAACGCCAACTTCCTGGCGGTGGTCGGCTTTGGCCTCGACGAGGTGAAGGGCAAGCATCACTCGATGTTCGTTGGCGCTGCCGAGCGTGGGAGCGCCGCCTACCGCGCGTTCTGGGAGGCACTCGGTCGTGGCGAATTCCAGCAGGCCGAGTACAAGCGCATCGGCAAGGGCGGGCGAGAAGTCTACATCCAAGCCACCTATAACCCGGTGCGCGACGCCTCCGGGCGGCTGGTCAAGGTCGTCAAGTTCGCCACCGATACCACCAAGGCGGTCGAGGAACGACTGCGCCGGGCCGAACTCCACCGCAGCGTCGACCGCGACCTCGATGGCATCGCCACGTCGATTTCGCACGCTTCGCAGCAGGCAGTAGTGTGTGGCGAGCGCCGCCGAGCAGGCATCGGGCAATACGCAGAGCGTCGCCGCCGGCGCCGAGGAGCTAGCCTCATCGGTCGGCGAGATCGGTCGGCAGGTCAATCGGGCTCTACAGGTCACCGGGCGTGCCGTCGAGCAGGCCAATGCGACCTCGACCGTGGTCGCCGGGCTGGCCGCATCAGCACAGCGCATCGGCGACGTGGTCGCCTTGATCTCGGGCATCGCCTCGCAGACCAACCTCTTGGCGCTCAACGCTACCATCGAGGCGGCCCGAGCCGGAGAGGCCGGAAAGGGGTTCGCGGTCGTCGCCACCGAGGTGAAGCAGCTCGCCGCGCAGACAGCCCGAGCAACCGAGAGCATCAGCGGCCAGATTGCCGAGACGCAGACGGCGGCGAACCAAGCGGCGACCGCCATCTCGGGCATCGGCGAGACCATCGGCGAGGTCAACGACATCTCCTCGGCCATTTCGACGGCCGTCGAGCAGCAGGCCGCGGTTGCACAAGAGATGTCCGCCAACATGCAAGCCATGACGCAGGCGGTCTCCGAGATCAGCCGCAGCGTCGGCCTGATCGCCACCGCCACCCAAGAGGTCAATGCCTCGGCACGCTTGGTTCGCGAAGCGTCTCGCAACATGGTTGCCTGAGGATCGGCCGGCCGCACTGGATGAAGATGCTGTCCGTTACGGTATACCCGTGCGGACATGCCGGAGGCACACGGTTGTTTCAAAGGGGTCTTAGACGCTCACCCAAGGCGCGTTCCAATCTGTGGGCCACTCATGTAGACGCTTTCCCTTTGCTGGCCGCTGTGATCATTGTTAGGCATCTCACAAGAACTTATTGGAAAGAAGTCTTGCAAGACCCGATATCAATAGCCGTTCGAAACTCAGCTATCTTACTTGCATGATTTATTTGTAATAATATAATTATAAATCAAGAAATGTATCTCATACAATAAAAAATATTATGAATATAGAAATCATTATCATTATTGCACAAGTAAAAACCATATTTGCTTCCTGAAGAATGTGCCTACGAACTCGACGACGCCCTTTGGGGGCATGTTGTGTAGGATAATTTTGTCGAGCCAATTTCTTGCTAGCCATGGAATTTACACCGATGATTTGGCTGTTTCAGATGCAATATTTTCGTCTTCAACTTGAATTGTTAGATGATCAATATCGTATTGCGCCTTCACATCAGCACGAATTGCCCGTATCACGCGGGGGCCATCCGACACATCGTCGAGGATTACGTGGCAAGTCATCGCGTTGAAGCCTGAGGTCAGCGTCCAGGCATGCAGGTCGTAGGCGCGCCGTACGCCCGGCATTGCTTCGATCTTGGCTTTCAAGGCCGCGAGATCGACGCCTGGCGGTGTACCCTCCAAGAGGATGTGCAGCGCCTCGTTCAGGAGCTTCCAAGTACGTGGAATGATGAACAAGCCGATCCCGGCACCGATGAGAGGATCGACCCAGCGCCAGCCGGTCGCCATCACCACCAAGGCCGCGACGATGACGCCGACCGAGCCCAGCATGTCGGAGAAGACCTCGAAGTAGGCGCCCTTGACGTTGAGGCTCTCCGACGAGCCGCCTGCCAGCAGCTTCATGCTGACAAGGTTCACCCCGAGACCAATAAGTGCCACCAGCATCATCGGCCAGCCGAGGATTTCGTTCGGCTCGACGAAACGGCGGTAAGCCTCGTAGAGAATGTAGGCTGTCACACCGAGCAGCACGACGGCATTGGCCAGTGCCGCCAGGATTTCGAAGCGCATGTAGCCGAAGCTCTTCCCGGGTGTCGGCGCCTTTGCGGAGTAGTGGATGGCGAGCAACGCGAGGGCGAGGCCACCCGCATCGGTAACCATGTGGGCAGCGTCGGCCAGAAGCGCGAGGCTGCCGGTGAGGAGGCCCCCGATGACCTCGGCCAGCATGTAGGTCAGTGTCAGGGCTAGCGCCCAGGCGAGGCGGCTCTTGTTCCTCGCCGCGGCTGAGCCCGATGGGATGCCGCCGCCGTGCGCGTGTCCGTGTCCCATGATTGCTTTCAATCCCTGTGGTGATGGTCGAAGAAGCTGGTCGGTGTCAGGGACTGCCGGTCCCGATGAGATCAGCCATGTGCGTACCGGCCGGATGCCCGGTCTCGGCGTGGTGGGTCCCGGAGCACGCCGCGTAGCCAGGGCCGAATGCCGTCATGACCAGTTCGCGGTTTCCATCCGCAGCCTCCCGGCTTGCCAGGAGCGCGCGTCCGCCTGGCCAGACCTCCGAGTCGGCCGTTCCGCCGACACCGGGCTCCCCATAGCGGCGGACGCCCTCGGCATGGATGGCTCGACGTGTTCGCGCGAGGGCTTCTCCAGACATCGGCAGGCCGACCCAAACCACCTGCTGCAGCCCCTCGTCCCGGCAGATCACCAGGATCACCTCGGCCGTCGCCGGCCCGTTGGCCGGGTCCCAGCCGCGCGGGTAGAACAGCGCGGTCAGGTTCGCCTCGTGCTCGGCCTTGAGTGGAGGTGGCACTTTGGTGATCGGACCCCAGGCGAGGCCAAACGGCGCCCCGTCGACAGAAAGCTCGGCCGCAGTTGCCGCGTGCGTCAGGACGAGGGCGGTCGACACAATCGCCCATCCCGACACCCAGCGCCCGCGCCGATGTCCGTCTGCCATGGTATGATTGGCCTATCGTTGGCTCGGGTTCGGGAGCGATGCAGGAGCCTGGCTCCGGATGCGGGGCGGTCGCGATGCCAGAGGTTGGAAGAGCTCGGCCACATGGTCGACCGCAGAGTGGCCGGCCTCCTCGCGGTGACGGTCGGAGCAGCGGGAGAACCCGTCGCCCTCGCTCACCATGACGATCTGCTCACCCCGGCCGGGACTGTCGCGCACTCCGAGTAGGACACCCGTCGGCCAGATCACCGAACGCGGATAGGGGCCGGGCCGCGAAGCTCCATGCCCGCGGGCGCCATTCGCCAGGAGTTGCTCGTATAGGTCCACCCGTTCGGGAACCGAGAGGATTTGGCTGAACCAGATCACGCGCTGCAAGCCCTCGTCCCGGCAGACGTCGAGGACGACCTCCTGGGTGTCGGTGCCGGTGGCCGGGGGATGGCCGCGGAAGTAGATCATGGCCGTGACGTTGGCCTCCTGGTCCATCAGGGTCGGCCTGGGCATGTCCGTCTTCGATGCCCAGGCGAGGCCGAACGGTGCCTCGGCCACCGGTGCTCCGGCCGCTTCGACGCCAGCGGCCTGCAAGCCCACGGCGAGCATGACCGCTCCGACCACCCTCTCGTATCGCCTGCGCATCATCTCACTCCGCTGCTTTGAGGGGCCGCTGAGCCAGTTCGGGCGGGCGCTCGGCCGCCTTCGCGACCGTCACCTTGCCGAAGCGGGCGTAGAGCGCGGGCAGCACGATCAGCGTGAGCAGAGTGGCGCTGATCAGGCCGCCGATAACCACGGTCGCGAGAGGTCGCTGGATCTCCGCGCCGGTCTCCGTCGCGATGGCCATCGGCACGAAGCCGAGCGAGGCCACGAGCGCCGTCATCGCCACCGGTCGCAATCGAGTCATGGCGCCCTCGAGGATGGCTTCGCGCTTCGGGCGCCCCTCCGCTACGAGTTGCTTGATGAAGGTCAGCATCACGAGGCCGTTGAGCACCGCCACGCCCGACAGCGCAATGAACCCGACCGCAGCCGGAACCGAGACCGGCATGCCGCGCAGCCACAAGGCTGCGATGCCGCCGGTGAGGGCGAGGGGCACGGCACTGAACACCAGGAGCGCGTCGCGCGGCGAGCCCAGCGCCGAGTAGAGCAGCAGGAAGATCAGGAAGAAGCAGACCGGCACCACCACCATCAAGCGCCGCTTGGCTGAGGCGAGGTTCTCGAACTGACCGCCCCAGGTCACGTAGTAGCCGGGGGGAAGTTGCACCTGGCTGCCGACCTTGGCCTGCGCCTCCGCCACGAGCGAGCCGATGTCGCGACCACGCACGTTGGCGGTTACCACCACCCGCCGTTTGCCGTTCTCGCGGCTGATCTGGTTCGGCCCTTCGGTGACCGAAAAGCGCGCCACCTGCTTCAGCAGCACAGAGCTCGCCCGGCCATTCGCTCCCGCCGGCAGCGGCACCGGGATGTTCTCCAAGGCCTCGCGGTCCTCGCGCACCGTGTCGGTCAGGCGCACAACGATGGGAAAGCGCCGGTCCCCCTCGAACACGACGCCGGCATCGCGGCCGCCGATCGCCGCCCCGATGACCTCCTGGATGGCACTGGTGCTGAGGCCGTAGCGAGCGGCTTCCGCCTTGTCGATCTTGATCTCCAGGAACGGCAGGCCGGCAGTCTGCTCGACCTTCACGTCCTCGGCGCCCGTGATGCCTCGCAGCGCACCAGCTACTTGGTTGGCCGCTTTCAGCATCGGCTCGAACTCCTCGCCGAACACCTTGACGGCGAGGTCGCCGCGGGTGCCGGCGAGCAGCTCGTTGAAGCGCAGCTGGATCGGCTGGGAGAACTCGTACACGTTGCCGGCGAGCTTGCCGACCGCGGCCTCGATCTGCTCCTGCAGCTCGGCCTTGCTCAGGGACGGGTCCGGCCATTCGGCCTGGGGCTTGAGGATGACGAAGGTGTCGGACGAGTTCGGCGGCATCGGGTCGGAGGCGACCTCCGCCGTGCCGGTCTTCGAGAAGACGTAGGCCACCTGCGGAAACTTCGAGATCACCTGCTCGACCTTGAGCTGCATCGCCTGCGACTGGGTCAGGGAGGTCGAGGGGATGCGCGTTGCGTTGAGCGCGATGCTCTTCTCGTCGAGCTGAGGGATGAACTCGGTGCCGAGCCGCGTGAACAGCACGCCGGCTCCGACGAGGAGGAGCAGCGAGCCGCCGATGAACACGAACGGGGCCCGCACCGCCGCGGCCAGGACTGGCCGGTAGGTGGCCTTGAGCGACCGGATGATGAGATTGTCCTCCTCGGTCACCTTGCCGGTGATGGCGATGGCAATGAGCGCCGGCACGAAGGTCAGCGACAGGACGAAGGCCGCGGCGAGCGCGATGATGACGGTCAGCGCCATCGGCTCGAACATCTTGCCCTCGACCCCGGTGAAGGTCAGGAGCGGGACGTAGACCAGGATGATGATCGCCTGCCCGTAGAGCGAGGGCTTGATCATCTCCTCGGCCGAGGCCCGAACCGTCTGCAGGCGCTCCTCGGTGTCGAGCCCCCTGCCCAGTTCGTGCTGCTTCTCGGCAAGGTGACGCAGCGCGTTCTCGGTGATGATGACGGCGCCGTCGACGATCAATCCGAAATCCAGGGCGCCCAGGCTCATCAGGTTGGCCGAGATCTTCGCCTCGACCATGCCTGTCAGGGTCATCAGCATGGCGACTGGGATGACCAGCGCTGTGATGATCGCGGCGCGGATGTTTCCGAGCAGCAGGAACAGGATGACGATGACGAGGGCGGCACCCTCGGACAGGTTCTTGACCACCGTCTTCACGGTCGCCTCGACGAGGCGGGTGCGGTCGAGGATGGTCTGGACCTCGATCCCGGGCGGCAGCGAGGCACGGATCTGGTTCATCCGGGCATCGACCGCGGCGGCGACCGTGCGGCTGTTCTCGCCGATCAGCATCAGGGCGGTGCCGACGACGACCTCCTGCCCGTTCTCGCTGCCCGAGCCCGTGCGCAGGTCGCGCCCGATGCGCACCTCGGCGATGTCGCGGATGCGGATCGGCACGCCGCCGCGCGTCGCAACCACGACCTCGCCGATCTCCTCCATGCTCTCCAGTCGGCCGGCAGCGCGCACGACGTAGCCTTCGCCGTTGTCCTCCAGGTAGCGGGCGCCCTGGTTGGCGTTGTTCGCCTCCAGCGCCCGGGCGATGTCGCCGAACGACAGGTCGAGGGCGGCGAGCTTCGTCGGGTCGGGCTGGACGTGGTACTGCTTCTCGAAACCGCCGATACCGTCGATGCCGGCCACGCCCGGCACGGTCTTGATCTGTGGACGGATGATCCAGTCCTGGACGGTGCGCAGGTAGGCGGTCTGCTCCAACTCGGTCCTGAGCCGCTGCCCCTCGGGCGTCAGGTAGCTGCCGTCGGGTTGCCAGCCGGGCTTGCCGGTCTCGGAAACCTTGCGCTCACCGGGCTTCGCGTAGTGGACCGACCACATGTAGATCTCGCCCAGGCCCGTCGAGATCGGTCCCATGCTGGGTTCGGCACCGGGCGGCAGGTCCTGCTTCACCTGGGCGAGACGCTCGGCGACCTGCTGGCGGGCGAAGTAGATGTCGAGCTTCTCGGCGAAGACGGCGGTGACCTGCGAGAAGCCGTTGCGCGACAGCGAGCGGGTGTATTCCAGCCCCTTGATGCCGGCGAGCGCGGTCTCGACCGGGTAGGTGACCTGCTTCTCGATGTCGATCGGCGAGAGCGAGGGCGCGACCGTGTTGATCTGGACCTGGTTGTTGGTGATGTCCGGCACAGCGTCGATGGGGAGCTTCGTCACCGCGTAGCCGCCGAAGCCGGCGGCGAGCAGTGACAGCAGCAGAACGAGCCAGCGCTGGTGGACCGAGAAGTCGAGGATGCGACTGATCATGCCCAATCGCCTCAGTGCGCGTGATCGGCTTCGCTCTTTCCGAGCTCGGCCTTGAGGAGGAAGGTGTTGACGACGGCGATGTCCTCGCCCGGCTTCAGGCCGGAGGAGACCTCGAAGGCAGTGTCGTCGGAACGGCCGAGTTCGACCTCGCGCTTCTCGAAGCCTTCGTCCGTCCGCACGAAGACGACGCGCTTGCCCTCAATGGTCTGCAGCGCGGACTTCGGCACGCGGACGGGCACCTTGTCCCGGGAGATCTCAAGCTCGGCGTTGACATACGTGCCCGGCCGCCAAGCCATATCCTTGTTCGGCAAGGCGACGATGACGCGGGCCGAGCGGGTCTCGGGGTTGAGGAGGGGGCTGACGAAGATGACCTTGCCCTGCTCGTGGCGTTCGCCACCCTCCTGGCTCGGCGTCACTGTCACGGATGCGCCTTCCCGGACCTTGGCGAGGTCGGATGTCGACACCGAGAGCTCGATCCAGACGGTCGAGAGGTCGGCAACGGTGTAGAGGTCGGCGGGGTCGCCCTCCTTGCCCACCGAGGTGCCAACGTCGACCTTGCGCTCGACGATCCGTCCGGTCAGCGGCGCGCGCAGCTCGTACTGGCGCAGGGTGGAGGTGTTCGGAGTGGTCTCGTCCTGCTTGGCGAGCTTGGCTACCTCCGCCGCGTTGAGCCCGAGCGCCGACAGCTTCTGGCGGGCGAGGTCCTGCCGGAGCGTCGCCTCCGCGTACACGGCCTTGGCGTTGAGGTATGCGGACTCGGCCGAGATGCGCTTGTCCCAGAGAGCAGCCTGGCGGTCGAAGTTGGTCTTCTCCAGGTCGGCCTTCACCGCGGCGGTGAGATACTCGCTCTTGGCGTCGGCGACCTCGCGGCTGTCGAGGACGGCGACGACCTCACCCTTCTGCACGGCGTCGCCGAGACGCTTGCGCATCTCGGCCACGGTTCCGACGACCCGCGCCGGTACACGGGCGATCCGATCAGTATCAGGTGTGATGGTACCGGGGACGAGGATATGTCGGGAGATCGTCCCACCCTCGGTCCTGGACACCTTGATGTCCTGGTTCTCGACCTGCTCGGCGGTCATCTTGATATGACCCTCCTCGCCTTCGGCCTCGGAATGGGCGTGTTCGCCAGGGGCGTGGCCCTCGTCCTTTGTCTCCGGCTTGCCGTGATCATGGCCGCCGCCGGCGCCCCCACCTTGGGTCGGTCCAGCCGCGGGGAACGTCGTGGACGTAGCCGGGGCAGCGACCGACGCGGTCGGCTTGGATGGGTCGAGGCCGACCGAGGCGAGGATGCCTTGAACGAAGCCGGATACGGCGGGAACGGCCACCCCCACGAGGACGCCGGCGGCCACGAGGACCGCGATCAGGAGAATGCGCATGAGTGCCTGCTCGGCAGGGATCCGGAGACGATCGAACGTCCCGGTCGATCCCATCTGATGACGTAAGGGGCAGCCCCTCGGACCGTTCGGGCTGGGTGCGGACAAGCGCTCGTGCGCCGTGTCGCCTCAGGCGCGGGGCGGCCTAGGTAGGCGGTCCAAAGCGAGCGAGGGCGCCACTTCGCTCACGCGGGCGTAGCGCGGACGCGACGGTTCCAAGATCGGCGCAAGCACGATGGCATCCAGGATTGCGAGCACGTGGCAGCCACAGTGCAGATGCCCGACAAGCCCGGGGTCCTTGGCGTCCAACCCATTCGCGGCGACATCGAAGGAGGTCGCGAGCTCGATCCGGTTGTGGCCGTCGTGGAAGGCAATGTCTTCGGCAAGGCTGGATGCCGGCAGGTTGACAACGACCACCAGAGCGAGCGCGAGCATGCGGAGCGTGGTCGACCACCAGCCCGCCGTCACCCCAAAGACCCTATGGCGCCGTGCCGAGAACATTGCGTTCCTTATGTGCGGACAACGCCCCGATCTACAAGTCCGCGGCTGCGATGCCGCCCATGGCGATATCCCGATGTCGTCAAAGCCCGCCCCAGCGGGATGCTGGAGCGGGCCGTTCACGGTGCGTGAGATGGGGGAAGTTGCACCGTGAAGAGTGAGCCATGGGCATCCAGCGGCTCGGTTGCGAGCGCGTAGCTGATGCCTGCGGCGAGGAGTGTGAAGGCAATCAGCAGAGGCAACATCCGCATGGTGGTGTTCCCCTCCATCGAAGCGGCCTCATGCTTTTGCGTTACTTCTTGCCTTGGCTGTGTCCGTGGTTGTGGCCGTCCTTCTCGGAGTGGGCCGGTTTACCGTTAGGGCCCTTCTCCTGCGCTTCCCGCACCCGCGGGTCGTCGCGGTGAGCCGGGCCGCCCGAGACGGTGCCGGTGTTCGGAACCGCGCGCTCCGGGTTCGACGCGTTGCCGTGTCCGTCCACGGCAAAGGCGGGGGCCGTGGCCGCGGCCAGCAATCCCGTGGCAAGTGTGGCGGCCAGTATGCGGTTCATTGGTCCGTCCCCAGTTCTGGTGCGGCGGCGGCCGCGTCGAAGGATGATGTAGCCGAGCCGTTTGTCTCCCAGTCGCCGCGTTCGTGACGAAGTGTGTCAGCTGCCGGCCCGGACCTGGGGCAGGCGGACCTCGGCCCGCAGACCGCCCTCGGGTCTGTTGGCGAGGTCGAGCGTGCCCCCCTCGACCTCGATGGCTCGCTTCGCGATGGTCAGGCCGAGGCCGGTCCCACCAGTGTTGCGGTTGCGCGAGCCCTCCAGCCGCGTGAAGGGCTCGAAGGCGCGGACCACGTCCTCGAACGGGATGCCGGGACCGTCGTCGTCGACCCCTATGACCAAGCCGGTCGCCTCGACCCGCAGGTCGATGCGCACCCGCGAGCCGTAGCGCACGCCATTGTCGACGAGATTGTCCAGCGCACGGCGGAAGGCCACGGGGCGGATCTCAGCGAGGGCGCGGCCAGGGCCGCCGTACGCAACGTCCCGACCGGCGTCCGTGGAGGCGTCGGCGATGCCCATCAAGACGCTGGCGACGTTGGTGATCCGCCGCGCCTCCGGGTCGGCGTCGCCGCGCAGGTAGGCGAGCGTTGCATCGACCATCGCCTGCATCTCGTCGAGATCGGCGGCCATGGCGCGTCGCTCGCTTTCGTCCTCCAGGCGGTCGAGGCGCAGGCGCAGCCGGGCGATGGGCGTGCGCAGGTCGTGCGAGACGGCGGCGAGCGCCTGCGTCCGCTCTCCGACCAGCCGGTGGATGCGCTCCTGCATGGCGTTGAGCGCCCGCCCGATCCCACGGGTCTCATCCGGGCCGATCTCGGGAACGCGCACAACCGAACCGCGCCCGATCCGGCTGGTAGCCTGGGTCAGTTCGCGCAAGGGCCCGGCGATGCGGTGCATCAGACCGACGGCAGCCACCCCGACGAGGATGGCCATGACGGTCGCGAGCGACGCCCAGGGCGCGACCTGCACTAGGCTCGGCGCGTGGGCCGAGCGGAAGGTCAGTCCGCTCCCATCCGGGAGCCGAAAGGTCCCGCGCAAATCCTGCCGATGGAGCGGTTCGTCCTGCGCCTCCATAGTGAGGACGAGGCTTGGACCGAGAACGGGTTCGAGCGTCAGGAGCCGGTTGCGGAGATCCTGGAGCGCCGGATCGGTCGACCCGGTAGTGTGCGCCAGCGCTTGTGGATCCCAACCAATTTCGAAGTGATTGGACGAGAGAGCCTTGGCTTCGGTACCTCGCGCGTCCGGCGTGCGCCTCAGCACGGCCTCCCTTGCCAGGATGAGTTGGCGGGCGACCTCGTTCGCAAAGGCTTCGTCCGCTGCGGCCGCGGCCGAGCGACGGTAGATGACGAGCGCCCCACCGTGGACAAGGAGGACGGCGAGCAGCAGGACGGCGACGGTGCGCCCCTCCAGGCTGCGGGCGAGGCTCGCCAGCCCCCTCATGCCCGCTCGACCCTGGCGGCTAGCATGTAGCCGGAGCCGCGCACCGTCTTGATGACGGGGGTGCCACCCTCGGGCGGTTCGAGCTTGCGCCTGAGGCGGCTGACTAGGGTGTCGACGCTGCGGTCCGACGGCGCAGCGAGGCGCCCGCGGCTCATCTCCAGGATCTGCTCGCGACCGAGCACCCGCCCGGGATGCTCCAGGAAGACCAGCAGCAGGTCGTGCTCGGCGCCCGACAGGTCGATGCCGGCTCCTTCCGGGTCGGTCAGCGCACGGCTGCGCAGGTCCAGCCGCCAGCCGGCAAAGGTCAGGGCCTCCGGCCTTACCGCTGCGGCCGGGGTGGGCGCGATGGCGGCGCGACGGAGCACCGCCCGTATCCGGGCGAGGAGTTCGGGCCGACCGAACGGCTTGGCGACGTAGTCGTCCGCGCCGAGCTCCAGTCCGAGGACGCGGTCCGCCTCCTCGTTGCGGGCGCTCAGCATGATCACGGGGACGCTGCCCTTCGCGCGCAGCGCCCGGAGCAGGTCGAAGCCCGAGGCTCCCGGCAGCATGACGTCGAGTAGGACGAGGTCGACGGCGAGATCGGGCAGGAACGACCACATCTCGGCGCCGCTCCGGCAGCCCGTGACCCGGAACCCGCTTTCGCTCAGGATGCGGGTGACAAGCACGCGCATCCCGTCGTCGTCTTCAACGAGGAGGATGTGCGCCGCATCGATAGGCAATGGAACGCTCGGGGGTGAGACCATCATCGATCCCTTCATCCGGCCCACGGCTACTCGGCCGGTGTGGGATAAGCCACGGCAGCGCCATCGCGGTATTCCCGCCATGCCTGACGCAGGATCTGCACGGACGAGGTCAGGAAGATGCCGGCCATCACCGCGGCGACCGCGAGGTCGGGCCAGGCGGTCGAGGTGCCCCAGACGCCGAGGGCTGCCGCCATCACCACAACGTTGCCGATCGCGTCGTTGCGTGAGCAGAGCCAGACCGAGCGCACGTTGGCGTCGCCGTCCTTGTACGGCCGCAGCAGCAGCACCGAGGCGAGGTTGGCCACGAGCGCCATCACGCCGATGACGCCCATCACCTCGGCCTTCGGCATCCCAAGCACGAGCACATGGTAGGCGGTCGAGCCAAACACCCATGCCGCCATCAGACTGAGTGATACACCCTTTGCGAGCGCCGCCGCCGACCGCACCCGGAGGGAGGCGCCGATGACCGCGAGGCTGAGACCGTAGGTGACGGTGTCGGCGAGGAAGTCGAGGGCGTCGGCCTTGAGTGCTTGCGAGCCGGCGAGCTGCCCGGCCACCGTCTCGGTGAGGAACATCGCCGCGTTGATGCCGATGACCGTCCAGAGAATGCGCTTGTAGCGCGGGTCGAGGCCATCGAAGACGGGTACGCCTCCCGAACAGCCGCAGGCGCCCTCGGTTGCCCCGCAAGCGTCCGTCCGGCCCGGCTCGGCTGCACCGGTGTGGGCCGCCTCATGGGTGTGATGAACGTGGTCCGTGCCGCAGCAATGATCGGCCATGACCCCCTCCTTCCTGGAACGTCAAAGGGGTCCTACTTCCTCTAGTGACTAGAGGAGCAAGGCCAAAAATGGAATTCCCGATCGGCGAGCTATCACGGCGCACCGGCGTGCTGATCCCGACCGTGCGCTACTACGAGCAGGCGGGACTACTTCCGCCTCCGCCCCGAACCGAAGGTGGACGCCGACGTTACGGCCAAGCCGATGTCGAGCGCCTAACTTTCATTCGCCATGCGCGCGAGCTCGGGTTTGAGATCGAGGCCATCCGGGAGCTTCTGGCGCTCGCCGCCCAGCCGGATCGTCCTTGTGCCGAGGTGGATGTCATCGCTCGGCGGCACCTCGTCGAGGTCGAGCGCCGCATCACGCGGCTGACGGCACTGAGAAGTGAGTTGTCCCGCATGGTCGGGGAATGCGGCCATGGGCGTGTCGGCGAGTGTCGGGTTATCGAGGTGCTCTCCGACCACCGCTTGTGTGCCGAGGGTCACCACCGAGAAACTGCGGCGGGCTCTCCGACTCGGATCAAGGCCGTCGATTAAGGCTGAATAAGTGTTGCTCAAATTCCAGAGGAACACTCTTCTCCCGTTCCAGAAGCCGCCCTTATGCGAGCGTGAGAAAGATCCGGAGAGGCGGCGTAGACGCCCTCCGGGGCGTCGAAGGCGCCGGCAGCCCAGCGCCAGGCGACCGGGCCGGGGTCAAGGCCCTTGCGGCCTTGAGGCCGGTTCGGGCGGCTGGCCCCCCACTCAGCAAACTTGGCCGCAGGCCACCTTATGCCGCGTCAGTCGACCGTCACCCGGAGGGCCGAAACCGCGCAGCGGGTTCGGGGAGCCGCCGCAGGCGGCGAGTAGGGCGCGGCCCGAAGGGGACGCCCCTCCTGGGCTCAGACACCCTATGGGCCCGACGACGCTGCGCCTTCGGCAGGACCAACCGCCTCGGCGCCGGTGGCAGCCGCTGCGAGCGCAGCAGCAGCTTTGCGCTGCCGGGTCCTCTCTCGGTCGACCTCGCAGTTGCGCTGCATGTCGTGCCGATCCTTCTCACTCACCGGCTCGACCGGGTTGCCGTCGAGGTCGTAGCGCATCGATCCAGGCTGGGCGACCGCGTGCCGGTAGCTGAAGCTGCGCACGTAATCGCGGATCGCCCGTTCGCAGACATTGACCGTCACCTCGGGCCGGCGGCGGGCGAGGATCTCGGGGCCGAGACCGACCTGGAAGGGACGCATGGGATCGCCCACCGTGGCCGGGAGGACACCGATCGGCGCGACCAGGAGGGCGTTGAGCGCCTGGGCACGGGCGAGGACAGCGGGGCCCGCAGTGCTCGGTACCCGGCTCCGTGCCCAGGGACGGAACGGGCGCGCCGGCTTGGCGGGCGCATCCGTCGCCGCGGCCGGGGCGACCGGCGCGGGCTTCGGCGTCGGCACGACCTCGACAGGCTCGGCACGCGGGCTGGACGCAGCGGCGGTGTCCACCGCGGGCCGCTCCGGAACAACCTTCTGAGGCGGAGCAGACACCTTGCCCTTGAGGGTCAGCGTGGGCCGCGCGGGCCGGGCCGGCACCACGGCGGGCGTGCGAGGAGCAGCAAGGGCAGATCCTCGGCTTTGCTCACGTCCAGTCTGCATCGGGGCTCCATCGCGGGGCGACCAGGTCGGCCAGCTTCCGACTCACCGCGTCGTGCCCCAGTCGAGCCAGGGCGTGCCGTTGTGTCAATTCGGGCCGCGCGTCGTCGCGACGGGTCTCGATGCAGTCGCACCGAAGGGCTACACAAGCGCCGCCGGATCGGCGCCGCCTACACACATCTCCCTCAGCTCATGATCGCATAATGCCCACCCTATCCGATCGCCAGCGCGTCGAGCTCGCGATCCCGGCCTACCTCCTCTATGCGCTCACCGCCGCACCTGGCGTGTTCGTCCCGGCCGACCCGGATCAGGCAGCGAGAGCCGAGGCTGACATCGCCGCCTTGCGCGCCGACCTGCAAGCCGCCCTCCGCGAGCCCTTCGGTGATCTTGTCGGGAAGAAGCAGCATGCCCTCCTGCGCCGGGTCGAACGCATCGGGAAAGGCGTGATCGCCGGATGGGGCAACCGGCCGGCGCTGAGCGTGATGCTGACGCTCTGGTACTTCGTGAAGGACCTGACCGACCGCGAGGTGCTGATCCTGTGGGAGGGCTCGGCGATGGAGCGAGCGACGAGCCGCCTCCTGCCGATGTTCGCGCACGGGTTCGACGAGCAGAAGCGTGACGCTACAGCCCAGGAGCAGGCCCGACAGCTGCTTGCCTACCTGCAGGCGGAAGGGCTGTATAGCTGAAGGCGTCCCATGCGAGCCACGCCATGCCCATCGCACGCCACTCAGCACGTCAAGCTGACGATCGCCACGGCCGACACCAGCCGATTGATCCGTGCCGCCCTTCGGGGCCTGCGGCGCATCTGTCGGCCGGGGTTCCAGTACAAGAAGACCGGCATCCTGTTCCTCGACCTCGCCCCAGCCGCCGCCGTGCAAGGCTCGCTGTTTCTGCGGCCGGACCCGCCGGAGCGGGTCCGCCTGATGGCGATTGTGGACCAGCTCAACGCCCGCCACGGCCGGGACCGGGTGCGGTTCGCGGCTTCCCGGCCTTGAGCGGGGGTGGAAGCTCAAGGCGGAGTTCCTGTCTCAGCGATACACCACGCGATGGGGCGAGCTGCTGGCGGTCTAGCTTGCAGGGCTACCTCCATGCCTTGTCTTCTAACCGCGTTTGAAGGTGGATAGGGCAACGCAACAACCTTTCATGTTCTTCTTTTGTGCTCTAATCTGACCCCTGTACAGGAGGATGAACCCGTTATGGCGACGACATGCTATTTCGAAGAAGTTATTGTCGATCAAGACGGCAATGGTAAACTAGAAGTCGAGTTTGGACGATCGTCATATTATTCGAACTGCCAGCTCGGCAATGGAAAAACTGGGACAGACAGCATCTACCTCAAGGTGGATGATAAGGGCGTTATTATGGATCTCGAAACCGCCAAACGGTTTGTCGAAGCTGTAATTTCAGTCGGTCATTATCATAGACTGATCGATTAGCAGATCTTACGTTCTATACAGATCATAAAACGATATAAAGATATAGAAGGACGAGAATTTTGGGTCTTAAAGCTATCTTTGTCGGTGTCGACAAGTACATTGACCCACTCGTTCCAGAGCTGAACGGGGCACGTCGCGATGCAATAGCTTTGTGGGCGCTTTTCACAGATACTGTTGAAAATCTCTCGGCACAGCTGCTTGTGGACGAAACAGCCACCCATACCGATGTTGCGCAATCCATACAAAGCGCTCTGTCGGCCGCGACAGAGGATGATGTTGTGATCATCAGCTTTGCGGGCCATGGGTCCCCAGACGGAAACCTTATTCTTCACGACACTGTCTCATCAAATCTGCCTGGGACGGCATTGCCCATGGTGGGACTGGCAGAACAGTTTGCTACCACTAAAGCTCGCGTAGTGCTTTGCATTCTCGACTGCTGCTTCAGCGGTCAGGCTCCAGCCCGTGTGCTCGAAACAAGTGCCCGCCCCAGGAGTGCCTTCGCGCTGACAGGGATTTACGGCGAAGGCCGTATTCTACTCGCTGCATGTGCGACCAACGAAGCGGCCTGGGAGCAGCCAGGGTCAGGGCATGGTCTGCTTACCCATGCTGTGATTGAAGCCATGAGCAGGGCTGAAGGGCCCTCTGTGAGCTTTCCCGAAATTGCCGGTGAAGTGATCCGCATTGCACGCGTTGAAGCGGAGCGTATGGGGGTAACACAGACGCCAGTATTTTTGGGCAACGTTCAGGGAGGTCTCACTTTTCCGATCCTGCAACGAGGTGAAAATTTTCAAGCTGCGTTCCCGGTCACGGCTATTCTCCAAATTTCCGGATCATTCGCTGAACTTGCACAGCATGGTTTCCCTCAGGAGGTGGTGCAGCAGTGGGTTGCGGCCTTCCCGCAAGGTCTGAACGATCTGCAGCTTAAGGCAGTCAACCAGCATGGGGTACTGAGCGGCAACTCGCTGCTTGTCATTGCACCTACAAGTTCCGGTAAAACGATGATCGGTGAGCTGTCCGCAGTTCAGGCGGTTATTGGCGGCCGAAAAGCAGCTTTCCTTCTGCCCTACCGGGCGTTAGTCAACGAAAAATTCGAAGAATTTAGTGCTCGATATGCCGAGGCTGGATTAAGAGTAGTGCGCTGCAGTGGCGATGCTGCAGACGGCGTTACCCCGGTCCTTAGCGGGCGATACGACATTGCGTTTTTTACTTACGAGATGTTTCTTAACCTAGCACTAAGATCACCCCGTTTTCTTAATCAGCTTGGCTTGGTTGTCGTCGATGAAGGCCAGTTCATCACCGATCCGAACCGCGGAATTACCGTCGAGTTAATTTATGCGCTACTGCTACGCGCGCGCGACCGTGGCGTAAATCCTCAGCTCGTTGTGCTCTCAGCCGTTATCGGCAACCTGAACAGCTTCGATCGTTGGCTCGGACTGCCGCTACTTGTAGCAAAGGAGCGACCAGTTCCGCTTATTGAAGGGGTGCTCGACCGGCGCGGCACGTTCCAGTTTGTCGATACAGACGGCACCACCAAGTCCGAAGCGCTGCTGCCCGGACACCAGATCGTGCAGCGCCGTGAAAAGCCTAGCTCTCAAGACGTGATTGTGCCGCTGGCCCGCCAACTGGTTCAAGCCGGCGAGAAGCTGATCGTCTTCCGCAACATGCGCGGACCCGCACAAGGGTGCGCACGCTACCTGTCCAAGGAGTTAGGGCTTCCACCGGCCTCCAGTGTCCTTGATGCTCTGCCGACCCAGGATCTCACCGCGGCATCCCAGGACCTGCGTGGATGCCTCGCGGGTGGCACCGCCTTCCACAACACCAACCTGTTGCGCGCGGAGCGCGAGGCCATCGAGCGTGGGTTTCGCAGCACTGATGCTGGGATCCACGTGCTGGCAGCCACGACCACGCTTGCCGCAGGCATCAACTCGCCAGCATCGACGGTTATTCTGGCCGAAAATGAATTCGTTGGTGAGGACGGTCGACCCTTTACCGTTGCAGAGTACAAGAACATGGCAGGTCGGGCTGGTCGCTTTGGTTATAACGAAATCGGTAAGTCCATCATCCTGGCAGACACGCCTATGGAGCGAGCCCAGCTCTTCAAGAAATACGTCTTGGGTGCCCCTGAGGCAGTTACCTCATCGTTTCAGCACCGTGACCTGCCGACCTGGGTCCTCCGGCTCCTCAGTCAGGTGCGGGGCGTATTAATCACAGATATTCCAGGTTTGCTCGTTAACACGTTCGGCGGCTACACAGCCTCACGGGCAAATCCGCAATGGATTTCGCGTGTCGAGGGCGAGATCAGCGCCCTGGTGGAACGGCTGCTACAGGCGGGATTAGCAGAACGCGAAGGCGAGTTGATCCACCTGACCCTCGTTGGTCGCGCCTGCGGCGCGTCGTCTCTCTCCTTCGAGTCCAGTATCCGTCTGGTCGAGCTTATGCGCCAGGTCGACATCTCGGGAATCCAGCCCTTCCAAGTTGTAGCGATGATCCAGGTACTGGACGAAATGGATGCCATCTACACGCCAGTTATGAAGAAGGGTCGATCTGAAAGTGTGCGTGCTGCTGATGTTGCACAGCGATACGGCCATCCTTTAGCTCAGTCTCTGCAGCGTTATTGCCGTGACGAGGTCGGGTTCTGGGGACGGTGCAAACGGGCGTCGTTAATGTATGACTGGATGAGCGGCGAACCCATAGACATACTCGAAAAACGCTATACAACAACTCCTTTTCAAGGAGCGATTAGCTACGGAGACATCATAAGAATTGCTGATGGAACACGGTTTCATCTCAGATCTGCTCACCAGATACTTTCAGCGCTGTTTCCGGATCAGCCGGAATTTCTAAGTGGGCTTGATGAAATCTTGCGACGTTTGGAATTCGGTCTGCCTGACGGTGCGGTATCGCTCGTTAGGCTGCCAGTGGCGCTGACCAGAGGTCAATACCTGGCGCTATTTTCTGCAGGATGCACGACGATCGAGAGCGTTCGAGACCTTGGGATGGAAGTGTTAGTAGCGTTGGTTGGTAAAGAACCAGCCCGTGATATTGCTTCAATCCGTTCATCCATGGATGTCTCGCGACAGCAATCGTAAATTCAAAGGCCAAAATCGCACAGCGGGTTCAGAATGTGCTTACAGGTAATAATAAGAATGAATGAATTATAATTATCTTTGCCTCCTGACGTTGTTCGTAGGCGGCGTTTCAGGCAAGGCTTTGACAGGCGTTTCATAGGAAGTTGCTCTGTTTATTACTAGCTGCCAATTTATTCTAGCCGCTGCAACAACAATTATGCCCAACACGCCGCCGGCAACAAGACTGCCCCATGCAAATTTCAATGATAATGTTAGTCTTTTATTGGAAAACTTCATGCAAGAATCATTGTCACTAATCATGCTTGCGTACCAGGCAGCTTGCTCTGCCAGAGACCTTTTCAAGCTGATTTTAAGTCCAACATCTGATGCCCATTGGCTTGGGGTGTTTCCAGCCACGTACCAATCTGTTGGAAGTGCAGCTGATATGGCTAACCGCATTGAGATAAGAAGGCCAATGCAAATTATTACGCATACAATACCTAAATCTAGGCGAGGAAACTGACCTAAAAGAAGAGAGCCAGCTGCACCACCTATAACAACGGCCCCCGTACCAAATAGGCTAGTTAACGTTAGGGCACGTTGGTTCGATGCTACTCCTAACGTGAGTTGTCCTCCTAGGTGTGACTCGGCATTGCGAATTATCTCTTTTAGGGTTTCAATGTCTGCCTCGCTTAACCGCTCGGAGAGAAGCGTGTTTGGTTCAGTCATTCAGGCCCTTCCTGGCAAACCTCCGACCACAAGTCGCGGTGGGACAAACGCACAAACGCCGCGTCCTACGAGCGATAGTACAAAAAATATCGCTCGGGAGACACCTAAGCCTCCTGCTCCTCCACCGCCAAAGCCTTCTGGCGGTGGTAAAAAATAGCTGATTTGGTCGCCACGAGTTTGCCGTTGTGACAGCGACGTGCCCTACCACCTATAATTCGGTGGTAGGGCCTTCAGCTTGGACACGAGCGTTCATGCTACTTTTTGGAGACACCCCAGCCATAAGGGTAACGGATTTTATCGCTGGGTTGAAGCGCCGGCGTGTATCTCACCTGCAGTAATCGCTGCGGGACGATCAGATCTTTAGCGAGTTGTTCCTCAAAAACATCCTGACTTATGCTTCGCGCCAGCGTTGGCTCACCATCTTCGACTGCATACTCGGGATCGGTTAACCTAAAGACGTTTACAGTATCAATGAATACGCCCGTGATTATATTGCCTTTCTTTTCGGTCTTTGTAACGACTGTTACTGATAATGTATGACCCTTTCCAGGCACCGTGTAGAAATCGCCGTGAGTTCCAATTAAAGTTGACGCAATAAATTCAAAACTGTCTTTGAACTGCGCAAATTTTTGCAACTCGAATACTTCATCAAACATATTTCCTTTGATTGTTTCACGCAGCTCTCCTTTAGAGTCGAAGAATATCTCAAAAATTATACCATCTAACAATGCGCGAATTTTCTCGGACTTCATTCCACTCGTCTTATCAACGAAGTTCTGGATAAAAGCCTCCGCCGATCGGGCGCCTCCGTGTGCAGCCTGATATATATTGCGGCCGAGGACAAACAGCGTCTCGTCCTTAACCGTATTCGCAAATGCTGGCGTTACACGGCCTATCGCAGGATTTTGCGTATACCAGTCGATGGTTTTTAAGCCTCGGATGATTTGATGCGAGGTTTTTCCTGGATCTAGAACGAACAGGCTGTCAGCGATTGATGATGCAGCATAGGTGGTAACGAAGCTAATTGCGCTTGTATTGAAGTAAAAATCACCGGCTAGTGAAGTATGTTCCCAGGTAATTTGCTTACCGGCCGTATTAGCTGCAACTGTGTTGCGCGTACGTTTAAAGACTGTTTCAATCGGAGTGTCGGGCGCGTCGATATGCTGTAGCAATGCGCCAGTGTAGGTACCATTGGCGGCTAGGCCATCGGCCGCGACCTGCCCCGGCGACGTCGCAAAGGCGATGATTGTCCCTCGTGGTGCAAATATCGAGGCTAGCCCACGATTTATGCCTGATCGATGCCATGTAGTCACAAATGGGTTTTCACGACAGGCATCAAGAATAACAATTTTAGTATCAGCCTTCGAACGGTCAAGAACATCGATTATCTGATTAAGTGAAAGAGAAGAATACTTAGCCTGACCTTCCCCGCTTGCGTCTGTATCGCAGGCAAAAAGAAAATTTTCGCCGTCAATTTGGATGCCGTGGCCAGCAAAAAATACCAATGCTACGCCTTGTGGTTTTATAGTCGATTGGAAATTATTTAACGCAGTCCGCATATCTGCAAAGGTACCATCCAAAACAGATGTTATAGAAAAGTTATATTTTTTCAATTTGCGCGCGATTGCTTCAGCATCATTGACGGGATTTTTAAGTTTTATTGTGTTCGGGCCGACATAGTTGGCATTTCCGATCACAAGTGCTGTACGCTGTTGGATCAAGAGAGACCTCTAATATTTCTGCAGGTTTGTCCGTGGGCGATATTTTTACCGTAGCAACTTGATGCTATGATTAAAAGCGATAATTTATGAGGGGCACTACAATTTTTATAATGAGCTGAGAGCATGTTTGACTGATTTCGACAGTCGCGCGTTGACGTTGGTAGGAGGAGCCGATGTGGACGCAGGCAGACCGCGATCTCTATAAGGACGACGGTCGTCGCTATCCCAGCGACCTGACGGATGCGCAATGGGCGCTGATCGCGCCGCTGCTGTCGAGCTACGAGCCGCTTAAGGTCGACCTGCGCGAGATGGTCAACGCCTGCTTGTACCTGGAGAAGACCGGCTGCCCGTGGCGCTACCTGCCCAGCGACTTCGGGCCGTGGGCGACGGTGCGCACCTGGCACGACCGGTTCCGCGCTGACGGGATTTGGTCGGAGGTTGCTGCCATGCTGACGCGGGCGGTGCGGCGCCAGCGCGACCGCCCCGCCGAGCCTTCGACCGCGATCCTCGACTCGCAGAGTGTCGTGTCCGGTCCGCAGGCGGGGATCCACGGGACTGACGGCAAGAAGAAGGTGCGGGGCATCAAACGCCATGTGCTGACGTGCTCGCGCGGCTTTGTCCTGGCCGCGGTGGTGACGGCGGCCAATGTCCACGACACGCAAGCGGCGGGCTGGCTGCTGGATCGTGCCGCCGAGGTGGGCTGGTCGCCGGTGCGGGTCAAGGCGGACGGGATCTACACCGGCGCGCGGATGGACGAGGCCGCTGCCTGCCACGGCGTGGAGGTGCAGATCTCCACCCGTGAGGCGCAGACCAAGGGCTTCCAGCCGTTGCCGCTGCGTTGGCGCATCGAAGCGACGTTCGGCACGCTCTCGACACGCTATCGCCGCCTGACACGCCACTGGGAGCAAAGCCCGGCGCAGCCGAGGACAGCATCAGTATAGCCAACTGCCACAGGCTCATGCAGGCCTATCAGCGAAACCAATGCAGATAATCATAGTCAAACAGGCTCTCAGATGCATGCTGACTGGCCTACTCGCAGATCGTGTGTGCGAGTCGCTGCTATGGGTGATAACGTCCTTTATCGCTCACAAATATATTTTTATATATACAAAAATATAATTCAGCCTACATCCTTTCTTCGCCCAAGAGCAAGGATTGGATCACGGCTCTATTTCCTCTCAACCGGAACGGTGATGGTACAGGGCTGGTCCCTGCCCGTCTTGGCGACAGTTTGGCGGCAAGCCGCAATCACCGCAGCGTTCTCTCGCATCAGCTCACCGGCCGCGGCCAGCTGCCTCAGCCCGACCGGGTTCTCGAACTCCATCAAGCGAACGCCCGCCTGCCACGACTCCAATCCGAGGATCTGCGTGGCCACACGTTCGGCTGACCCGAACGGCAAGAGCCCCGGAAGTACGAGGACTGCCATCACCCCGAGGTAGAAGCCCGCCATACCGCCAACCACACCGACGGAGGCGAGCCAGTTCCGCTCGTCGGACATCCATGCCGGCCATTTCCTGGCCTTCAGCACGCGAGTTTCCCGCAGGAACTCCGCCGCCCGTGCGTCGAGCCGTTGAACCGCGTCCCGAACCAACCCCTCGCTGGTGTTCTGGAGTAGGGTGACGGTGCGCTCCGCATCCTGGCGCAGGGCGGGAAGCCGTTCGATGGCGTTCAGGCGCCCGCTCACCGTCGCCAGTTCCTGGACCAGGCGGCCCAGATCGGCGCTGTAGTCGACTGGTGTCCCGGCCATCTCGGCGCGATCCAGGGCGGCCGCCACGTCCTCCCGCAGACGTGCGGTCTCCGCGTGGACCTCACACCCCACCCGCTCGACACTGGCGCGCAAGGCCTCGAACGCCACCGCCGCATCCACGGTCTCGTCCGCCTCCATAACACCCAGCCCCGGATCAGGCCGGCCCGCGCGGCGCTCGTCGTCCCGCATCTCGCTTCCCCCGCGGTTCACAATCCGAGGCTCGGCCCCAGGCTCAAGGCACGCTCATGTGTCAGGCTACGCTCCGGCGCCAGGCTGCGCTCGAGCTCGTGCGACAGACCGAGTTCCGGCTCGGCCCGGAGCGCGATCCCGAGGTCCCCGCGCCGCAAAGCCAAAGCCGTCTCCAGCGCGGGATCGTCGGTCAGGCTCAGCCTCAAGGCCCGCATCCGATCTTCGACCGCCCCGCGCGCCTTCTCGTGCTCCCGACCGGGCAAAGCCGCGCGCTGCGCCCTCAGATCGCTCCAGGATCGCACGAAGCGCTCCGCGCGCGAGGCCGGATCGGCGAGGACCGCCGCCTCGCGATCGAGAACCGCCGTCAGGGCCGCGACGCGGGCGCGTCCGGGAGGCATCGCGAGCGCTGGCGCGGCTTCCGGATCGTGCTGCAGAGCCGAGCGCAGGGTTTCTCCCACCCCGGGGCGGACCTGCTCGAGCGCTGCCTTAGCGGCGCTGAGTTCCCGCGCCTGTCCTTCGAGCACGGGGAGGCCAGCCACGACCTGGCGCTCACGAGCGTCGAACGCGCGAAGATAGCGCCCGAGCGCCGCTTCGAACCCAAACTCGGCGGGACTGCGCGTACCCCCAGGGTCTGGGATCTTCCCTGCGGCGTTCGTGGGTCGTAGCCCCGCCACCGGGACGATCGCCGGCTCCGACTGGCTCGGGCGGCCGGGTCTGAGCTTCAATCCGGCGAACGGGTCGCGCCGCGGCGCCGGCGCCACCGGAACCTCGACCGGGCCGGGTCGGCTCAGGCGAAGTCCCGAAAACAGCCCCCGGCGGCTCCGGGTCGTGGCCTCCCCCGCGCCGTTCGGCTTCAAGGCGATCGTACTGCCGAGCCCGAACCGTTCGGCGATCCCCCGCCGCGCCGCGTAGGCCGGCGCATAGTCCAGCGTCGTCTCCTTCGTACCCGCCCGCGACAGCCGTGCGGCGAACCGGGCCGGTAGCGCCGCCCTGGCCTCCGTCGGACCGCTCAGCCCGAACTCGCTGCCGTCGACGTAGAGCTGGGCGGCATCCCGGTGGCGGGTCATCGCCACGTAGGTCAGGTGCCGATCCAAGGTCGTCGAGGCCAGTACGAACGCCCGATCCACCGTCGCTCCCTGGCTCTTGTGGATCGTCGTCGCGTAGCCGTGGTCGAGCGCCTGATACGCGTCCGTCGCCACCTCGACCCGGCGCTCCTCCGCCCCGTCGAGCCGCACCACGATCCGCCCCGCAGCCGCTGCCTCGACCGTGCCCAGCATCCCGTTCTTCACGCCCAACGCCCGGTCGTTCTCCAGGAACACCAGCCGGTCCCCCGGCGCGAACCAGCGCTCACCGTCATTGGTCGCGAACGCCCGCTCCCCCGCCTCCTCGCCTTGCGCCAGCGCCTCTCGCTTCTGCAACGCGGCCCGGATCCCGTCGTTGAGCGCCCGCACGTCGGCCCGGCGATGCGCCAGGACCACCCGCGAGCCGGTGGGCCGGCGCTCCCGATCGGCGAGGTAGTCCCGCACGATCATCGCCTCGGCGTGCGCCCGGTCAGGCGCGATCTCGATCGCTCCGGCCTTCTGGTAGGCCTGCAGGCCCTCGGTCGTGCGGTGACTGGCGAACGCCACCGAGGCCGCACGCTGCCACGGCTCGCGCTGCCGGCGGATATCGGAGAGTTCGGCGTGACCGATCGCTTCCGCGATCGCCCGGAACGGCGCTCCCGCCCCGATCGCCTGCAGCTGCTCGTGGTCGCCCACCAGCACCAGCTTTGCCCCACGCGCCTCCACCTCCGCGACGAACCGCGCGAGCTGGCGCGAGCCGACCATCCCGGCCTCGTCGATCACCAGGACATCGCCATTCCCGAGCAGCCCGCGCTCGTTGCGCCAGCCGAGCTCCCACGAGGCCAGGGTGCGGCTGGCGATGCCCGAACTCTCCTCCAACCCCTCCGCCGCCTTGCCCGCCAGCGCCGCGCCGTGCACCCGGTAGCCTTGGGCCTCCCAGGCCGCCCGCGCGGCGGCGAGCATCGTGCTCTTGCCGGCTCCGGCAAACCCGACCACCGCCGCGATCCGCTCCGGCCCGGTGACGTGCTGGATTGCTTCGCGCTGCTCCGGCGACAACCCCGCCGAGGCCTCGCCCGTGCTCGCCCGGATCGCCGCATCCTGCGCCGCGATCGCCCCCGCGACGTGACCCTCCTCGACCCGGTGCCGATGGCTCGCCTGCATCCGCCCGGCGGCCTGCGCCATCCCGGTCTCAATCGCCAGCATCTCGTGCGTGGTGTAGCGCGCGGCACTCACCTCGCCGGTGAGCGGATCGGTGCTCTCGGGCTGCAGGACCACCAGGGCCGGTGAGGCCATCACCATCGCGAACGCGTTCTGGAAGGCGGCTGCATCGTCGTCGAGCGCGCGGTGCAGCGCCCGGGCGATGTCGCGGGCGTCGAACACGCTCTTCTCGCCGGTGACCAGCTCGAGCACCTCCTGCGGCCGCTGAGCTATGACCGCCGCGTTGTGGGCGGCGTCGGCCGGATCGAGGCGCTTGCGCTCGATCGTGCCGCCGCGCCGCTGCACGCTGGTCGCCGCCACACCGACATGCTGCGTCGGCACGAGCGTCAGCCCGCGCTCGGCATGGCTGCGATGGTCGACGGTGAGGTCGAGGCCTTCGCGCGCCAGATGCGCGTTCGCCAGCCCCTCCCAGGCCTGCCGGATCGCGATCAGTTGCGCCTGCGTGGTCGGCAGGCCGCGCGGCATCAGCTGCTTGTTGGCGAGCTCCAGGAACGTCTTTGCACCGAGCCCTCCGGCCTCGATCACCCGGGTGGTCATCAGGAGGTGGGCGTGGTGGTTGCGCTCGTCACCACGGGAGTGCGGTTCGTGGATCGCAAAATCCACCGCCGCGCCGGTGCGATCGGCGAGGTCCTGGGCGAAGGCCCGGGTCAGCGCCAGGCGCGCCTCGCCGGACAGCTCGTGCGGGAGCGCGACGACGAACTCGCGGGCGACGCGGGCGTCGACGCGTTTCTCGGCCACCTCAGCCGCGTTCCACAACGCCGAGCGATCGGTGGCCCAGGCGGCCTCGACACCCTGCGGCAGCACGATCCCGGACGGCCCGATGCCGATACGGCCGGCATAGTTGTGCACCAGACCGTCGCGCAGGTTCTCCAGCCGCTCGCCGGCCCGGTATGCGGCGGCGGCCACTGCGCTGCGCCCGGACGAGCGGGCGACGACCGACATCTGGCAGTAGTAGATCGCCACGAGAGGCTTGCTCCTTGCGGCCGAGCTTAGCAGCAAAAGGGTCGCTCGGCGACCCGTACCTGCGCCTTTCCGCTGCTGTCGCTTCGCTCCGCCGCTGCGGAAAGTGTCCGCTGGCAGAACCGATCGTGAGAAGCAGGTTACGCCGTCAGTGTTGCACCGCAGCCGTTCTCTAGGAGAGCAGCGGCCAGCATCACTCAACGAGCTTGGCCATGACGCACGCGACGGCTACAACGGTCGAGCCTGACCCTGGGAGATGACGATGGCGCGGCGGACAATCGAGGAACGCCTCGCGCACCTCGAGGCGCAGAAGAAGAGCCTGCAGGCTCGCCGCGGCAAGCAGGAACGCACCCGCGACACCCGCCGCAAGGTCCTGCTCGGCGCGCTCGTGCTGCAGCGGCTCGAGGCCGGCCACGATCCCGCCTTCACCAAGCGCCTCGCCGACTGGCTCCGCCGCGAGCTGCCGCCCTTCCTCACCCGCGACGCCGACAGGGCCTTGTTCGCCGATCTGATCGGCTCAACGGCCGAGCCGCAGAGCACGGACGATCCCGCAGGACAGACCGAGGCGGATGGCAGCGAAGCACGGCCGCAGGACGCCGCCTGAGGGGGGCTGCCATGAAGTCCCGGCCGCGGCTTCGCAGTCCTGCGCCACCTCGCCGGCGACAGGCCGGTGGTGTTCGTGATGGGCAACCACGAGCACTGGAATGGGGTCGTCGACGAGGATCTCGCCCTGGCCGGGATGCTGGCCGAACGCGCCGGCATCACCCTCCTGGATGGCACCAGCGCGATCCTCGCCGGATGCCGGTTCGTCGGCACCACGCTGTGGAGCGACTACCGTTTGGCTGGCTACCTCGATCCGCGCACGCCGACCGGCGAGCCGGTCG
>NZ_JTHF01000060.1 GCF_001043895.1 Methylobacterium indicum
GGGGCCGGGGCGGGCGCGGGCGGCATCTCGGCGCTCACCTCCGGCAGGGCGCGCAGGGCCGGCGCGGCGCCGCCGGCCCGCATCGCGGTGACCGGGGCGGGGGCCGCCTGCATCGCGGGCGCCGCCGCCCGGACGGGGGCGCTCGCCATCGCGGAGGCGCCGGACGGGGCGGCGCCCGGCGCCCGGGCCGGCAGGGCGAGGCTGCCGCCGTCGCGGATCTGACGCAGGGCCTCGTCGGGGGTCGGCAGGTCGGCGGCGTAGATCAGGCGCACCAGGGCCATCTCGGCCGCCGCGAGCGGTCGGGACGCGGCCTGCACCTCGGGAATCGCCTTGAGCAGGATCTGCCAGGCGCGCGACAGCGCCCGCACCGAGAGCCGGTCGGCGAAATCGCCGCCGCGCACCCGCTCGACCTCGCTGAGCGAGGTATCGACGCGCGCCGAATCGGGCGCGAGCTTGAGGCGGGTGACGAGGTGGGTGAACTCGGCGAGGTCGGCGAGCACCACCGCCGGGTCGGCGCCGGATTCGTGCTGGGAGCGCAGCTCCGAAAAGGTCGCCGGCACGTCGCCGCGCATCGCCGCCTCGAACAGGTCGACGACCCGGGCGCGGTCGGCGAGCCCGAGCATGTCCCGCACCGTCTCGGCGGTGACGTGGCCGGCACCGTGGGCGATCGCCTGATCGAGGAGCGAGAGCGAGTCGCGCACCGAGCCTTCCGCGGCCCGGGCGATCGCGGCGAGCGCCTCCGCCTCGGCCGAGACGGCTTCTGCGTCGCAGATCTTTTGCAGGTGCGCGATCAGGGCGCCGGCCTCGACCCGGCGCAGGTCGAAGCGCTGGCAGCGCGACAGGATGGTGACCGGAACCTTGCGGATCTCGGTGGTGGCGAAGACGAACTTCGCGTGCGGCGGCGGCTCCTCCAGCGTCTTCAGGAAGGCGTTGAACGCCTTCTCGGACAGCATGTGGACCTCGTCGACGATGTAGACCTTGTAGCGCGCCGAGACCGGCGAGTAGCGGATGCCGTCGATGATCTGGCGGACGTCGTCGATGCCGGTATGCGAGGCGGCGTCCATCTCCAGCACGTCGATGTGCCGGGATTCCATGATGGCGGCGCAGTGCAGGCCGAGCTTCGGCAGCCGGATCGTCGGCCCCGCATTCGGGTCGTCGGGCAGCGCATAGTTGAGGCCGCGGGCGAGGATGCGGGCGGTGGTGGTCTTGCCGACCCCGCGCACGCCGGTGAGCATCCAGGCCTGCGGGATGCGGCCGGCCTCGAAGGCGTTCGCCAGGGTGCGCACCATGGCGCCCTGGCCGATCAGGTCGTCGAAATCCTTGGGGCGGTACTTGCGCGCCAGGACCCGGTAGGCGGGAGCGGGCGGCTGGCCGGCGCTCTGCTTCGGCGCGGCGCCGAACCCGGGGAGACCCGGCTCGTCGATCGAGGGCGTGCCGGAGGTCTCGTCCATGCGCTCGCAGGGTCGTGAGGGCGGCCCCCGGAGAGGGGGCGCACGCGCTCCTGAAAGGGGAGGGGTGGGAGGCTGGACGAAAACCCGCTCGGTCTCGTTAGGGCTGCTTCCTTCCGGACCTGACCCGGTTGGCGAGTGAAACGTCCCTCGCCAACCTCCCGAGGCCTATATGGCGGGACGACGCCGGAAACGCAAGCGCGCTCCGGCGCCCCGGATTCCGCCGGTTCAGCGCGCCTTGCGCCAGGGAGCGTCGTGCTCCCAGTCGCCGGCCATGATCGAGCCGCAGGGCTCGATTTCGTCGACGATCTCGGCGAGGTCGTACTTGGCGATCTGGGCCCGTACCGAGGCGGCGTTCTTGTAGGCGCTCGGCAGCTCCGAGTGGTCGGGGACGCCACAATAGGACCGGATGTCGAGGCCGCGAGCCTGCAGGGCCGCCAGCTCTGCGGCCAGCGCCTCGCCGTTCTCCCGCAGGTGCTGGGTGCGCGAGGCGTTGCGGCCGGCCCCGTGCGGGGCAAAGCCGAGCGACCCCCCGTGGTCGCGATGCCGTGCGATCAGGATCGGTTCGCTCATGTTGAGCGGGATCAGGGTGCGGCCGTCGTCGTCCGCAGCGTAACCCGACCAAGACGGCGTCGCGCCCTTGCCGTGGTAGAACAGCCCGTCGTCGCGCCGGAACACGAAGTTGTGCTCGTTCCAGAACGCGTCCAGGACCTGGTTGCCGATCTCCTGGCGCACCATCGCGTGGATGATGCCGTGGTTGGCCTTGGTCCAGTTCCTTACGATCTGGAGCGCCTGCCAGTAGGCCTCGCCGTCCGGGCTGTCGGCCTTGATCCAGGCGTTGTGCGCCGGCACGCGCGGCGCGACGATCCCGGTATGGCGCCGGGCCGCCGCCATGCCGCGCTTGTAGAGCTGCGCGCCGAGGCCGCGCGAGCCGTGATGGGTCACGAGCGCGATCCGGCCGCTCGACTTGAGCCGGCCGACGAAGGCGAAGTGGTTGCCGTCGCCCTGGCTGCCGAAATGCCCGAGCGCCATGTTCTCGAGGCCCTTCAGGAACGGGTTGTCGGAAAACGCCGCCTCGCCCTCGAAGACCGGCCGGATCGGCTTGTCCCGTCCCCCGGGCCCGAAATGCGTCACCCGCTGCACGGCGTCGAGCACCTTCGCGGGGTCGTCGTCGCGCTTGAACACCGTGACGGCGACCGAGCAGCAGATATCCGCCGAGTGGAAGCCGGGATGGATGGCGTCCTCGCACGCCACCACGCCGCCCACCGGGATGGTGCCCGGCTGCGTCCCCGACGGACAGGCATCCGGCATCACGGCACCGGCCTTGATCGTCGGCACGCGCATCAGGGCATCCATATGGGCCGCCACAGACGCGGCATTCGCCCGCTCGGCCGGGGTCTCGGTATCGAGAAACAGGCCGTAGGGCAGGCCGTTCGTGCGCATCAGCGTCTCGGGCGGCACCAGAGTCTGCAGCTGTGCGAAGATCGCATCGTCGCTCTCGCCGGCGGCACGCATGGCGTTGGCCGTCTCCAGCCCCTGCTTGAACCAGCGGCCGGGCTTGAAGCCCCAGGCGATCAGGGTCGCTCCGTCGATCACGGTGTCCTCTCCTGTCGTGACGGCCGGCGGCGGCCGGCGGCGCGGGCCCGGGCACCCGGGGCGGGCGCGATCCACCGCGACGGGCCCTCGCCGCCCGGACTTGCCCTAAGGTTAACCGCGATGCCGACCCGCGGCCACCCCGCTATCCGAGGGCGGAAGGACCGTCGCGCGACCATGCAGGCTCCTGCGGTGCGGTCGGCGACGGTGTAAGAGCCTGCCACCGTCCGGGAGATCCGCTCGATGCGCTATCCGCTCCTCGCCCTCTGCCTCCTGTCCGCGACCGCCGCCGCGGCCGCGCCCTCCTACGGGCCCGAGCTCGAAGGGTTCGATTATCCCTATCCGGTGAAGCGCCACGCCGTCGCATCGCAGGGGCAGGACCTGACGATGGCCTACATGGACGTCGTGCCGGAGCGCCCGAACGGCCGCACCATCGTGCTGCTCCACGGCAAGAACTTCTGCGCCGCCACCTGGGGCGATACGGCCGGCATCCTGGCGCGGGCTGGCTACCGGGTGCTCGCCCTCGATCAGGTCGGCTTCTGCAAGTCGTCGAAGCCGGCGGGCTACCAGTTCAGCTTCCAGCAGCTCGCCACCAACACCCACGGATTGCTCGCCTCCCTCGGCATCGCCCAGGCGACGATCGTCGGGCATTCGATGGGCGGGATGCTGGCCGCCCGCTACGCCCTGATGTTCCCCGACGCGGTCGATCAGCTGGTGATGGTCGATCCCCTCGGGCTCGAGGACTGGCAGCAGAAGGGCGTTCCCTACCAGACGATCGACGCGGCCTACGCCGCCGAACGCAAGACGAGTGCGGCGAGCATCAAGGCCTACCAGCTCAAGTTCTACTACGACGGCCAGTGGAAGCCGGCCTACGACCGCTGGGTCGAGATGCAGGCCGGCCTCTCTGCCGGCCCGGGCGCGGAGCGGGTGGCCTGGAACCAGGCCCAGACCTCCGACATGGTCTTCACCCAGCCGGTGGTGCACGAATTCGACCGCCTGCGCGTGCCGACGGTGCTGATGGCCGGGACCCAGGACCGCACCGCGCCGGGCGCCAACCGCGCGACGCCGGAGGTCGCCGCCACCCTCGGGCACTACGACCGGCTCGCGCCGGAGGCGGCGGGACGGATCAAGGGCGCCCGGCTGCTGATGTTCGAGGGGTTGGGCCACTCGCCGCAGGTTGAGGCGCCGGACCGGTTCCACGAGGCGCTGCTCAGGGAACTGGCGGCCAAGTGAGGCGGTCCACGAAGTGAGGCGGTCCACGAAGAGCGTTGCCGCCCTTTCGGCAGGGTGGCTCCCGCGGAGTGCGGCCGCCCATGCCCTTCGAAAGCGTCGGTCTCGACGGAGATGATGCGGCCTGGATAAGGCGGGCGCCCCGTCCGTTGGCGACAAGGTCCGATGCCGATCGCCGCCGGCACCGGCTTGCGCGGGGACGTCCGCGCCCTCGCCCGGGGCATCGCGAACGGGCGTCGCGGCGAGCCAAGCGAGTGTCGCTGGCGTGGCAGCGGGGCGGGGTGGCGGGGGCGATAGTCGGAGCACCTGAATGGCTTCGGAGGCCACCGATGCTCGACGTGACGCCGACCCCCTTGCAGCGCCTCCTGCGGGAGCGCCGTCGCGGCTACAGCCTGCCGGCCGCGTTCTATCTCAGCCCGGAGGTGTTCCAGGCCGACATGGATGTCATCTTCGGCCGGCACTGGATCTATGTCGGCGTCGAGCCGGACGTGCCGGAGGCCGGCGACGTGATGGTGGTCGATATCGGCACCACCTCGGTGGCGATCGTGCGCGACGACGACGACCAGATCCGCGCCTTCCACAACGTCTGCCGCCACCGCGGCGCGCGCCTCGTTCACGAGGAGAAGTCGACGGTCGGCAACCTCGTCTGCCGCTACCATTCCTGGACCTACGACCTGACCGGCGACCTCGTCCACGCCGATCACATGGGCCCGGACTTCAAGAAGGGGTGCCACGGCCTCAAGCCGGTCCACATCCGCTCCCTCGCCGGCCTGCTGTTCATCTGCCTCGCCGACGAGCCGCCGGCGGATTTCGACGAGATGGCGGCCCGCCTCGCCCCCTACATCGCGCCCCACGAGATCAAGAACACCAAGGTCGCGTTCCAGAAGGACATCATCGAGCCGGGCAACTGGAAGCTCACGATGGAGAACAACCGCGAGTGCTATCACTGCGGCGGCAACCATCCCGAGCTGACCGTGCCGCTCTTCGCCTACGGCTTCGGTTTCGCCCCCGAGGAGATGAGCGAGCACGACCGCGCCGAGGCCGAGCGCTACGGCTGCCTGCTCAAGACCCGGCACGCGGAATGGGAGGCCGACGGCCTGCCCTCGCGCGAGATCGACGAGCTCGACACGATGATCTCGGGCTTCCGCACCGAGCGTCTGCCGCTCGACGGCGAGGGCGAATCGCACACGATCGACACCAAGGCCGCCTGCAAGAAGCTGCTCGGCACCCTGACCAACGCCAAGCTCGGCGGCCTCTCGGTCTGGACCCAGCCGAATTCCTGGCACCACTTCCTCGGCGACCACATCGTCACCTTCTCGGTGCTGCCGCTCGATGCCGAGCGCTCGCTCCTGCGCACCAAGTGGCTGGTCCACAAGGACGCGGTCGAGGGCGTCGATTACGACCTCGCCAACCTGACCGGCGTCTGGGAGGCCACCAACGACCAGGACAGCGAGCTCGTCGGCATCTGCCAGCAGGGCGTGAGGAGCCCGGCCTACGAGCCCGGTCCCTACTCGCCCAACACCGAGATGCTCGTCGAGAAGTTCTGCAACTGGTATGTCGGCCGCATGGCCGCGCATCTCGAGCGCTGACCATGGCGTCCGCCCCCGCCTCGCTCGATCCGGCCGCCGCGCTCCTGGCGGCCGCCACCGCCTGGGATGCGGAGGCCGACGACACCCTGGTCTGCCTCGCCGTGCGCCAGGAAACGCACGACGTGAAGACCTTCGTGCTCGCGGCGCCGGAGCCCCGGCGTTACGCCTACGCGCCGGGCCAGTTCCTGACCTTCGCCTTCGAGATCGGCGGCGAGACGGTGCATCGCTGCTACACCATCTCCTCGGCGCCGACCCGGCCGTACGCCGTGTCGATCACCGTCAAGCGCGTGCCGGGCGGACCGGTCTCGAACTGGCTGCACGACACGCTGAAGGCCGGCGATACCGTGCGGGCGCTCGGGCCGATGGGCGAGTTCACCTGCTTTGCCCATCCGGCGCAAAAATACCTGCTGCTCTCGGGCGGCAGCGGCGTCACCCCGATGATGGCGATGGCGCGCACCTTCCACGATCTCGGCCAGGGCCGCGACGTCGCCTTCGTCCACTCGGCCCGCACGCCCGCCGACATCGTGTTTCGCGGCGAGCTGGAGACGATGGCCCGCCTCGACCCCGCCTTCCGCCTCCACGCGGTCTGCGAGGGCGATGCGCCGGACGAGACCTGGACCGGTCCGAAGGGACGCCTGTCGCTGGCGATCCTGCGCGAGACGGTGCCGGATTTCCTCGAGCGCGAGGTCTTCGTCTGCGGTCCCGCCCCCTACATGGCGGCGGTCCGGACGATGCTCTCCGAGGCCGGCTTCGACATGGCCCGCCACCACGAGGAGAGCTTCGACTTCGGCGCCCTGCCGGAGGCCGACCGCGCGGCGGCGGCGGAGGCCGAGCAGGCTCTCGAGGCCGAGGCCCAGGATCCGCAAGCACCGCCCGCGCCGGCCGTCCGGACGTTCCGGGTCGAGTTCGCCAAGACCCGCCGGGTGCTCGACTGCCCGGAGGATTCGACGGTGCTCGACGCCGCCCGCAAGGCCGGGATCCGGCTGCCCTCGTCCTGCGCCAAGGGCCTGTGCGGCACCTGCAAGTCCAAGGTCACCTCCGGCACGGTCGCGATGACCCATGCGGGCGGCATCCGCCAGCGCGAGATCGATGCCGGCATGGCCCTGCTCTGCTGCTCGAAGCCCACGAGCGACCTCGTCGTCGAGCGCTGAGGACGGGCGCCGGCCCCGCGCCGCGCCCGCTCCCGCCTCCACCGCCTGCCTGATTCCTCGCCCAATCCTTCGGGGGTCGTCCCGTGATCGCCAATGCCGACGCGCTTCTGAAGCCCCTCACCATCAAGGGCCTCACCATCCGCAACCGGGTGATGTCCACCAGCCACGCGCCGGGCTACGGCCGGGACGGCAAGCCGCAGGAGCGCTACCAGCTCTACCACGCCGAGAAGGCGAAGGGCGGCATCGGGCTCACCATGTTCGGCGGCTCGTCCTCGGTCGCGCCCGACAGCCCGGCCGCGCCCTGGAACCAGATCTCGGTCGCCGACGATTCGGTGATCCCGTATTTCCGCCAGTTCGCCGACCGGGTGCACGAGCACGGCGGCAAGCTGATGATCCAGCTCACCCATATGGGCCGGCGCACCAAGTGGGACACCGAGCACTGGTTTCCCACGGTCTCGCCCTCGCCCCGGCGCGAGCCGGCCTCCCGCACCATCCCCAAGGAGATGGAGGAGGAGGACATCGCCCGGGTGGTGAAGAGCTTCGCGCAGGCCGCGCGCCGCTGCCGCGAGGGCGGGCTCGACGGCTGCGAGGTCTCGGCGGCGCACGGCCACCTGATCGACCAGTTCTGGTCGCCCAGCGTCAACCAGCGCACCGACAAGTACGGCGGCAGCCTTGAGAACCGGATGCGCTTCGGCATCGAGGTGCTGGAGGCGATGCGGGCCGAGGCCGGCGACGACTACGTCATCGGCATCCGCATGTCCGGCGACGAGATGATCGCGGACGGTCTCTCCCAGGAGGATTGCCTGGCGATCGCGACCGAATACGCCAAGCGCGGCCTCGTCGACTTCCTCAACGTGCTCGGCGGCCAAGCCCGCGACCACATCGCCCACGCGATCTCGCTGCCCAACATGTCGTTCCCGGTGGCGCCGTTCCTGTTCCTGCCGAGCGCGATCAAGCGCGAGGTCGACGTGCCGGTCTTCCACGCGCAGCGCGTCACCGATCTGGCCACCGCGGCCCGCGCCGTCGCCGACGGCCATGTCGACATGGTGGCGATGACCCGCGCCCACATCGCCGACCCGCACCTCGTGAAGAAGCTCTCCGAGGGGAGGGCCGACGACATCCGCCAATGCGTGGGTGCGGGCTACTGCATCGACCGGATCTATGTCGGCGGGGACGCGCTCTGCATCCAGAACGCCGCCACCGGCCGCGAGGCGACGATGCCGCACGAGATCCGCAAGGCGGATGTCCGGCGGCGCGTCGTGGTCATCGGCGCCGGGCCCGGCGGGCTCGAGGCGGCCCGGGTCTGCGCCGAGCGCGGCCATGCCGTGGTGCTGTTCGAGAAGAGCGGCCAGGCCGGCGGCCAGATCGGGCTCGCGGCCAAGGCCGGCTGGCGCGAGGCGATGTCGGGCATCCCCCGCTGGCTCGTCGCGCAGGTGACGAAGCTCGGGGTTGATCTGCGGCTCAACACCGAGGCGACCGAGGCGGCGATCCTGGCCGAGAAACCCGACGTGGTGATCGTCGCCACCGGCGGCAGCCCGTCCCGCGGACACGCCAAGGGCGCCGAGCAGCACGCGGTCACCACCGCCGAGGTGCTCTCCGGCGCGGTCGAGCCCACCGGCTCGGTGCTGCTCTACGACGAGATGGGCCAGCACAACGCCTCGTCGGTCGCCGAGCTCCTGGCCAAGCGCGGCTGCCTCGTCGAGGTCGCCACCCACGACCGGATGGTGGCCGAGGAGGTCGGCACCACCAACCAGCCGATCCACCTGCGCGAGCTCTACAAGCTCGGCGTCGTGATGACGCCGAACATGGAGCTGATCGAGATCTACCCCGAGGGCAACCGCTTCGTTGCGGCTTTGCGCAATACCATGACCGATGCCGAGGAGGAGCGCCTCGTCGACCGCATCGTGGTCGATCACGGCACCCTGCCGGTGGACGGCCTCTACCGCGGCCTGAAGGCGGGCGCGGTCAACCACGGCCAGATCGACCAGGAGGCGGTGCTGCGTGGCGAGCCCCAGCCCTACGACCTGTCCAAGGGCTATGCCCTGTACCGGATCGGCGACGCGGTGGCCGGCCGCAACATCCACGCGGCGATCTACGACGCCCTGAGGCTGTGCAAGGACCTGTGAGTCCCCGGCTCCTCCCTCACCGTTCTCCCTGCCCGAGCCCGGACGACATGGCATGACCGGCCCCGTCTCGTTGACCACGGTGTTTCCCGGCCTCGTCTGGGCCATGGCGATCCTGGCGCTCGTCCAGATCTTCCGGCGCGCGGCTCTCTGGCGGGCCGGCGCCGCGGCCTCCGTGCCCTGGTTCTCGGGCCTCGCCAGCCTGCCGCGGCGCTACCTCGTGGATGTCCACCACGTCGTCGCGCGGGACGGCTACGCCTCGCGGATGCACGCCGTGGTGGCCGGCGGGATGCTGGCGGCCTCGCTGCTGACGGCTCTCGCGATCCTGCCGCCGCTCGGCGGCTTCCGGCCCTATTGGGGCGTCGTCGCACTGGCTTTCGGGGTCATGGCGGCGGGCTCCCTGATGGTCGGGGCGCGCCGCTACCCGGTGAAGAAGCCCCGCCTCTCCGCCGGGCGGTTCCAGGTCCTGCCGGTCCTGCTCCTCGCCTACGCCCTCGGCGGCACGGTGACGGCGCTCCTCCTCGCCTTCGGGGTCGGCGATACCGGTCTCGCCCTCGTCGCCGCGGCGCTCGCGGCGGCGGGCGGGCTCGGCCTCGCCTTCGAGGTGCGGCACGGGCCGATGCGCCATGCGGCGGCCGGCGCGCTTCACCTCGTCGCCCATCCGCGGCCCGGCCGCTTCGAGGGCCGCCCCGACACCGCGCTCCAGCCCCTCGACCTCGACGCGCCCCGCCTCGGCGCCGAGATGCCGGCGGACTTCACCTGGAACCGCCTCCTGTCCTACGACGCCTGCGTCAGCTGCGGGCGCTGCGAGATCGCCTGCCCGGCCTTCGCGGCCGGCCAGCCCCTGAACCCGAAGAAGCTGATCCAGGACCTCGTCGCCGGGCTCTCGCCCGCGGAGCCGGCCTATGCCGGCGCTCCCTATCCCGGCGGCCGGGACGCGATGGGCGGGCGCGGGGCGCTGATCGAGCTCGTCGGGCCCGAGGCCCGGATCCATCCCGACACGCTGTGGTCCTGCACCACCTGCCGCGCCTGCGTCGAGGAATGCCCGATGATGATCGAGCATGTCGACGCCGTGGTCGCCCTGCGCCGCAACCAGACCCTCGAACTCGGGGCCCTGCCCGAGAAGGCGGTCGGTCCGGTGACCGAGCTGCGCCAGACCGGCGAGGCGGGCGGGCGCCCCCCCCCCCCCCCCCCG
>NZ_JTHF01000061.1 GCF_001043895.1 Methylobacterium indicum
GTGGCGGCGGGCCCCGCCGGCTCCCCCGGCGGCCGGGCCGGGCATCCGGCCTCCCCCCCCCGCCGCGTGGCCGCCCCCGGGGCGGAAGGCCGGATGCCCGGCCCGGCCGCCGAGGAAGCCGACGAGGCCCGCCGCCACTACGACGAGCGGGAACGGCACGTCGAAGAGGAACAGGGCGGCGAAGGCGGCGGCCGCGAGCCCGGTCATCGCCGGGCCGCGCAGCGCCCGCCGGCCGATGCGCTGCACCGCTTCGAGCACGATGGCGAGCACCGCGGCCTTGAGGCCGAAGAACAGCCCGGCCACCGGCCCGGCCTCGCCGTACAGCACGTAGATCCAGCTGAGGCCCATGATGGCGAGGAGCCCCGGCAGCACGAACAGCCCGCCGGCGAGAAGCCCGCCCCGGGTCCCGTGCATCAGCCAGCCGACATAGGTGGCGAGCTGCTGCGCCTCCGGCCCGGGGAGCAGGGTGCAGAAGTTGAGGGCGTGCAGGAAGCGGTTCTCGGAGATCCAGCGTTTCTCGTCCACCAGCACGCGGTGCATCACGGCGATCTGCCCGGCCGGCCCGCCGAAGGACAGGGCGGCGATCCGGGCCCAGACCGGCAGGGCCTCGGCCAGGGTCACGGGGGCAGGGGCGGCCCGGTCGCGCGCGGCCGGCTCGGTCGTCGTCACGGGCGTCGGTTCTCCGGGGCAGGGGAGCCGGAAAGTAGCGCGATCGGTCGCGTTGTGCGACAGAACCCGGCGAGTACATCCGGCGAACGGGGCTGCCGGCCTCGCGCCGCCGACACGAGCCACGCGCCAGGTCCCGCTTGAGCAAGCAGCCCAAAGCCCTCCTCACCCCCGAGCGCCGCGAGGACGACACCGACGCCTCGATCCGGCCGCTCAGCCTCGCCGACTTCACCGGTCAGAAGGCGGCCCGCGCCAACCTCCAGGTGTTCATCGACGCGGCGAAGAAGACCGGCCAGGCCCTCGACCACGTCCTGTTCGTCGGCCCGCCGGGCCTCGGCAAGACCACGCTCGCCCAGATCGTCGCCCGCGAACTCGGCGTGAATTTTCGCTCGACCTCCGGTCCGGTGATCGCCAAGGCCGGGGACCTTGCGGCGCAGCTCACCAATCTGGAAGAGCGCGACGTCCTGTTCATCGACGAGATCCACCGCCTCAACCCGGCGGTGGAAGAAATCCTCTATCCGGCGATGGAGGATTACCAGCTCGACCTCATCATCGGCGAGGGCCCGGCCGCCCGCTCGGTGAAGATCGAGCTGCCGAAGTTCACGCTGGTCGCCGCCACCACCCGGGCGGGCCTGCTGACCACGCCGTTGCGCGACCGCTTCGGCATCCCGGTCCGGCTCGAATTCTACGACATCGACGAACTCGAACTCATCGTCAGCCGCGGCGCCCGGGTGCTCGGCATCGGCATGGCGCCGGACGGGGCCAACGAGATCGCCAAGCGGGCGCGGGGCACGCCGCGCATCGCCGGGCGGCTGCTGCGCCGGGTGCGCGACTTCGCCATCGTGGAGGACGCCCCCACCATCACCCGTGCCATCGCCGACCGGGCGCTGCGCCTGCTTGACGTCGATCCCGCCGGGCTCGACACGATGGACCGCAAGTACCTCAACATCATCGCCCACTCGTTCAGCGGCGGGCCGGTCGGGGTCGAGACCATCGCGGCGGCGCTCTCCGAGCCGCGCGACGCGATCGAGGAGATCATCGAGCCCTACCTGATCCAGAAGGGCTTCGTGCAGCGCACGCCGCGCGGCCGGGTGCTCACCGCCCACGCCTTCCGCCATCTCGGCCTGCCGGAGCCGAACCGCGACCCCACCGTGCAGTTCGGCCTCTTCACCGGGGACGAGGATGCGTGAGCAGGGGAGGGGGTACCGCCTCTTCACCCGTCGCCGGGTGCTCCAGGGGGCGGGCCTCGTCGCGCTCTCGGGCGCGACGACCGGCGCCTACGCCACCGGGATCGAGCCGTTCCGCCAGATCGTGACCCGCTACGCGATCAGGCCGAACCCCGCCGCACCCTGGCCGGCGGGGCTCTCCTTACGCATCGTGGTTCTGACCGACATCCACGCCTGCGACCCCTGGATGAGCCTGGAGCGCATCGCCGGGATCGTGGACGCGACCAACGCACTCGGGGCCGACCTCGTGGTGCTCGTCGGCGACTTCATGGTGGGCCAGCGCTACGTCACCCGCGTCATCCCGGCGGCCGAATGGGCGCCGGTGCTGGGCCGGCTCGCGGCGCCGCTCGGCGTCTACGCGGTGCTCGGCAACCACGATTGGTGGGAGGATCCGGAGGCGTTGCGCCGCGGCGGCGGCCCGACCGCCGCCGGCACGGCGTTGATGCGCAACGGCATCCGGCTCCTGTCGAACGAGGCGGTGCCGCTCGCGACCAGGGCCGGCCCGGTCTGGCTCGCCGGGCTCGAGGATCAGCTCGCTCTGCATCCGGTTCGGCGCCGCGGCAGCCGCGGTCGGGTCGGCCTGGACGACCTGCCCGCCACCCTGGCGGCGGTGCCGGACGGCGCCCCGATGATCCTGCTCGCCCACGAGCCCGACATCTTCGCCCACGTTCCGGCCCGGGTGGCGCTCACCCTGTCGGGCCACACCCATGGCGGCCAAGTGCGGCTCTTCGGCTGGTCGCCGGTGGTGCCGTCGCGCTACCCCCGCCGCTTCGTCTACGGCCATGTCCGCGAGGCGAGCGACCTCGTGATCTCCGGGGGGCTCGGCCTCAGCGTCGCGCCGATCCGGTTCGGGGTACCGCCGGAGATCGTGGTGGTGGAGCTGGGGGCGGATGCCACCGTCTGATGCATTTTTCCCCTGATCCCGTTTGAAGTAAAAAGCGCGGGATCCCCTCTCCCGTGTGGGAGAGGGGTAGGGGCGATCGAAGATCGCACGAGGGTGACACGCTTCCGAACGGAACTCGACCGTACCGCCGCCAGCACGACGTTCGGTGCTTCACACGGAAGCCGAGCCACCCTCACCCCTGACCCCTCTCCCACACGGGAGAGGGGAAGCGCGCGACTTGTCGGCCTCAGTTCGGCTGAGACACCTCAAGCGCGAATGGATGAGACTGAGGACGAACCCCGCGTGACCGAAACCCTGCCCCCGGATGCCCACGCCCTTCCCGTGCGCGTCTACTACGAGGACACGGATTTCTCCGGCTTCGTCTACCATGCGAGCTACCTGCGCTTCATGGAGCGGGGGCGGACCGAGCTCCTGCGCGGGCTCGCCGGCGACCAGTCGGAGCTGCACCGGGAGGCGGACGGCCTCGTCTTCGTGGTGCGGCGCATGACCCTCGACTACCTCAAGCCCGCCCTCATGGACGACGCGCTCACGGTGCTCACCGCCACCCGCGAGCTGCGCGGCGCCTCGATGCATCTCGACCAGGAGGTGCGCCGCGGCGACGAGGTGCTGGTGCGGGCCGAGGTGGTGGTGGCCTGCGTGCGCGACGGCCGGGCGGTGCGCCTGCCGGAGGCCCTGCGCCGGCGCCTCGGCAGGCGCTAGAGCATCCCGCTCACCATTCCTTAACCCTGCCGGGGGCTTAACTCGCGGCGGGCGGACGCTCCCTCGCGGGGCGCCGGCCCATACTTTCGACAGATTCGGGCGCGATCGAGACACGATACGACAAGCCCCGATCCCGGTTGGAGTGCCAGCGGTCCGTCCCTCGGCCCGCGACGCGAGGAAAGCCGCATGAATCCCGCCGACGCCGCCCAGGCGATGCCCGTGGCCGAGATCACGATGTTCGGCCTGTTCTGGCAGGCCCATTTCGTCGTCAAGGTGGTGATGCTCGGCCTCCTCGGCTCCTCGATCTGGTGCTGGTCGATCATCGTCGACAAGACGCTGCTGTTTCGCCGCACCAAGGCGGAGATGGACGCCTTCGAGGAGGAGTTCTGGTCCGGCCGGCCGCTGGAGGAGCTCTACCGCGCCTACAACGACAAGCCGGCGAGCGGGCTCGCCGCCCTGTTCGTCGCCGCGATGCGCGAGTGGCGCCGCTCCTACGAGGGCTCGGGCCGCTCGATCCGCAGCCTCGGCCAGCGCATCGACAAGGTGCTCGACGTGACGATCCAGCGCGAGGTCGAGCGGCTGGAATCGCGCCTGCTGTTCCTCGCCTCGATCGGCTCGGCGGGCCCCTATATCGGCCTGTTCGGCACGGTCTTCGGCATCATGACCGCCTTCACGTCGATCGCCGCCTCGAAGAACACCTCGCTCGCGGTCGTGGCGCCGGGCATCGCCGAGGCGCTGTTCGCCACCGCGATCGGCCTGTTCGCGGCGATTCCCGCGGTGCTCGCCTACAACAAGCTCCAGGCCTCGGTCGCCAAGGCGCAGGGGCGCCTCGAGGGCTTCGCCGACGAGTTCTCGGCGATCCTGTCGCGGCAGATCGACGAGCGCATGGCGCTGGCGGCCTGAGCCGGCACGCGTCCCCCCTCTCGGACAGGGATCGAACCCAATGAGCATGGCCACCGGAGCGGCCCAGGGCGGCGGGCGCCGTCGGCGCGGCCGGCGGGGCGGCGCGATCAACGAGATCAACATGACGCCGTTCATCGACGTCGTGCTGGTGCTCCTGATCATCTTCATGGTGGCCGCGCCGATGATGACGGTCGGCGTGCCCCTCGACCTGCCGCAGACCAAGGCCGCGCCGCTCAACCAGGATTCGAAGCCGGTCACCCTCTCGATCCGTCAGACCGGCCAGGTCTTTCTCGGGGAGGACGAACTGACCGACGATACGATCGTGGCCAAGCTCTCGGCCACCGCCAAGGACGGCTTCGAGGAGCGGGTCTTCGTGCGCGGCGACAAGCGGGTCGATTACGGCCGCGTCGCTCAGGTGATGGCAATCGTGACGGGCGGCGGCTTCAAGAAAGTCGCCCTCGTGACCGAGCCCGACCAGCGTTAGTAGGGCGGGGTTCGCCGTGGTGTTTCCCTTCGACAGGTCCGAGCCCGGCGTCTGGGTGTCGGCCGGCGCGCACGTGGTGCTGATCGGGCTGGCGCTGTTCGCCGCCGCCTCGCACGTGCTGCCGCAGGCCGAGGAGGGCGTGCCGGTCGAGGTCATCACCGAGAACCAGTTCTCCGAACTGACCAAGGGCCAGCGCGACGGCGACGCCCCGGCCAAGAGCCCGCGGGCCGACCGCGTTGCCGACAAGCAGCGGGAGAACGACCCCGGCGAGGCCAAGGCCGACGTGCCGACCCCGCCGACGCGCCCGCCCGAGATGAAGGTCGCCAACGCCGAGGAGATGCCGACGCCGCCCCTGCGCCCGGCCCTCGAGCAGCCCGAGCCCGCCCCGATGCCGCCGGCCCGCCCCGACACCGCCAAGGCCGATGCCGAGAAGGCTGCCGCCGCGGCTGCGGCCGCCGCCGCGAAGGCCAAGGCCGACGCCGAGGCGCGCGAGGCCAAGGCGGAGGCCGAGCGCGAGGCCAAGGAAGCTGCGAAAGCTGCCGCCAAGGAAGCCGCCAAGGAGGCTGCAAAGGCTGCGGCCGAGAAGGCCGCTGCGACCGCGGCCAAGGCCGCCGCCGAGAAGGCGGCTGCCGAGAAGGCCGAGGCCGAGGCGATCCGGCGCGAGGAACTGGCCGAAGCGAAGGCGGCTGCCGAGAAGGCCGCGGCGGACAAGGCCGCCGCGAAGGCGAAGGCCGAAGCCAAGGCCCGCGCCGAGGCCGACGCGAAGGCCAAGGCCGAAGCCAAGGCGGAAGCGGAGGCCAAGGCGCAGGCCGAAGCCGAGGCGAAGGCCAAGGCGGTCGCCGACGCCAAGGCCAAGGCGGAAGCGAAGGCCCGTGCCGAGGCGAAGGCCGAGGCGGAAGCGAAGGCCCAGGCCGAAGCCGAGGCGAAGGCCGAGGCCAAGGCGGAAGCCGAAGCCAAGGCCCACGCCGCCGCGGAAGCCAAGGCTAAGGCCGAGGCCGCCGCAAAGGCCAAGGCGGTGGCGGATGCCCGTGCCAAGGCCGCCGCGGAGGCCAAGGCCAAGCGCCAGGCCGAGCTCGCCGCCAAGTTCAATTCGGGCTCGATCCGCGACATGCTGGCATCGCACGGGCCGTCGCAATCGACCGGGGCCACCGGCCGCGAGGTCCAGCGCACGGCGGCGCTCGGCGCCGCCACCGGCACCTCGCAGCGGCTCAACCCGAGCCAGCGCGACGCCCTGGTCGGCCTGCTGCAGCAGCAGATCGAGCGCTGCTACTCGGCGCCGCCCGGCGCCGCGCAGGGCATCGTGCTGCCCCAGCTCGACATCCGCCTGAATCCGGACGGCTCGCTCACCACCGATCCGCGCATCCTGCGCGCCGGCGGCAGCGCGGTCGACCGGTCGATCGCCGAGGCCGCGGTGCGGGCGGTGCGGCGCTGCGCGCCCTTCCGCATCCCGGCCCAGTTCGCGCCGTTCTACAACGACTGGCGGGTCATCAACGCGGAGTTCGAGCTGCCGCGGGCTTAGAAGACCCCACCGGCCGCCTGCCTCACCACACGACGGACGTCCCCTGCATGCACTCCCCCTCGCGACTGCGTCCCGCGCTCGCCGCGCTCCTGTGGCTGTGCCTCGCCGCCGGCCTGATGCCCGGCTTCGCCACGCCGGCCCAGGCCCAGCTCAACCTGCGCATCGGCCCCGGCGGCGCCTTCCAGCCGATGCCGATCGCCATCGCGGACTTTTCCGGCGATCCGAGCCTCGGCCCGACGCTCTCGGGCATCGTGACCAACAACCTGAAGCGCTCGGGCTACTTCACGCCCGTCGAGAAGGCCCGCTTCCCCGAGAGCCCGAACTTCGACGCCGCGCCGAACTTCCCCGCCTGGAAGGATATCGGCGTGCAGGGCCTCGTGACGGGCCGCGTCACCCGCGACGGCACCGGCAAGCTCAAGGCCGAGTTCCGGCTCTGGGACGTGCTGTCGGGCCAGCAGATGGTCGGCCAGCAATATGCGGGCGACGGCGCCAACGCCCGCCGGATGGGCCACCTGATCTCGGACGCGGTCTACACCAAGATCACCGGCATCGGCGGCTTCTTCGACACCCGCGTCGCCTTCGTCGACGAATCGGGCTCGAAGGAGCACCGCCGCAAGCGCCTCGCCATCATGGACCAGGACGGCGCCAACGTGCGCTACCTGACGAGCGGCGAGGCCTCGGTCGTGGCGCCGCGCTACTCGCCCTCGACGCAAGACATCACCTACATGGCCCAGGTCACCGGCCAGCAGCCGCGGGTGCAGGTGATCAACCTCTCGACCGGCGCCCGCCAGGTGATCCCCACCAACGCCGAGATGAGCACCAGCCCGCGCTTCTCGCCGGACGGGCGCCGCCTGGTGATGAGCGACCAGGATGGCGGCAATGCCAGCATCTACGTGATGGACCTCGCCTCCAAGGCGCAGACCCGGATCACCAACGCCAACGCCATCGACACCTCGCCGTCCTTCTCGCCGGACGGGCGCGAGATCGTGTTCGAATCCGACCGCGGCGGCCAGCAGCAGGTCTACGTCATGGGCGCCGACGGCTCGAACCCGCGCCGCCTGACCTTCGGCGACGGCTCGGCCTCGCAGCCGGCCTGGTCGCCGCGGGGCGACTACATCGCCTTCACCCGCCAGCGGAAGGGCTCGTTCGCGATCTGCGTCATGAAGCCGGACGGCACCGGCGAGCGGGTGCTGACCGAGGGCTTCCACAACGAGGGCCCGACCTGGGCGCCGAACGGCCAGTACCTGATCTTCTTCCGCGATCCCGGCGGCCAGGCCGGCGGCAAGCTCTACATGGTCGACATCACCGGCAAGGTCGAGCAGCCGGTCCCGACCCCGTCCTACGCCTCCGACCCGACCTGGTCGCCGCTGATCGACCCGCAGCGGTAAGGCGATGGGCCGGCCCGGAGACGGGCCGGTCCTTCCATCCCATGGCGCCGACACCCGTTCGGGCCTGGCCCGGCGCTGTCGAACGGGTCCGCTCGACGACGCGGCGGTCTCACACCCCGATCGCCGCCTTCACCAGTTCCGGCCGCATCGGCAATTCGCGCAGGCGCACGCCCGCGGCCTGCCGGATCGCGTTGGCGAGGGCCGCGGCGGTCGGGCCCTGGGCGACCTCGCCGGCGCCCAGGAAGGGCGCTCCCGGGCGGTCGATCAGGTGGACCTCCAGGCGCTCGGGAATGTCGGGGAAGCGGGCGATCGGGTAGGTGCTCCAGTCGCGGCTCGTCGGGCCCGTCGCGTCGTGCGCCACCGCCTCGAACAGGCTCCAGCTCATCGCCTGGATGATCCCGCCCTCGATCTGGTCGCGAAGCCCGTGCGGGTTGACGATCTCGCCGGCATCGAGCGCCGCCTGCGCCCGCACCAGCCGGACCCGGCCGCTCTCGCGCTCCACCGCCACCTCGACCGCGATCGCGCAATAGCCGGCGAGGTTCTTGTAGCGGGCGAAGGCGAAGCCGGCGCCGCGGCCCTTGGGCAGCGCCGCTCCCCAGCCGAACCGCTCGGCCGCCGCCTCGATCACGGCACGGGCACGGGGGTCGTCGAGATGGGCGAGCCGGAAGGCGACCGGATCGGCGCCCGCCGCCTCCGCCGCCTCGTCCATCAGGCTCTCGATTGAGAAGACGTTCATGTAGGCGCCGAGGCTGCGCAGGGCCGAGACCCGGAGCGGCATGGCGGCGACGAAATCGTGCGCCACCCGGGCCCGGGCGAAGCGGTAGAGCGGGATGGCGTTGCGGTCGCCGCCGCCCTCGGGCTGCGGCAGCGCCTTCGGGGGCGGGGCCGGGAACGGCCTCTCCAGCATCCGGGCCGAGAGCAGC
>NZ_JTHF01000062.1 GCF_001043895.1 Methylobacterium indicum
ACTCCCTGCGCCGCGGCGCAGACGCGGTCCTCGACCCGCAAGTGCCCCTGCATGAACAGGATCGAGCGGGTGGCCCGCACCACGCGGCACTCGGCCACCAGGAACTCGCCGACCTGGACGGGTTCGAGGAATTGCAGGTCGAGATTGATCGTCGCCTGCCGGCGCCCGCCCTGTGCGTCGGACGCGGTGCGGCCCAGTGCCATGTCGAGGAGCGTCGCCATCACGCCGCCATGGACCACGCCGTTGCGGTTGCGGTGCTTCTCCGCGATCAGCAGCCCGTAGAGCGGGCCGGCCGCGCTCTCCCGCTGCCAGACCGGGCCGATCAGGTCGATGAACTCGGACATGGCGATGACCTCCCAGCCCGAAGCGGCCGGATCGAACGGAGTTGTCATGCGGATGAACTCCTGGGTGGCTCGGGCCGATGCCGCGATCGCGGAACTGCGAACTTGGCACCGCGATCCTGCGTGGAGCGATCTTGGGACGAAAGGGGACCGACGATGAAGGTGCTTCTGACGCACACGCCGCTGAGCCGCGAGCAATATTACGGCCCGCGCGCGCTCGCCGCCCTCGGCGGCCTCGCCGAGGTGGTCCTGCACGAGGGCGACGCGCCGCTCGACGCCGCCGCCCTCATGGCGGCCGCGCAGGGCGTCGATCTCGTCGTCGCCGACCGGGCCACCGCCGGTCCGGCCGGAATCTTCGACCCCCTGCCGCAACTCCGGGCGTTCCTGCGCTGCGCGGTCGACATCCGCACCATCGACGTGGCGGCGGCGAGCCGGGCCGGCGTGCTGGTGACGCAGGCCGCCCCGGGCTTCGTCGATGCGGTGACCGAACTGGCGCTCGGCTTCATGATCGACCTGTCGCGCGGCATCTCGCGGGCGACGATGGCCTACCGGGCCGGTCATGTGCCGGAGGTGCGGATGGGGCGGCAATTGTCGGGCAGCCGCCTCGGGATCATCGGCTACGGCGCGATCGGCCGGAACCTCGCGGCTCTGGCCGCCGCTCTCGGCATGGAGGTGCTGGTCTCGGATCCTCATGTCACGGTCTCGGACCCGCGGGTCCGGCAGGTCGGGTTCGAGACGCTGATGGCGGAGGCCGATGTCGTCGTCTGCCTCGCGGCGGCGACGGCCGAGACCGAGAACCTGATCGACGCGGCGGCCCTCGGACGGATGCGGCGGGACGCGGTGTTCATCAACCTGTCCCGCGGCAACCTCGTCGACGAGGCGGCGCTCGCGGCAGCGCTCACCGAGGGCCGGATCGCCGGGGCGGCGATGGATGTCGGCCGCGCCCCCGACCAGATGCCCTCGCCCGACCTCGCCCGGCTGCCGACCGTCGTCGCGACCCCGCATGTCGGCGGGCTCACCCCGCCGGCGATCGAGGCGCAGGCCTTCGACACGGTGGCGCAGGTGCGGGCGATCCTGGCCGGCGAGGTGCCGCGGGGCGCCGTGAACGCGGAGAGCTGGTCGCGGCGCGGGCGGTGAGCGCCGCGATTCCGGATCGACACCTCTCGAAAGATCCGCCGCCTGCCGTCGCGGAGGCTTCGTTGACACGCCTCCCCCCGGCCGTAGAACCGACGGCAACGACCAAACCGGGAGGACGACCATCATGGCCAAGGGGCTGCGCAAGGGACTGACCAGCTACGGCGATGCGGGCTTCTCGCTCTTCCTGCGCAAGGCCTTCATCAAGGCGGCGGGCTATTCCGACGACGCTCTCGACCGGCCGATCGTCGGCATCACCAACACCGCCTCCGATTACAATCCCTGCCACGGCAACGCCGCGCAGCTGATCGAGGCGGCCAAGCGCGGGGTGATGCTGGCCGGTGCGATGCCGATGGTGTTCCCGACGATCTCGATCCACGAGAGCTTCGCCCACCCGACCTCGATGTACCTGCGCAACCTGATGGCGATGGACACCGAGGAGATGATCCGGGCCCAGCCGATGGACGCGGTGATCGTCATCGGCGGCTGCGACAAGACCCTGCCGGCGCAGGTGATGGCGGCGGCCTCGGTCGACCTGCCGACCGTGGTGATCCCGGTCGGGCCGATGGTGGTCGGCCACCACCGCGGCGAGGTCTTGGGCGCCTGCACCGATTGCCGCCGCCTCTGGGGCGCGCACCGGGCCGGCGAGATCGACGAGCAGGAGATCGAGATCGTCAACGGGCGCCTCGCGCCGTCGGTCGGCACCTGCATGGTGATGGGCACCGCCTCCACCATGGCCTGCATGATCGAGGCGATGGGGCTCGCGCTGCCGATGGCGGGCACGATTCCGGCCCCTCACGCCGAGCGGATCCGCCTCGCCGAGGCGAGCGGCGCCGTCGCCGCCGCGATGGCGAAGACCGGCGGCCCGCGCCCGAGCGAGATCATGACCAAGGCCGCGATCCGCAACGCGCAGGTCGTGATGCAGGCGATCGGCGGCTCGACCAACGGGGTGATCCACCTCACCGCCATGGCGAACCGCGCCGGGATCGACCTCGACCTCGCGAGCCTCGACGCGATCGGCCGCGCGGTGCCGGTGCTGGTCGATCTCAAGCCCTCGGGCGACCACTACATGGAGCATTTCCACCATGCCGGCGGCGTGCCGAAGCTCTTGCGCGAACTCGGCGACCTGATCGATCTCGACGCCCCGACCATCACCGGCGCCACCTTGCGCGACGTGGTGGCGGCGGCCGAGGACGTGCCGGGCCAGACCGTGATCCGCTCGCCTGCGCAGCCGATCAAGCCGGTCGGCGCCATGGCGGTGCTCACCGGCAACCTCGCGCCCCGCGGCGCGCTCATCAAGCACTCGGCGGCGACCCCGCGCCTGCTCCAGCACGAGGGCCGGGCCCTGGTGTTCGAGTCGATTCCCGACATGGCGGCGCGGATCGACGATCCCGACCTCGACGTGTCGGCCGACGACGTGCTGGTCCTGCGCAATGCCGGGCCGAAGGGCGCGCCGGGCATGCCGGAGGCCGGCTACCTGCCGATCCCAAAGAAGCTCGCCCGCCAGGGTGTGAAGGACATGGTGCGGATCTCGGATGCGCGGATGAGCGGCACCGCCTTCGGCACCATCGTGCTGCACGTCACGCCCGAATCGGCGGTGGGGGGGCCGCTGGCGCTGGTGCGCACCGGCGACCGGATCCGGCTCGACGTGGCCGGACGGCGCATCGACCTCCTGGTGGACGAGGCCGAACTCGCGGGCCGGGCGACCGCCCTCGACGCGCCGGCCCGGCCCGACTGGGCGGCGCGGGGCTATGCCCGCCTGTTCCACGATACCGTGACGCAGGCCGACGAGGGGTGCGACTTCGACTTCATGCGCCGGGAGGGCTGACGCGGGAGACCTCGACCGCCGCACTGGTCATGCGGCGGAGTTTGGGTCAAACGCTCCCCGACGGCAGGAGGACGGTCCGGCATGAAAGCGATGCTCTTCGAACTCTTCGACCAGGCGCCGGAGATCCGCGACGTGCCGGACCCCTCGCCCGCGGCCGACGGCGTCGTCATCGACGTCAAGGCGACCGGGCTGTGCCGCAGCGACTGGCACGGCTGGAAGGGCCACGACACCGACATCCGCCTGCCTCACGTGCCGGGGCACGAATTCGCCGGGGTGGTCGCGGCCGTCGGTCCGCGGGTGCAGCGCTTCCGGGTCGGCGACCGGGTCACGGTGCCGTTCATCGCCGCTTGCGGCCAGTGCGGGGAATGCCATGCCGGCCACCAGCAGGTCTGCGAGGCGCAGTTCCAGCCCGGCTTCACCCATTGGGGCTCGTTCGCCGAATACGTCGCGATCGACCGGGCCGACCACAACCTCGTGCGGCTGCCCGACGACATGACCTTCGCCACGGCGGCGAGCCTCGGCTGCCGCTTCGCGACCTCGTTCCGGGCGGTGGTCGACCAGGGGCGGGTGCGCGGCGGCGAGTGGGTCGCGGTCCACGGGGCCGGCGGCGTCGGCCTCTCGGCGATCATGATCGCGGCGGCGCTGGGCGCCAACGTCGTCGCGGTGGACATCGCCGAGAGCAAGCTGGCGCTCGCCCGCGCCATGGGCGCCTGCGCGACGATCAACAGCCGCGAGGTGGACGACGTCGCCGAGGCGGTGCGCGAGGTCACGCGGGGCGGTGCCCACGTCTCCATCGACGCGCTCGGCCACCCCGAGACCTGCTTCAACTCGATTTCCAACCTGCGCCGGCGCGGGCGCCACGTCCAGGTCGGCCTGATGCTCGCCGATCACGCCCGGGCGGAGATCCCGATGGCCCGGGTCATCGCCCACGAGCTCGAGATCTACGGCAGCCACGGCATGCAGGCCTGGCGCTACGACGCGATGCTGGCGATGATCCGGGCCGGCCGGGTGAGGCCGGAGCGGCTCCTCGGCGAGACCCTGTCGCTCGCCGCCGCCATCCCGGCCCTGATGGCGATGGATCGCACCGCGCCCGACGGCATCGCGATCATCGATCCGCGCGCCTGAGAGGCTGTTGGATTCGGCGCGCCTGTGATTCGGCACGACCGACGACACGTCTTCTCGTCCGCCCGGGACTCGACGTCCTCGAGAGCCCGGGATCCATCATCGCCGACACCGAAGAATGCAGCGAGCGGCCTGCCGCTTCGCCGTCGCGCGTCAGCGTTTAGGGATCCCGGGTTCCGCTGTCGCGGCCCCGGGATGACGCCTTCGGTTGGAGATCCTTAGTGCCTGGTCAAGCAGGCAGTCAGAACTTGAAGGTCAGAACTTGAAGATCAGAACTTGGCGGTCAAGAAGAGCCGCACGTTGCGGCCCGGCAGCAGGACCTCGTCCTTCTTGAACGAGGCGGCGTTGCGGATGTCGGCGTCGAGCAGGTTGCGGCCCTGGACGCCCAGCGTCACCTCGCTGGCGCCGTAGACCGCCGGGTCGACCGCCTTGGTGTAGCTCAGCTCGGCGCGCAGGTCGTCGTAGCCGGCGGTGTCGGTCTCGAAGGGGGCGACCTTGGTCTGCGCGAAGGCGTGGAGCAGGTTCACCCGGGCGAACCAGCCGTCGGCCCGCAGGTAGACGCCGCCGCCGAGCCGATAGGGCGGGATGCGCGGCACGTTGGTGCCGTCGTCGAACTTGGCCCGCACGAAATCGAACTGCCCCTCGACGCCGATGAAGCCGTTACCGACCGGCAGGGCGTCGTACTGGCCGATCAGCTCGGCACCGTAGAAGGTGGCGTTCTGCTGCGAGTAGACGATCTGGCGCAGCTCGTCGCCGGTGCCGCAGCTGGCGAAGTCGTCGTCGCACAGGTTGCCGGTCAGGCGCTTGTAGATGAAGCCGGTATAGCGGGTGTAGTAACCCGTCGCCTCGAATCGCAGCGGCCCGTCGCCGTGGCGGATGCTGGCCTCGACCGTGCGGGCCCGTTCCAGACGCAGCCGCGGATCGCCGATCTCGAAGGTCGCGGTGGCGTCGTGGGGACCTTGCGAAAACAGCTCGTAGCCGGTCGGCGCCCGCTCGACGTAGGAGCCGGTGAGGCTCGCCACGAAGCCGTAGGGCAGGTCCTGCAGCACCCCGGCGCTGGCGCTCTTCGGCGCGAAGCGGCGGGTCAGCCGATAGGTGAACGGGTCCTCGCCCTCGACCGGCAGGTAGTCGCCGGGAAACAGGGCCGCGGTGCTGCGCACCCGGTCGCCCTCGATCCGGCCGGCGGCCTGGAGCCGGGTGCCGGGCAGGACCTCGAGCTGCTCGAAGACGTAGACGGCGCCGGAGCGCGAATCGGTCTTCGGCAGGAAGGCTTCGAGCTGGGTGTTGATCGCGCGCCGGTCGGCCTGGACGCCGATGGCGCCGGTCAGCGTGCCGAGCGCGGTGAAGACCGGGACGTGCTGGGCCTCGATCCGGACCTCGCCCTCGCGATTCTTGAAGATCGCCTGCTGGCCCTCGATCCCGTCCGCGCCGATGCCGATCTCGTCGTGGCGATAGACCGAGTAGCCGGCCCAGTAGCGGATCGCCTCGAACGGGCCGCCGAGGGGCCGGATCTCGCCGCGCGAGATCACCCGGTCCTGGTTCGGGGTCAGGCGGGTGCGGGCCTGCTCGGCCTCGCCGCCGGGAATCGCGTAGATCGCGTCGTAATGGCTGAACGCGACGCCGACGAAGCCCCGGTCGCCGATCGCCGAGACGCCGACCGACCCTCCTTGCGACTCGTTGTAGGAGTTGCGCTGGATCCCGCCGGGGATCGCGTAGCTGTCCGACGCGGTCTTGAACCCGTCGGCATGGACGGCGAAGCCGTCCTTGCCCGCATCCACCGTCGCGGCGCCCAGCCGGCCGTTGTCGACGGTCGAGTAGCCGGTGGTGACCTGGCCGGCATAGCCGTTCGCCGGGATGAAGGTCGGCACCCGGTTGTTCTCGGCCGAGACCACGCCGCCGATGGCGCCCGAGCCGTAGCGCAGGGTGGCGGGGCCGCGGATCACCTCGAGCCGGTCGGCCACCAGCGGGTTGACCGGGACGGTGTGGTCCTCGCCGAGATCCGACACGCCGCCGTTGACGATGCCGTTCTCCTGGATGCGCACCCGGGCGTTGTCGAGGCCGCGGATGATCGGCCGGGACGCCGCGCCCGGCGCGTAGGTGGTGGAGGAGATGCCCGGTCGGTCGAACAGCGCGTCGCCCAGCGTGCGCGGCTGGTCGCGGGCGATCTGCTCCTGGGTCACCACCGTGACGGGCGAGAAGGTGTTGGTGACGACCGGCAGCACGCCGATGGGAACGCCCGAGCCGGTGGCCGGTGCCGTCGCCGGCCGCGTGACGATCGGGCTCGGCGACGACACGGTGATCTCGTCGAGCTTGATGTCCTCGGCCCGCGCCGCGGTGCCGGCGGCGAGAACGAGGGGGAGCGCGGTGCTCAGCGTCAGCAGGTCCGGGCGGCGGCGATACGACATCATGGTTCCGAGAAGATGTTATAATATTGCATCTGCACGCGACGGCCGAGCGCTGGCAAGCACCGCACCGGAGCCGGACCGACAAACACCCCGAACGTTACATCGTTACAACAGAGTGGCCGTCGCCGGCCGGATCCATCCTGCCGGCCCGCCGTTCACAGGGACGGCCCGCCAAGAGGTGGCCAGTCGAGAGGCGGCCGGTTGGGACACGGCCAGGGAGGATCTCATGACCACGGCACCGGACGGCTCGATCATCCAGCGCGACGCCCCGCGCCCCGATCTCCTCGCCTTCGAGATCAGGGACCGGATCACGAAGCCCGACATCGAGTGGATGTCGGGGCTCGTCGACGCGGCGATGACGGCGCACGGCACGATCGACATGCTGCTCGTCATGTCGCACTACGAGGGATCGGATCTCGGGGCGCGGTTCGATGGCTACGCCACCGGGGTGATGGCCCGCTCGGTCGCGCATATCCGCCACTACGTGGTGGTCGGCGCGCCGGCCTTCGCCCGGGCGATGATCACCCTGTCGGGCGCCGTGCTCCCGGTCGAGACCAAGACCTTCGACCTCGCCGACGAGGCCGCGGCCTGGGCCTACCTTGCCGAGGCGGGACCGGCCAAGTCCTGACCGGCCAAGTCCCGACCGGGCGAGTTCTGATCGGATAAGGGTCGATCCGCCGCGGCGTGGTCGGCCGATGGAGGAGCGGGGGGAGTCATGGATTGGGGAGCCGCGGCCTACCGGGCGCGCCGTCTCATCGCGGCGCGCAAGCGCATCGTCCCGGAGCCGCGTTCCCTGGCGCTCATCGACTTCCTGGCCGAGCGCGGCACCGTCACGGCGGCCGAGCTGCGGGAGCACGGCCCGTCGGACGCCGCCGCCATCCTCGGCCACGTCACGACCGCCATCCACGGCAGGGCGCACCTGCCGGTGGCGAACGCCTGGTACCGGCGCGACGAGGCGGGCACCGGCTACGTGGTCGATCCCGGCTTCGCCGTCGCCTGGAGGGGCGCACGGGCCTGCGAGGGGCCGACCCCCGCGGGCCACGATCCCGGATGAGCGCGGCGATCTGCCCTTCGCGGCAGCGCCGCCCGGGCCCTATCTGCCCTTCCCCGACGATGGAGGTGACGATGCCCGACCCGAAGCCCAAGCCCGCGGACGGCCCGGACGACCGGCCCGGACACGACCGGGACGCCGCCGAGCGCGAGAGCCTCGTGGACGGCCGCCTCGATCCCGACGCGCAATCGCCCGCCGACGAGGACTCGAAGCCCTTCGACCCCAAGGAGAACGATCCGGCCTGACGGGCCGGAGAGGGGAGCCGATACGCAACGCGGCTCCCGGTCACCATGCCGGCCGGTGGTGAACGAACCGTCAAGGCCGCGCCGCCGGGGGGCGTCGCGCCCGGCGCGAGATCCGGAGGTTCCTTCCGCGATGACGCTGCGCGACCAGTACGAGAACGCCGTGCGCGACCTCGCGGAGCGCGCGGCCGCGATGCGACGCAACGGCGTCCCGGCCGAGGCCATCGCGCGCGCCATGCATGCCGAGCGCCGGCGCCTGGCGGTGCATTTCAAGGCATTGACCCCGGAGCCCTACCGGACCGTCATCGCCGAGCGGACGACCCGGGTCTACGGCGACCCGCAAGGACCGACGATCGCCTTCCTGCGCGAGCGGGGCAGGTCCTGGGAGGCGATCATCGAGAGCGCGACGCGCCCGGGCCCGTCCGTCATCCCGGTGGCTGCGTCGGCGGACCAGGGGGCGGACCCGACGGCACGACCGGAGAGCGATCCCGACGGGGCATGAGTTCGACGCCCGTCCCGCAAGTTCTTCAATCGAGACCAAGTTCTTCAATCGAGAACCGCGCGGCTCAGCACGTCGGTCAGCAATCCGTCGTCGTGATAGACCGTACGCATCGCATCGGCCAGGACGATCAAGTCCGCCGGGTCGCCCCGCGCGACGAACATGTCCGCCGAGGAATCGAACGCGATCCGCCCCGACATGTCCGGATGCCGCGCCGTCAGCACGGTCGTCGCGACGGATTGCCAATCGTAGCTTTGCCGATCCAGCCGGTCCGTTGCCGGAAGATTCCGGCCTTCGCCGTCAGGCCGGGATCGACCAGCAGCAGGCTGCGGCCCAGGATGAAGGGCGCATCGGTCTCGCGGTCGGTGGATGGTCCTGCCGCCATGTGGTTCCTTGCGTGATTCCGGTCGTGAGCCGTTCCGTCGTCGGCCGCCGGCAGGCACGGGGGAGCCCTTCCGCAAACCGGTCCTCGCGGGACCGGAACCGCGGCCCGGGGCGTCCTTCCGGCCATTCGATTCTGCCGCATGCCGCCTCGCCGAACCGGCGTCCCCATCACGAGGAAATGCCGTAGGCTGCGCCCGGATCCTCTATCCTCTCGGAGTGCGCGCATGCCCGATCAATCGGCCGTCCCGGTTCCCGCCGTCGAAGCCGCATGACGATGGCCGCGCCCCCGATCCGCATCGAGGCGGATTACCTCCTCGAGACCGCGAGCGATCCCCGCCGGGTGGCGGAGACGATGGCGGGCGAGCAGTCGAGCGGCACCTTCGTGCCGGTACCGGGCGAGACGCCGGAGCTCAAGGAGCGCTCGGCCGCCCGGGTCGAGCGCCTGGAGGTGTTCGACGCGCCGGTCGACGCCCCCTCGCTGCCGACCACCGCGGCGATCGATCCCGCGCGCCTGCGCCGGGCCCGCGTCACCCTGTCCTGGCCGATCGAGAATCTCGGGCCCTCCCTGCCGAACCTCCTGGCCACCGTGGCCGGCAACCTGTTCGAGCTGCGCCCGCTCACGGGCCTGCGCCTCCTCGACATCCGGCTGCCCCAGGCCTTCGCCGACGCCTATCCGGGCCCGCGCTTCGGGATCGACGGCACGCGCCGCCTCGCCGGGGTCGAGGGGCGCCCGATCATCGGTACCATCATCAAGCCGAGCGTCGGCTTCGGGCCTCAGGAGACCGCCGCCCTGGTGCGGACGCTGTGCGAGGGCGGCATCGACTTCATCAAGGACGACGAGTTGCAGGCCGACGGGCCGCATTGTCCGTTCGAGGATCGTGCCCGCGCCGTGATGCGGGTCGTCGACGACCATGCCGACCGGACCGGCAAGAAGGTCATGGTCGCCTTCAACCTCACCGGCGAGATCGACCAGATGCGCCGGCGCGATGCCCGGCGGCTCGTCGACGACGAGGCCTGGGAGCGGGAGATCGGCCGCGCCGTCGCGGAGGCCCGCGCCACCCTCGGCGCCGGTCGCGATCCCCTGGTCTACAGCCTCGCCGGCCCCGACGACCCGGCGGTCGCCGCCCAGCGCGAGGCGGTGCGGATGGCCGGGCTCGACCCGGTCGCGGCGAGCGAGCGGCTCGGGGCGGGACTCGGGCGGATCCTGCGGGCGATCGTGGGAAATGCCGGCCTGACCCGGGCGGCGATACCTCGGGCCATGCCGCGCTGCAGCTCGGGATCGACGCGCTGACCGCGCTCGGCCCGCTCGATCCGGGCGCGCCGCTCTGCCGCGCCCACGGCGCCGGCACGTCCCTCGACGGGCTCGACCTCGCCCTCAAGGGGGGCCAGGTCGGCCGCCCCGATTGCTTCACCGCCTTGCGCCAGGGCCGCCGCCCGCCCGCGTGAGCGGAAGGTCGCCGTTCGGCGCGCCCTGCGGCCTCAGCCTTCGGTCTTCTTCGGCCGGCCGCGGCGGGCGGGAGCGGGGGCCGGAGCGGGCTCCGGGGGGGCTTCGACCTCCGCCCGCTGCGCTGCCGCGCGTTCGCGCCGGATCTGGCCGAGGCCGAGGCTCTTGGCGAGCTCGGAGCGCTGCGCGGCGTAGTTCGCCGCCACCATCGGGTAATCGAACGGCAGCCCGAACTTCTGGCGGTACTCGTCCGGCGTGTAGCCGCGGGTGGTGAGGTGCCGCTTCAGGCTCTTGTAGGGCTTGCCGTCGAGGAAGCTCGTGATGTGGTCCGGCGTCACGGACTTGCGGATCTGCCCCGAGGTGACCTTGTGGTCCTCTTCCGGCACGGCGGCCGGTGCACCGAGACCGGTCAGCGACGCGTGCACGGCGGCGATCAGGTCGGGCAGGTCGGCTGCCCGCACGTTGTTGTTCGATACGTAGGCGCCGACGATGTCGCTCGTCAGTGCGACGAACGGCGAGGAGGCGGGGTTCGCGTTGTCCATGTTTTATTCCATTTGACGAGCCTCCCCTGTGATGGACATCAGTCGTTGCAAGGTCAATCGCGATAAACGAAATGGCTGCGCATAAACCGACCGGTTTCGTGGCCGGTGGGTTGGCGCGCGACGACGCAGGGTCAGCGGGCCTCGGCATCCGGGCGCAGCGAGCGCCGCGCCAGGGCGATCGCGGCGGCCAGCACCGCCGGATCGCCGACCTCGTGGGCGAGGATCAGCACCAACCGGGCGTTGAGCGCCGCGCTCTCCTCGTCGCCGAGGCCCCGATGCGCGTGGATCAGGCTCTCGTAGACGCCGTCGGCGCCCCCGAAGAAGCCGTCGTCCTGTCTGAGCCCGTCCTTCGTCATGCGGCCTCCTCCACGACAGCGACCGGCCGGCCGCCGGCCCGGGCGAGCGCATCGGCGAGGCGCGCAGCGTCGAACGAGGGAAAGCGCGCCGCGATGTGGGCGTCGGGCCGGATCAGGAAGACGGTGCCGGGCCCCGCGCCGTAGCGGCGGGCCGCCAGCCCCTGGGCATCGTGCAACATGTCGGCCGTGCGCGTCGGCGCGCCGGGCATCGCGGTACTCATCACCACCACCACGCGCAGCCCGGGCGCGAACTCGGCCAGCCGATCGAGGCCGGCCGCTCCGTCGGCGAAGACCAGCAGGGTGAACGGCCCGCCGAGCCGGTCGAGCAGCCAGCCCTCCCCGCCGGCGGCGTCGACGACCGGCGCGTCGGCGCACGGGTCCCCGGTGCCCAGGCCCGCCGCGGGCGGGCAGGGGTCCGGGGTCTGGAGCGACAGGCCGGCGAGGCGGCAGGGCCGCGACAGGCGCCCGGCATTGAGGAGCCGGCGGGCGAAAGGCGCCTCGGCGGCGAGATCCAGCACCCCATCGCGAAAATGCCGCTCGGCGCGCGTCTTGGGCGTCATGAAGGTGGTGGTGCGGCTCGAATTCAGGATGTTCTCGTCGGCGGCGCGCCCGCGCTCCTCGTCGTAGGTCGCGATCAGGCTCTCGGGGGCGGCGCCCTGCAGGACCAGCGCCAGTTTCCAGCACAGGTTGTCGGCGTCCTGGATGCCGCCGTTGCCGCCGCGCGCCCCGAACGGGCTGACCACGTGGGCGCTGTCGCCGGCAAACACCACCCGCCCGTGCACGAAGCGTTCGAGCCGGGCGCAGCGGAAGGCGTAGACCGAGCACCATTCGAGGCTCAACGGGACGTCCTCGCCCACGATCGCACGGATCCGCGGCATCACCCGCTCGGGCTGCCGCTCCAGCTCGGGGTCGGCGTCGGGGCCGAGCTGGAAGTCGATGCGGAAGACGTCGTCGGGCTGGCGGTGCATGAGGGCGCTCTGCCCGGCATGGAAGGTCGGCGCGAACCAGAACAGGCGCTCGGTCGGAAAATCCGCGCTCATCCTGACGTCGGCGATGAGGAAGCGCTCCTCGAAGCGCTGGCCGGGAAAGGGCAGCCCCATCCGGGTCCGGGTCGGCGAGCGCGCGCCGTCGGCGGCGATCACCCACTCGGCCTCGACGACCTGCTCCCCATCCGGCGTCGCCACGGTGAGACGCGCGCCCTGCCCGTCCTGCGCCAGGTCCGTCACCGCGTGGTTCCAGCGCAGGTCGATCAGGTCCGGGAAGTCCCGGGCCCGCGCGATCAGGTACTCCTCGACGTAATATTGCTGAAGGTTGACGAAGGCCGGGCGGCGGTGGCCGCTCTCGGGCAGGAGGTCGAAGCGGTAGAGCTCGCGTTCGCCCCGGAAGACCCGGCCGATGCTCCAGGTCACGCCCTTGTCGACCATCGGCTGGCCGATCCCGAGCCGGTCCCAGATCTCGAGGGTTCGCTTGGCCCAGCAGATCGCCCGGCTGCCGGTCGCGACCGTGTCGTCCTCGTCGAGCACCACCACCGGCACGCCGCGCGTCGCGAGGTCGATGGCGCAGGTGATGCCGACCGGGCCGGCACCGATCACCACGACCGGCCGGCGGCCGGCCGCCAAGGCCGGGATGGGATCGGGAGGGACGGGACGGGGAGGGGGCGTCATCGGCGTCGTCCTCGGCAGGTGTCCTTGAGGGCGTTTCCTCGAGCGGGAGGGTGCGCCCGGCCCGGGCGTCGTGTTTCGTGCCCCCCGCGCCGGGCGCGGTCAGCCTTCCAGCGCCCGCCACATCTCCATGTCGCGCTCGGCGGTCCAGATCCGCGGCGTATCGAGGCCCTGCGCCTCGTCGTAGGCGCGGCTGACGCAGAACGGCATGCAATGCTCGAAGATGACCCAGTGGCCGTAGCGCGGCCGCATCTCGCCCATCGCCCGGGCATAGACCGTCTTGAGGTCGTGCCCGGCGGCGATGCCGTCCCTGGCGATGCCGAAGAGATCGCGCAGGAAGGCGCGGGTGCCCTCGATGCCCTCGCGGATCCGCTCGGGCGTCGTCAGCGCCTCGCCGCGGCCGGGCACCACCGCCTTGGGGTTCAGGGCCTCCAGCCGGTCGAGGGTGGCGGGCCAATCCTGGAAATGGGCGTCGCCGCAATATGGGGTGGCGCCGTACTCGACGAGGTCGCCGGAGAACAGCACCTCCTCCTTCGGCAGCCACGCGATGGTGTCGCCGGCGGTGTGGCCGCGGCCGGCATGGACGATCCGTACCTCGCGCGCGCCGAGCCACAGGGTCATCTCGCCCCGGAAGGTCACGGTCGGCCAGGTCAGGCCCGGAATCTCCTCGCGTCCCCGGAAGAGCCGCGGAAAGCGCTGGATCTCCGATTCCATGTCCTGCCGGCCGCGCTCGACGATCATCGAGCGGGCGACGTCGCTGGCGATCACGTTGACCCGGTCGGGGTAGCCGGCGACGCCGAGCACCCGCACGGCGTGGTAATGGGTCAGCAGGATGTGGCGGATCGGCTTGTCGGTGACCTCGCGCACCTTCGCCACCAGATCCCCGGCCATGCGGGGCGTGGCGCGCGCGTCGATGACGAGCACGGAATCGTCGCCGACGACCACGCCGGAATTCGGGTCTCCCTCGGCGGTGAGGGCGTAGACGCCCGGTGCCAGCTCCGAGAAGGTCTCCCGCTTCTCGACGAGATCGGCCTGGCTGGCGAAACCCTTGCTCATCTGGTCGTCCTCCCCGCGCGGTCCGGGGCGGGGCGATTCGGCCGGGTTCTTCGTCGAACGCCCCCGGGCCGAGCCACGCCGCGCCGGCCGTGCTCGTCATGCTTGACGTCAGGCTATTCAGTTGCGTGTGCAACCGTCAAGGGCGACCGTCCGAGGGCGGCCATCCAAGGGCGGCCGTCCAAGGGCGTTCATCATGGCGGAAACGACGATTGTCCCGCGCATGGTGCGAGTCTCCGAGCGCGATCGTCCGATCGGACCGTCGACGACCGGTGCGAGCCCGCATCCGCGCAGGGCGACACCAACCGATGCGAAGGATCGATCGGTTCGCGGAATGGCACGGGACGATGCACCGTCGCCTCTCCGCATGGGCACGAAATGCCGTCGTGTGGAGACAGGGAGCGGTCAGGGGAGGCCGTCCTGCCCGGCATCAGGGACGAGGGGGTTCGAACGTTGGCCGGGGCCGTGATGCGTAAATGCGGTGCTCCCGGCCCGCGGCGGCGATCAAGCTCGCGGTGCAACGGGACGTCGGGCGCGCGGACGAGTCCGTTCCCCCCCGCGCGATCGGGGGCCGCGCTTCGTGCGGCCGGGATGACAAAGGCCGATCGACCCCGGGTCCGTCTTCGAGCGAGCCCGAGCGTGACGCGCTCCGGACCCGTCGAGCGTCTTCGTCGATTCCGCCCCCAACGTCGCCATTCTGGCCGACGAGCCTGCCGGCAGTGACGATCAACCGTCGTTGAGGGCGGACGCGCAGGTATCGGTTCACGTCATGGCCGCTTCGTGCCCGGCACGGGTGGCGGTGCGCCGTATCCGCCCCTATATGAGGCTCATGACTGATACCACGTCCACTCCCTACACCATCGAAATCTCCCCCATCTCCAAGCCGGCCGGCCAGTTCCAATGGGCCATCCGCCGCAACGGCAAACTGGTCGAGCGGTCGGACCGTCCGCACCCGACCGAGGCCAAGGCCGAGGCCAGCGCCCTGGCGGCGGTCGAGCGCAGCATGCATTCCTCCGCCAGCGGGCGGTGGTGAGCCTCACGGCATCCTGAATCCGGCGGCGGGGCGAGTGCGCCCCGCCTGCCCGGACGAGAGGCGGCGAAGATCAGGTAGTGCGCCGTACGAGCGTCCGAGGCCGAGCGTAGAAGGCGATGCCGCCGCTCCTCATCGATCCGCCAGCCCTGATCCGGCCCGCTGCCGCCGCGCCCTGCAGCCCCAGCCTCCGGGCCCGCTTGCTGTCGCCGCCGGCCCCCGGTGACGACGAAGTCTCCCTCACTTGCAGCCTGCAGCTCTCCCCGGACGATCGGGTGCTCAAGCGCATCGTCATCGAGGGCGCGGCGGCCTCCGGCTTGACCCTCGATTGTGCGGGCGCGAGCCTCGGCCGACCGAACGAGCCGGCATATCTCGGATCGTACACGATCGCGATCCGCTCCCGGCCCCCGGCCCGTCCGGGCGAGCCTTGGGACCGCCCCTCCGGCATCCGCATCCGCGACTGCACGATCTACGGTCATGTCCGCATCTGGGGCATGGGCGAGAACGGGCAGGGGCCGCTCCTGCGCGAGTCCTCGCACAGTCTCGGGCACACCGAGCGGGCGCAGGCCGCCGCTCCGACGGACGTGACGATCACCGGAACATCGATCACCGCGGCCGGTCCGATCCCGCTCTATCTCGGCCCCGGGGTCACCCGGGTCACCTTGCGCGGCTCCCGGCTTGCCGGACGTTCGGTCTCGACCGCCCTCTATCTCGATGCCGAGAGCGCCGAGAACCGCATCGAGGACAATGATATCGAGACCGAGACGGGCCGCGAGGCGATCGCCGTCGACGGGTCGGCCCGCAACCGGATCACCGGCAACCGCTTCACCCTGCGCGGCGAGGGCGGCGTGCGACTCTACCGCAACTGCGGCGAGGGCGGCACGGTGCGCCATCAGACGCCCTCGGACAACGTGATCACCGAAAACCTGTTTCGTACCGGCGGCTGGTTCGCGGCGACGCCCATCGTGGTGAACTCCCGCAACGGCTGGCGCCTGACCTGCGGCGAGGATGCGGGCTATCCGTTCGGGAGCAGCATCGACAATCGCGACAACGGCACCGGCAACGTCGTGGCGCCGAACACGGTCGAGTGAGGCGAGGGGAGGGGGCCGCACTCGCGGATGCCACCCGAGTTGACAGGTGAGCCGGCTC
>NZ_JTHF01000063.1 GCF_001043895.1 Methylobacterium indicum
GGATCCCGGATCTCCTTCCACTTCGTTCCAGTCGTCCGGGAAAGGGGCGGGCGCCCAGCACGATGGACGCCACCACCGCCGCCTCGTCTCGCGAGGCAAATACATTCTTCTCCCCCGGACACTGACTGAATGCGCCGCTGCCTCGTCCTACTCCTCGTCGCCTGGTGCGCCGTCTGGGCCCTGCCCGCCGCCGCGCAGACCGGGCCCGACGCCGCCTATGCCCGGCTCGCCAGCGACAGCTATTCCGACATCGAGGCCGGCATCGCGGCGCTCGCCACCAGCGGCGATCCCAAGGCCGGGCCGGTCCTGCGTGCGCTCGCCGACAACCGCCTGCTCTACCGCCCGGACGACAAGGCGCTCGCCATCAAGGACGGCGCCAAGGTGACCGACGCCCGTACTGGCGCCGCCGTGAGCCCCGACGGCCTCAAGCCCGTGCGGGTCAACAACCGGGTCCGCCGCGCGATCGACGCCGCCCTCGGCAGCCTCAACCTGCTCGCCCCCGACGCCGCCACCCGCCGCAACGCCGCCGATGCGGTGTTCAAGGCCCGCGACGCCGCCGCGCTGCCGGCCCTCGACGCCGCGCTCGCCCGCGAATCCGACGCGGGCGTGAAGCGCAGCCTGCAGGAGGCCCGCGCCGCGGCGTTGCTGGCGAAGTCCGGCACCCCTGAGATCGAGCGGCTTTCGGCGATCGACATCCTCCAGGCCCGAGGCGATTCGGAAGCGCTCGGCATCCTGCGCGGCCTCGCGACCGATCCCGCCCAGAGCGTGCGCGACGCCGCCGCCCGCGGCGTGTCCGGCATCGAGACCCGCCAGGCCCTGATCGCGAACGTCCAGAACGCCTGGTACGGCGTGTCGCTCGGCTCGGTGCTGCTGCTCGCCGCCATCGGCCTTGCTATCACCTTCGGGGTGATGGGCATCATCAACATGGCGCATGGCGAGATGGTGATGCTCGGCGCCTACACCACCTACCTGGTGCAGGAGCTGATCCGCCAGAAGGCCCCTGGCCTGTTCGACTGGTCGCTGCCGATCGCGATCCCGCTCGCCTTCCTGGCCGCCGGCGCCGTCGGCGTCCTGATCGAGCGGACCGTCATCCGCCACCTCTACGGCCGGCCGCTGGAGACCCTGCTCGCCACCTGGGGCATCAGCCTCATCCTCCAGCAGGCGGTGCGCTCGGTCTTCGGCCCGACCAACCGCGAGGTCGGCGCGCCCTCCTACATGTCCGGCGCCTTCGACCTGTTCGGCCTCTCGATCACCTGGGGCCGGCTGTGGATCGTGGTGTTCGCGCTCGCCGTCTTCGTCGCCCTCAACCTGATCCTCAAGGCGACCTCCTTCGGCCTGAAGACCCGCGCCGTCACCCAGAACCGCCGCATGGCCGCCGCCATGGGCATCCGCACGCCCTGGATCGACGCCTTCACCTTCGGCCTCGGCTCGGGCATCGCCGGCGTGGCGGGGGTGGCGCTCTCGCAGATCGACAACGTCTCGCCCAATCTCGGCCAGGGCTACATCATCGATTCGTTCCTGGTCGTGGTCTTCGGCGGCGTCGGCAACCTGTGGGGCACGCTGGTGGCGGCGCTCACGCTCGGCGTCGCCAACAAGTTCCTCGAGCCCTATGCGGGCGCGGTGCTCGGCAAGATCCTGCTCCTCGTCTTCATCATCCTGTTCATCCAGAAGCGGCCGCGCGGCCTGTTCGCGCTCAAGGGCCGGGCGGTGGAGGCCTGACCATGCTGCTCTCCCGCATCGACAAGCCGGGCTGGATCTTCCTCGGCGTGCTGGCGGCGGCCTGCATCGCCGTGCCGGCCCTCAACCTGCTGACCGCGCCGGGCTCGGGCCTCCACGTCCCGACCTACGCCGTCTCGCTGATGGGCAAGTACCTCGCCTACGCGATCCTGGCGCTCAGCCTCGATCTCGTCTGGGGCTATTGCGGCATCCTCTCGCTCGGCCACGGCGCGTTCTTCGCGCTCGGCGGCTACGCGATGGGCATGTACCTGATGCGCCAGATCGGCCCGCGCGGCGTCTACGGCAATCCGATCCTGCCCGACTTCATGGTCTTCCTGAACTACAAGTCCCTGCCCTGGTACTGGCACGGCTTCGATTGGTTTCCCTTCGCCGCCGTGATGGTGCTGCTGGTGCCGGGCATCCTCGCCTTCGTGTTCGGCTGGCTCGCCTTCCGCTCGCGGGTGACCGGCGTCTACCTGTCGATCATCACCCAGGCGATGACCTTCGCGCTGATGCTCGCCTTCTTCCGCAACGACATGGGGCTGGGCGGCAATAACGGCCTCACCGACTTCAAGGATATTCTGGGCTTCAACGTCCAGGCGCAGGGCACCCGCGTCGTCTTGTTCGTCCTCACCGCCGTGGCGCTGGCGCTCGCCTATCTCGTCGCCCGCTTCATGACGACCTCGGCCTTCGGCAAGGTGCTCATCGCGATCCGGGATGCCGAGTCCCGCACCCGCTTCCTCGGCTACCGCACGGCGCATTACAAAGTGCTCGCCTTCACCGTCTCCGCCATGATGGCGGGGGTGGCCGGCGCCCTCTACGTGCCGCAGGTCGGCATCATCAACCCGTCCGAATTCGCCCCCGCCAACTCGATCGAGGCGGTGATCTGGGTCGCGGTGGGTGGGCGCGGCACCCTCGTCGGCGCGGCTCTCGGCGCGGTCCTGGTCAACTACGCCAAGACGCTGCTCACGGGCGCGATGCCGGATGCCTGGCTGTTCGCCCTCGGCGCCCTCTTCGTCGTCGTCACCCTGTACCTGCCCAAGGGCATCCTCGGCACCCTCGCCGAGCGCCTCGGGGCGCGGCGGGCCAAGGTGCGCACGGACGTTCCCCCCGCCCTGGCCGAGGAGGGCCGCGGATCATGAGCGCCGCGATGGCTCTGCCCGTTTCCGACCCGGTTCACGAGAAGCGCCTCACCCAGGCCCTGCTCTACGTCGACGACATCAAGGTCACGTTCGACGGCTACCGGGCCCTGCGCGGCCTGTCCCTGACCCTGATGCCCGGCGAGATGCGGGCGATCATCGGTCCGAACGGCGCCGGCAAGACCACGATGATGGATTGCATCACCGGCAAGACCCGGCCCGATACCGGCCAGGTGATTTATGACGGCGTGCACGACCTGACCCGGATGGACGAGGCGGCCATCGCCGAGCTCGGCATCGGCCGCAAGTTCCAGAAGCCGACGGTGTTCGAGAGCCAGTCGGTCGCCGACAACATCCTGCTGGCGCTCAAAGGGCCCCGCGCCGCGACCGCCTCTTTGTTCGGCTGGCGCAACCGGGTCGAGCGGGCGCAGATCGACGCCATCCTGGAGACGGTGGGGCTCACCGCCCACCGGGCCCGGCCGGCGGCCGACCTCTCGCACGGCCAGAAGCAGTGGCTGGAGATCGGCATGCTGCTGGCGCAGGACCCCAAGCTCCTCCTCGTCGACGAGCCGGTGGCCGGCATGACCGATGCCGAGACCGAGGCGACCGCGACGCTCCTGCGGCGTATCGCGAAAGACCACGCGGTCATCGTGGTCGAGCACGACATGCATTTCGTGCGGGCGCTGCAATGCCGCGTCACCTGCCTGCACGAGGGCGCGGTGCTCGCCGAAGGCTCGATCGATTCCGTCTCGGCCGACCCGCGGGTGGTCGAGGTCTATCTCGGCCGCTGAGGATCTTTTTCAGTCATGCTCTCCGTCGAGACCATCGATCTCCATTACGGCGCGGCGCAGGCTCTGCGCGGCGTCTCGCTGAGCGCCGAACCCGGCAAGGTGACGGCCGTGCTCGGCCGCAACGGCGTCGGCAAGACCTCGCTGATGCGCGCCATCGTCGGCCAGCAGCCGGTGTCGAAGGGCGCGGTCAAGCTCGACGGGCGCGACATCAGCCGGCTCGCCCCCTACGACCGCGCCCGCCAGGGCATCGCCTTCGTGCCGCAGGGCCGCGAGATTTTTCCGCTCCTCACGGTCAAGGAGAACCTGGAAACGGGCTTTGCGCCCTGCAAGCGCGCCGACCGCTACGTGCCGGCCGAGATCTACGATCTCTTCCCGGTTCTCAAGGACATGCTGGGCCGGCGTGGCGGCGACCTCTCGGGCGGCCAGCAGCAGCAGCTCGCCATCGGCCGCGCCCTGGTGACCCGTCCCCGCGTCCTCGTCCTCGACGAGCCGACCGAGGGCATCCAGCCCTCGATCATCAAGGATATCGGCCGGGCGATCGACTACCTGCGGGGCAAGGGCGACATGGCGATCGTGCTGGTCGAGCAGTACTTCGAATGGGCCCGCGACCTCTGCGACACCTACGCGGTGATGGATCGCGGCCAGGTGGTCGAGGCCGGGCCGCGCTCGGGGATGGTCGAGGCGCAGGTGCGGCGGTGGCTGTCGGTCTGAGCCCTCACGCCAATCCCCGCTCCAGGGCCGCCAGAAAAACCCGCAGCTTCGGCGGCGCGTAGCGCGCCGTCGGGTAGAGGGCCCAGATCGACAGGTCCTGCGGCTCGGCATCGCCGAGGGCGACGCTGGCGAGGCGCCCCTCCGCCAGCTCGTCCTTGACATCCCAGTAGGACAGGAGCGCGAGGCCGAGCCCGCGCCGGCAGGCCTCGTGCACGCCCTCGATGCTGCTCGACGTGAAGCGCCCCTCGATCCGCACGTTGCGGGATTGGTGGCCCGAGCGGAACGGCCAATGCGTCACGCCGGTCAGCCGCACGCAGTCGTGGGCCGCGAGGTCGGCGAGGCCGGCCGGTGCGCCCCGCGCGGCGAGGTAGGCCGGGCTCGCGCAGAGCAGGCGCGGGTTGGGGGCGAGTCGCCGGGCGATCAGCCCGGAATCCCGCAGAGGCGCGATCCGGATGGCGACGTCGAACCCCTCGCCGACGATGTCGACCACCGCGTCGGTCAGCTGCAGGTCGATGCGCAGGCCCGGCTGGGCGGCGAGCAGCGCCGGCATCAGCGGCACCACCACCTTGCGCCCGAAGGCGGCCGGCGCCGTCGCCCGCAGGAGTCCGGTGGCGCAGAGCTGGCCGGGGCTGAGGGCGGCGCGGGCGGCCTCCTCGGCCTCCAGCATCGCCTGGGCGTAGGGCAGCAGCGCCTCGCCCTCCGCGGTGAGCGCGACCGAGCGGGTGGTGCGGTGCAGGAGGCGGGCACCGCAATCCCGCTCCAGGGCGGCGAGGCGGCGCGAGGCCGCCATCGGGGTCAGGCCGAGGCGGCGCGCCGCCGCCGAGAGGCTGCCGGCGCTCGCCGCCGCCGCCAGCACTGCCAAGTCGCGGGTCTCCATGATTATAACGCGTCCCGTTAAGGCGGCTCCTCCGGCCCGGCACTACACCGCCGCCGCGCGATCGGCCATCTCGGCCCTATCACGCCCGGAGAACCACCCGTGTCGCTTCACGATCCCCTGTTCCAGCCACTCCAACTCGGCGCCCTGTCGCTCGCCCACCGCGTCGTGATGGCGCCGCTGACCCGTCTGCGCGCCCGCCGCCCCGGCGACGTGCCGGTCCCGCTGAACGCCACCTATTACGGCCAGCGCGCCAGCCGCGGCGGCCTGATCATCACCGAGGCGACCGACATCAGCGAGCAGGCCCGCGGCTATCCGGGCGCGCCGGGCCTCTACAGCGAGGAGCAGATCGCCGGCTGGCGCGGTGTCACCGAGGCGATCCATGGCCGGGGCGGGCTGGTCGCGGCGCAGATCTGGCACACCGGGCGCGTCTCGCATTCCTCGATGCAGCCCGGCGGCGCCGTTCCGGTCTCCTCCTCGGCCCGGCCGGTGACCGGCATGGGCCACATGGATGCGAGCGGGCAGCCGGTACCGTTCGAGACGCCCCGGGCACTCGAGGAATCCGAGATCCCCGGCATCGTCGCGGGCTTCGCGCAGGCCGTGCGCAACGCCCGGGACGCCGGCTTCGACGCGGTCGAGATCCACTCGGCGAACGGCTACCTGCTCGACCAGTTTCTCCAGGACGGGGTCAACGCCCGCACCGACCGCTACGGCGGCCCGATCGCCAACCGGGCGCGGCTGCTGCTCGACGTGGTCGATGCCGCGGCGCAGGCCTGGAGCGCCGACCGGATCGGCGTGCGGCTCTCGCCCTGGGGCAGCTTCAACGCCATGCGCGACAGCGATCCCGGCGCCCTGTTCGACCACGTCGCCGCCGCGCTCGGCACGCGGGGCCTCGCCTATCTCCACGTGGTCGAGCCCCGTGCCGACCAGAACAGCGACGTCAACGCCCTCGATCCCGAGGCGCCCGACGCCGCCGCGCGGGTGAAGGCGGCCTTCGGCGGCAAGGTGATCTCCGCCGGCGGCTACGTGCGCGACACCGCCGAGGCGGCACTCACCGAGGGCCGGGCCGACGCCATCGCCTTCGGGCGCCTGTTCATCGCCAATCCCGACCTGGCCGAGCGTCTGCGCCGGGGTGCGCCGCTCAACCGCTACGACCGGTCGACCTTCTACGGCGGCGATGAGCGCGGCTACACCGACTACCCGGCGCTCGCCGGCTGAACGACGTCCCGCCCGCTGCCTCCGTCCGGCCGCGGAGGGAGGCACCGGGCGGCCCGATCGCCGAACGTCTTGCATTTGGCATCCGCCCGGATTATCTCCGCCTCATCAGTTCTGTTCGTGGCCGATGAGGCTGCGGTGCGGGAGTGGGTCCCCCCGGGGCCCGCTCTTTTTTATTGCCGCAAGCCTCCCCGGGCGCGAGCCGAACGCCAGATTGCCTCCCCTCCAAGGGCCCCGTCCCCGGGGAACCTTGGGGACCGCACCACGGCACTGACCTCATGACCGACGCCCCAGACCAGAACCCGGCCGAGAAACGCCTGATCACCGAGACCGGCGTCGCCGCTCGCGTCGCGCAGATCATCGAGCCCGCGATCGAGGGCCTCGGCTTTCGCCTCGTGCGGGTGAAGGTCTCCAGCCAGAGCGGCTGCACGGTGCAGATCATGGTCGAGCGGCCGGACGGCACCATGTCGGTCGACGAGTGCGAGACCGTGAGCCGCACGATCTCGCCGATCCTCGACGTCGACGACCCGATCGGTGGCGCCTACTACCTCGAGATCTCCTCGCCGGGCATCGACCGGCCCCTGGTCCGCGCCGGCGACTTCGCCCGCTGGGCCGGCTACGAGGCCAAGGTCGAGCTGGCGACGCCGCTCGACGGCCGCAAGCGCTTCCGCGGCATCATCCGGGCGCCGCAGGGCGACACGGTGCGGATCGATCTGCCCGACGCCAAGGAGGGCCTGCCCTCCTCCTACGACCTGGCCCTGCGCGACATCGGCGAGGCCCACCTCGTCCTGACCGACGCGCTCGTGCGCGAGTCGCTCCGGCGCGGCTCGGCCCCGCCGCAGGACGATGCGGAGGACGACGAGGACGAGGGCGCCGCCCCGCCGCTCGCTCACTGAAGACGATCCAGCCGAATTTCCAAACACACCAACCCAGGAAGGACTGAACCGATGGCCGTCGTCAGCGCCAACAGGCTCGAACTCCTCCAGATCGCCGACGCGGTCGCCCGCGAGAAGGTGATCGACCGTTCCATCGTGATCGGCGCGATGGAGGAGGCGATCGCCAAGGCCGCCCGCTCGCGCTACGGCGCCGAGACCGACGTTCACGCCGAGATCGACCCCCGCACCGGGGCCCTGCGCCTGTCGCGCCACCTCCTCGTCGTCGAGGAGGTCGAGAACGACGCCCGCGAGATCGACCTGCCGGCGGCCCGCCGCCACAACCCGGCCGCCCAGGTCGGCGACGTGATCTCCGACACCCTGCCGCCGTTCGATTTCGGCCGCGTCGCCGCCCAGTCGGCCAAGCAGGTGATCGTCCAGAAGGTCCGCGAGGCCGAGCGCGAGCGCCAGTACGACGAGTACAAGGACCGCATCGGCGAGGTGGTGAACGGCCTCGTCAAGCGCGTCGAGTACGGCAACGTCATCGTCGATCTCGGCCGCGGCGAGGGCATCGTGCGCCGCGACGAGTCGATCCCGCGCGAGACCTTCCGCCCCGGCGACCGCATCCGCGCCTACCTGTTCGACGTCCGCCACGAGGTGCGCGGGCCGCAGATCTTCCTCTCGCGCTCGCACCCGCAATTCATGGCCAAGCTCTTCGGCCAGGAAGTGCCGGAGATCTACGACGGCATCGTCGAGGTGAAGGCGGTCGCCCGCGATCCGGGCTCGCGCGCCAAGATCGCGGTGATCTCGCGCGATTCCTCGATCGACCCGGTCGGCGCCTGCGTCGGCATGCGCGGCTCGCGCGTCCAGGCGGTGGTCGGCGAGCTGCAGGGCGAGAAGATCGACATCATCCCGTGGTCGCAGGACCAGGCGACCTTCATCGTCAACGCGCTGCAGCCGGCGGAAGTCGTCAAGGTGGTGCTCGACGAGGAGGCCGACCGCATCGAGGTGGTGGTCCCCGACGACCAGCTGTCGCTCGCCATCGGCCGGCGCGGCCAGAACGTGCGGCTCGCCTCCCAGCTCACCGGCTGGGACATCGACATCCTGACCGAGGCCGAGGAATCGGAGCGCCGGCAGAAGGAGTTCGTCGAGCGCACCAACACCTTCATGCAGGCCCTCGACGTCGACGAGACGGTCGGTCAGCTGCTGGCCGCGGAAGGCTTCCGCTCCGTCGAGGAGATCGCCTACGTCGAGCCGACGGAGCTTGCCAACATCCAGGGTCTCGACGAGGAGACCGGCGCCGAGATCCAGGCTCGCGCCCTCGATTACCTCAACCGCATCGAGGCCGAGAACGATGCCCGCCGCATCGAGCTCGGCGTCGCCGACGACCTGCGCGAGATCGACGGCATCACGACCCCGATGATGGTCGCGCTCGGCGAGAACGACGTGAAGAACGTCGAGGACCTCGCCGGCTGCGCCACCGACGATCTCGTCGGCTACACCGAAGGCCGCGGGCCCGAGGCCGTGCGCCATGCCGGCTTCCTCGACGGGTTCGAGCTCTCGCGTGCCGAGGCCGAGGCGATGATCATGGCCGCCCGCGTCCATGCCGGCTGGGTCGAGGCGCCCCCGGTCGAGGAGACCGAAGAGGGCGAGGAGGGCGAGCACGCCGAGGGTGAGGAATCCGAGGGCGAGGCCGCCGAGACCGTGCCGGTCGAGGAGGATGCCGCCGCGACCGCCGAGCGCCAGCCGACCTGATCGGGGAGCGTCGATCCATGAGCGCGACCATGCAGGACGAGACGCAGGATGCGGAGGCGCTGCCGCCGGACGTCCTCGACGCCGGCGTCGGGCGCGGCCGCGCCAACGCGGAGCGGACCTGCCTGGTCACGCGGCAGGCGGGCCGTCCCGACCGGATGATCCGCTTCGCCCTCTCCCCCGACGGCCAGGTGGTGCCGGACCTGCGCGCCCGGCTTCCCGGCCGCGGCGCCTGGGTCACCGCGACCCGGGCGGCGGTGGCGGAGGCGGTGAAGAAGCGCCTGTTCCAGCGCGCCTTCCGCCAGAAGGACGCGCGCGTCGCGCCCGATCTCGCGGATGTGATCGAGGCCGGGTTGCGCGACGACCTGCGTCAGGGCTTTTCGCTCGCCAACAAGGGCGGCTGCGTCGTCACCGGTTTCACCAAGGTGGAGAGCGCGGTGGACAGCGAGACCGGGGTCAAGGCCCTGGTCCATGCCAGCGACGCCAGCGCCGACGGGCGCCGCAAACTCGGCCAGGCATTGCGAAGGCGCTACGGCGATGCCATATCGAGGATCCCGGTGATCGACGACCTGTCCGGTGTAGAATTGGACATGGCCTTGGGCCGGGATCATGTGATACACGCTGCCCTTGTCGCGGGAGCCGGCACTGCCGGCTTGCTCGCGCGTTGGCGTCGGCTCCACGCCTTTCGCGGCGAGGCGGCGACGCCGGGAGCCGCCGGAACGGTGCCGACCGGCACCGACGCGGCGCTTCCGGACGCTGTCCAGGACGATGCAACCGCGTTGCGGACCGGCCCCCCGGAGGCCGGTGGTTGATACGAATCGAATGGGATCGGCCCGGTTGGCGGGTGCGCTCCCGGGAATACGATGGGAGGCGGCCGCCGGGAGGCCGGGTCCCGGGACGGACGAGAACCCCCAGGGTCTGAACTGAATGAGTGAGACGAAGAATCCGGGCGACAAGACGTTGCATACCGGCCCCGCCAAGACGCTGTCGACGAAGCGTCCGATCGAGCAGGGCACGGTCCGCCAGAGCTTCTCCCATGGCCGCTCGAAGTCGGTCGTGGTCGAGACGGTGAAACGTCGCCCCGGCGGCGCGCCGGCTCCGGCCGCGCCGAGAGACGCCGCGCCCAGCCAGGCGCGCTCCGCCCCCCAGGGGCAGGGCCGTCCGGGCGGGTCGCGCCAGGATCGTCCGGCCGCCGCGCGGTCCGGTGTCGTGCTGCGCACCCTGAGCGATCAGGAGCAGAGCGCCCGCATGGCCGCCCTCGTCGACGCCAAGCGTCGCGAGGAGGAGGAGCGCCGTCGCGCCGCCGAGGAGGCTCAGCGCCGCGTCGAGCGCGAGGCCGCCGAGATCCGTGAGCGCGAGGCCGCCGAGGCCCGCAAGCACGAGGAAGAGGAGCGCCGCCGTCAGGAGGACGCCCGCAAGCGCCGCGCCGCCGAGGAGGCCGAGCGCCGCGCCCAGGAGGATGCGGCCCGCAATGCGGCCGCTGCCGCTCCGGCCGCCCCCGCGGCGCCGGCCCCGGCGGCTACGGCGCCTGTTGCCCCGGCTCCGGCTCCTGCCGCCGCGCGCCCGGCCGCTCCGGCCGCCGCTGCCCGTCCGGCTGCTGCCGCGGTTCGCCCGGCTTCGGCCGGTGCCCGCCCGGCGGCTGCCGCAGGGGCCCGTCCGGCCGTCCCGGCCGGTGCGCGTGCCTCGGCGGTGCCCGGTGCCCCCCGCACGGTGCCCAGCGTCGGCATCACCCGTCCGGCCGCGCCCGCCGAGCCGCGCCGCGTCCTGACGGCGGATTCGCGCAAGCCCCGCGACCTGAACTTCATGGCCCGCCCGGCGCCGAAGCCGGAGCCCAAGCCCGAGCCGAAGCCCGAGACGCCCGCGGCCGCCGCCGCGGCGGCGAAGCCGGCCGCCGCCGGTGCGGCGCGCCCCGCCACCGGCCGTCCGGCCGCGGCGGAGGAGGAGGCCGAGACCAAGCGGGTCATCCGCCGTCCCGGCATGCCGCTCAAGGTCATCACCCCGCCCAAGACGCCGAAGTCGCCGGGCGGCGACCGCAACCGCGGCCGCCTGACCATCGCGACCGCGACCTCGGGCGAGGACGAGCGCACCCGCTCGCTCGCCTCGTTCCGCCGCCGCAACCAGCGCCTGACCGGCCACCGCCAGGTGGAGCAGAAGGAGAAGCTGGCCCGCGAGGTGGTCATCCCGGAGACGATCACCATCCAGGAGCTCGCCAACCGGATGAGCGAGCGGGCGGTCGACGTGATCCGCATGCTGATGAAGCAGGGCCAGATCCACAAGATCACCGACGTGATCGACTCGGATTCGGCCCAGATCATCGCCGAGGAGCTCGGCCACACCGTGCGCCGCGTCGCGGAATCGGACGTCGAGGAGGGCCTGTTCGACGAGCCCGATACCGACGACGACACCCAGCCGCGTCCGCCGGTCGTGACCATCATGGGCCACGTCGACCACGGCAAGACCTCGCTGCTCGACGCGATCCGCAACGCCAACGTCGTCTCCGGCGAGGCGGGCGGCATCACGCAGCATATCGGCGCCTACCAGGTGACCTCGCCCTCCGGCGGCAAGATCACCTTCATCGACACCCCCGGCCACGCGGCCTTCACCTCGATGCGCGCCCGCGGCGCCCGGGTGACGGACATCGTGGTGCTGGTGGTGGCGGCCGATGACGGCGTCATGCCGCAGACGATCGAGGCGATCTCCCACGCCAAGGCGGCCGAGGTGCCGCTGATCGTGGCGATCAACAAGATCGACAAGCCCGACGCGAACCCGCAGCGGGTGCGCACCGAGCTGCTGCAGCACGACATCCAGGTCGAGTCGATGGGCGGCGAGACCCTCGAGTTCGAGGTCTCGGCCAAGACCAAGGACGGCCTCGACGAGCTCCTGGAGGGCCTCGCCCTCCAGGCCGAGATCCTGGACCTGCGCGCCAACCCCGAGCGGTCGGCCGAGGGCACGGTGATCGAGGCCAAGCTCGACCGCGGCCGCGGCCCGGTGGCGACGGTGCTCGTCGAGCGCGGCACCCTGCGCACCGGCGACATCGTGGTGGCGGGCGCCGAGTGGGGCCGCGTGCGCGCCCTCGTCGACGATACCGGCCGCAACACCAAGGAGGCGGCGCCGTCCGTCCCCGTCGAGGTGCTCGGCTTCAACGGCACGCCGGAGGCGGGCGACCGCGTCGCGGTGGTCGAGAACGAGGCCCGGGCCCGCGAGGTCACCGAGTACCGTGCCCGCGTGAAGCGCGAGCGCGCGGCGGCCACCGGCAGCGGTGCCGGCCGGACGCTGATGGACATGATGCGCGACCTCAAGGAGGGCGCGGGTCGCAAGGAGTTCCCGCTCGTCATCAAGGGCGACGTGCAGGGCTCGGTCGAGGCCATCGCCGGCTCGCTCGAGAAGCTCGGCAACGACGAGGTGGCGGCCCGCATCCTGCATACGGGTGTCGGCGGCATCACCGAGTCGGACATCACCCTGGCCCAGGCCTCGGGTGCGGTCGTGGTCGGCTTCAACGTCCGTGCCCACAAGGAGGCCCGCGAGGCCGCCGAGCGGGCGGGCGTCGAGATCCGCTACTACAACATCATCTACGACCTCGTGGATGACGTGAAGGCGGCGATGTCGGGCCTGCTCCCGCCGACGCTCCGCGAGGAGCGCCTGGGCGAGGCGCGCATCCTCGAGATCTTCAACGTCTCGAAGGTGGGCAAGATCGCCGGTTGCCGGGTCGAGGACGGCCGGGTCGAGCGCGGCGCGCATGTCCGCCTCATCCGCGACAACGTGGTGGTGCACGAGGGCAAGCTCTCGCAGCTCAAGCGCTTCAAGGACGACGCCAAGGAAGTGGCGTCCGGCCAGGAATGCGGCATGGCCTTCGAGAACTACCAGGACATGCGTCCCCGCGACGTGATCGAGTGCTACATCGTGCACGAGGAGCGTCGCACGCTCTGACGCAAGCCCCGCTGCCATCGGCCGTCCGCCGTCATGGCGGCGGTCCCTGACAAGGATACCGCGAGCCCGGGACGCCAGCGTCCCGGGCTCGTCGGTTCAGATGACAGCCGCGAGGGCCCCTATGGCCGGGAGGCCGCCCCGCGGCCCGGTCCGAGCCCGGAGAGACGATGGTGCGCAAACCCCAGGAATCCGCAGGCCCCTCGCAGCGCCAGCAGCGCGTGGCCGAACTCGTGCGGCACGCCCTCGCCGAGGTGCTGAGCCGCGGCGACATCTTGGATCCGGTGCTGAACCAGCACGTGATCACCGTGCCCGAGGTGCGGATGTCGCCCGACCTCAAGCTCGCCACCGCCTACGTCATGCCGCTCGGCGGTCAGGACGAGCGCCCGGTGATCGAGGCGCTGGAGCGCAACAAGAAGGTGCTGCGCCAGGAGGTGGCGCGCCGGGTGGCGCTGAAATTCGCCCCCGACCTGCGCTTCCGCCGCGACGAGACGTTCGACGAGGCGGCCCGCATCGACGCGCTCCTGCGCAGCGACAAGGTCCAGCGCGACCTCGGCTCCGAGCCGGAATCCGAGGACTAGGCACCGCCCGCCGAATCGGTCACCGGTTCGGCGACGGCCGCAGGGTCACGCCGCTCGACCGGGGGACGCCCGCGATGCGGCCTTCGGCCCACGGGCATCCGGGCCGGTGAACCGGCCCGCCCGGCGACGACTTGAGACACCACACAGGATCGGCTGGGGCGACAAGCGGGCGGCACGTCCCGCGGCGACCGCCATCCGCGAACGGATACGGAAGATGACGATGCACGAGGATCAGCCCGCCGAGCCCGCGCCGCAGGCGACCCGCCCCGCCCGCGAGGACGCCCCGCGCCAGGATGGTCCGCGTCACGAGGGCCAGCGCCAGGATGGTCAACGTCACGATGGTCAGCGCCAGGACCGCCCGCGGCACGACCGGCCCCGCGGCCGCGGCCGCCCGCCGGGCGACCGGCCCAAGCGCCGCGAGATCAGCGGCTGGGTGATCCTCGACAAGGGCGTCGGCATGACCTCGACCCACGCGGTCGCGGCGGTCAAGCGCGCGCTCAACGCCAAGAAGGCGGGGCATGCCGGCACCCTCGACCCGCTCGCCTCCGGCATCCTGCCGATCGCGCTCGGCGAGGCCACCAAGACCGTGCCGTTCGTGATGGACGGCCGCAAGGCCTACGTCTTCTCGGTCACCTGGGGCGTCGAGACCGACACCGACGACGCGGAAGGGCGCCCGGTCGCGACCTCCGACGACCGGCCGACCCAGGAGCAGGTCGAGGCGATGCTGCCGCGCTTCGTCGGCGCGATCGAGCAGGTGCCGCCGCGCTACTCGGCGATCAAGATCCAGGGCGAGCGCGCCTACGACCTCGCCCGCGACGGCGAGGTGGTGGAGCTCGTCGCCCGCCCGGTGCAGATCGACCGGCTGGCGATCGTGGCCCACACCCCCGAACGCACCGTGATCGAGGCCGAGTGCGGCAAGGGCACCTATGTCCGCGCCATCGCCCGCGATCTCGGCCGCGCGCTCGGTTGCTACGGCCACGTCTCGGCCCTGCGCCGCACCCGCGTCGGCCCGTTCACCGAGGACCAGTCCTGCACCGTCTCGGCCCTCGAGGCCGCCGATGCCGAGGCCAATGCCGCGATCCTGCGCCCGGTCGAGACGGCCCTGATCGAGGCCGTGCCGCACGTCCCGGTTTCCCGCGACATGGCGATGCGCCTGATGCGCGGCCAGCCGGTGATCCTGCGCGGCCGCGACGCCCCGACCGAGGGCAAGGCCTACGCGACCTGCGGCGGCGTGCTGGTGGCGGTCGGCGACGTCGAGCGCGGCGAGCTCGTCCCGCACCGGGTCTTCCACCTCGGCGGCACCGCGCCCCGGACCGCCTGAGGGGCTTGCGCGATGACGAACGGGTTCGAGGCCGATCCGCGGGTGCTGTGGAGCGAGGACGTCCTGCGCTACCGCGACACGGACGCCAACGGCCACGTCAACAACGCGGTCTTCGCGGCGTTCTGCGAGAGCGGCCGGGTGCAGTTCTTCGCCACCCACCTGACCCCCTTGCTCACGCCCGACACTTTCTTCGTCATCGCCCGCTTCGTCATCGATTACCGGGCGGAGCTGCACTATCCGGGCCGGGTCCGCACGGCGACCTGGCTCGCCCGGGCGGGGCGCACCTCGCTCGGCTTCCGCCACCGCATCCTCACCGGCGACACGGTGGCGGGCGAGGCGGAGTCGATCTGCGTGCTCCTCTCGAAGGACACGCGGCGTCCGGTGCCGCTCGGCGCGGCGGGCGAGGCGGCGGGGCGGCTGGTGGTCGAGGCGGCCTGAGACCGGCCGCCTCGCGGTGAACCGGTCGCGGCGTCTCTTGCGCCCCCGGCCTGCGCGCGCATAGGTCCACGGTGTTTCCGCGCGGCAGGCCGTCCCGGCCGGCCGCCGGCGACCGCCAGGAGGGGGCGTGCCGGTGCAGCTGCGGGCCCTGATCTACTTCAACGAACTCGCCCGGCACGGCTCGATGCGGCGGGCGGCGGAAAAACTCGGCATCGCGCCGACCGCGATCAGCCGGCAGATCGAGAATCTCGAATACCATTTCGGCGCGCCGCTGGTGGAGCGCGACCCGACCGGGATCCGCCTCACCGCGGCCGGCGAGCTCTTGGCCGCGCGCTCGGCCCGCTCCCTGCGCGAGCTCGACCACGTCCGCACCCTGATCGACGACCTCAAGGGCCTGCGGGCCGGGCGGGTGACGGTCTATGCCAGCGGGGCGGCGGCCTCGGGCCTGCTGGTGCCGGCGCTGGCGGAGTTTTCCGCGAGCTACCCGGACGTGCGCTTCGAGGTGGTGGTGGCGAGCGCCGGGCGCAGCATGCAGGCCCTGGCGGACGGCGAGGCGGATCTCGCCGTCACCCTGTTCACGCCGCTCCGGACCGAGACCGTCGTGCGCGGCCGCGTCGCCATCGAGCACGCCGCCGTGATGGCGCCCGGCCATCCGCTCGCCGATCGCCTGCAGGTCGGCCCGGGCGATCTCCTGGCCCACCCGGTCGCGGTGCCGGACGCGGCCTTCGGGGTCCGACAGGCCCTCGACGCGCAGATGCGGGAGGCGGGCCTGCCCGCCCTCGATCCCGTCTTCACCACCGGCGCCCTCGAGGTCCAGCTCGAACTCGCCCGCCGCGGCCGGGCGGTCCTGGTCCTGCCGCCCTTCAGCGTGCGCCGCGACGAGGCGGCGGGAACGCTGGTGACGCGGCCGTTCCGGGACCTGCGCGTCCGCACCCATCTCGACCTGTCGCACCTGCGCGACCGGCCGCTCTCCTTCGCGGCCGCCAAGCTGGTGGCGGTTCTGGAGCAGCACATGCCGGATTTCCGCGCAGATCGCGAGGTGTAGCGGTTTCGGCTACGGGGTGCGCACCAGATCGCTGTTGCGGCCACACCCAAAATCCTGATCTCCTAGCGGCATCGGCCAGGCCGCCCGGCAGAGGCGGCCGGTGAAGACGCCAACGAGGGGTTCCATGGTCACACGCACGCGCTTCTCCCGCCCGCGCCGCCGCCTTCTGGCCGGTGCCGCCGCCGGGGCCGCCCTGGCGGTCGCGATGCTGGGGCTTCCGGGGCGCGCCGAGGCCGTGCCGCGCACCGACCTCGTCGTCGGCATGCCGGTCGAGCCCCCGGGCCTCGATCCGACCAGCGCCGCCCCCACGGTGATCGGCCAGGTGGTGTGGCAGAACGTGTTCCAGGGGCTGACCCGGATCGACCGCGACGGCAAGGTGCAGCCGCAGCTCGCCAAGAGCTGGACCGTCTCGCCCGACGGCCTGACCTACACCTTCGCGCTCCAGCAGGGCGCGACGTTCCACAACGGCGAGCCCTTCACCGCCGAGACGGCGAAGTTCAGCCTCGACGCGATCCGGGCGCCGGGCTCGGTCAACCCGCAGAAGGCGCTCTACGCGGTCATCGCCGACGTGAAGGCGCCGGACCCGCAGACCCTGGTCCTCACCCTGTCGAAGCCCTCCGGCAACCTGCTGTTCTGGCTCGGCCAGCCGGCGGCGGTGATGGTCGAGCCGAAATCGCGCGACGGGCTGAAGAGCCATCCGGTCGGCACCGGGCCGTTCCGCTTCGCCTCGTGGCGCAAGGGCGACCGGGTCGAGCTGACGCGCAACCCCGATTATTGGGACAAGGCCCGCCCGGTCCATCTCGACAAGGTGACCTTCCGCTTCATCGGCGATCCCCAGGCCGCCGCGGCGGCGCTCCGCGCCGGCGACGTCGACGCCTATCCGCTGCTGCCGGCGCCAGAGCTCTACGGGGCGTTCCAGAAGGACAAGGCCTTCATCGCCGAGCCGGGCCTGACCGAGGCGAAGGTCGTGGCCGGCATGAACAACGCCGAGAAGCCCTTCAGCGACAAGCGCGTGCGCCAGGCGCTGATGATGGCGGTGGACCGCAAGCTCCTGATCGAGGGCGCCTATTCGGGCTACGGCACACCGATCGGCAGCCACTACACGCCCAACGACCTGGGCTACAAGGACCTGACGGGCGTCTACCCCTACGACTCCAAGAAGGCGAAGGCGCTGCTGGCCGAGGCCGGCTACGCCAAGGGCCTGACCTTCAGCTTGAAGTCGCCGCAGATGGCCTATGCCACCCGCACGGCGGAAATCCTCCAGGCGATGTTCGCCGAGGTCGGGGTCACGATGACCATCGTCCCGACCGAGTTCCCGGCGAAGTGGGTGCAGGAGGTGATGCGCGACCGCAAGTTCGACATGACGGTGATTGCCCATTCCGAGCCGATGGATATCGCGATCTACGCCAACGACCCGTATTACTTCGGCTACAAGAACCCGGCCTTCAACGACGTGGTGTCGAAGGCCGCGCAGGCGACCGACGAGGCGGCGCGCCTCAAGCTCTACGGCGAGGCGCAAGAGATCCTCGCCGAGGACGTGCCGGCCCTGTTCCTGTTCGTGCTGCCGAAGCTCAGCGTGTGGCGGGCCAAGCTGACGGGGTTCTGGAAGAACGAGCCGGTGCCGTCGAACGACCTGACCGAGGTGCGGTGGACGGAGTAGGGGGCGGCTTCTGTCGCGTGCGGGGTTCGCCGGGGGATGTGCGCATCCCCTCTCCCCGCGGGCGGGGAGAGGGCTTCGGCGACCTTGTGGTCGACGGAGCGAGGCGGCAGCCGAAGGTGAGGGGGTGTCTCCGGAGGAGTCTCACTCGTCGAGACCCCCTCACCCTCGCCCTACGGGCTCGCTGCATCTCCTGAACGGAGACGCAGCCCTCTCCCCGCCCGCGGGGAGAGGGGGAAACCCGCGTCTCATGCGTCGGGGTTGGCGTTCCTCGCCTTCACATTCGATGACACAGTTCGGTCACAACAAAGCGCTCCCGATGCTTGAGTTCACCCCATGCTGAGGCACTTCCTCCGCCGCGCCGCCGGCTTCGCGGTCACGTTCCTGCTGATCTCGATCCTCGTGTTCTGCATGATGGAGATCGTGCCCGGGGACCCGGCCTCGGCGATGCTCGGCACCTCGGCGACGCCCGAAACGCTGGCCGCACTCCGCGCCCAGATGGGCCTCGATGCGCCGGCCTATCTCCGCTACCTGCGCTGGCTCGGCGGGCTCCTCGTCGGCGACATGGGGACGTCCACCACCTACGGCGTGCCGGTGGGCGCGCTGATCCGGGAGCGCCTGGCGGTGACCCTGCCGCTCACCGGGCTCGCGGTGCTCATGGCCGTCGGCATCGCCCTGCCCCTCGGCGTCACCGCGGCGGCGCGGCCCGGCGGCGTGGCGGACGGGGCCGCCACCCTCTACGCCCAGGCCGGCATCGCGGTGCCGAATTTCTGGATCGGGCTCCTGCTCATCATGGTGGTGGCGCTCGGCCTCGGCTGGCTGCCGGCCGGAGGCTTCCCGGGCTGGGACGACCCCGCGGCGGCGTTCCGCGCCCTGCTGCTGCCGGCTCTCGCGCTCGCCATCCCGCAATCGGCGGTGCTGACCCGGGTGACGCGGGCCTCGGTGGTCGAGGTGATGAACGAGGATTTCGTCCGCACCGCCCGGGCCAAGGGCGCCTCGGTCTCCCGCGCGCTCTGGCGCCACGCGGTGCCGAACGCGCTCGTGCCGGTCATCACCATGCTGGGGCTGCAGATCTCGTTCCTGATCGGCGGCGCGGTCCTGGTCGAGAACGTGTTCACCCTGCCGGGCATGGGCCGGCTCGCCTGGCAGGCCCTCTCCCAGCGCGACCTGATCGTGATCCAGAACGTCGTGATGGTGTTCGCCACCATCGTCATCGTGGTCAATCTCGGGGTCGACCTGCTCTACACCGTGGTCGATCCCCGCTTGAGGAGGCGCGCATGACGGCTCTCGCCTTGAAGATGCGGCGCGGGTGGCGCCCCGGCAGCGTCCCGCTCCTCGTCGGCGGCATCCTGACGGCCCTTCTCATCGCCATCGCGCTCACCTCCCTGGTCTGGACCCCGGCGGACCCGACCCGGATGCGCATCCTGCAGAAGCTCAAGGGGCCGCTGGTCTCGGGGTTGTTGGGCACCGACCAGCTCGGGCGCGACGTCGCCTCGATGCTGATGCGCGGCGCCTTCAACTCGCTCACCACCGCCTTCGCTGCGGTCGCCGTCGGCGCCGTGCTCGGCACGCTCGCTGGCGTCGCGGCAGCGGCGAACCACACGCTCGACGCGGTGCTGATGCGGATCTGCGACGCACTGTTCGCCCTGCCGCCGATCCTGTCGGCGATCATGCTCGGCGCGCTGCTCGGCCCCGGGGCGCTCACCGCCATCGTGGCCATCGGGTTCTTCATGATCCCCGTCTTCGCCCGGGTCACCCGCGGTGCGGCGATGCAGATCTGGGCGCGGGAATACATCATGGCCGCCCGCATGGCCGGCAAGGGCACGGCCCGGATCACGCTCGAGCACGTGCTGCCCAACATCTCGGCCCAGGTCATCGTCCAGGTCACGATCCAGCTCGCCATGGCGATCCTGACCGAGGCGGGTCTGAGCTTCCTGGGGCTCGGCCTGCCGCCGCCGGCCCCGACCTGGGGGCGGATGCTGGCGGAATCGCAGACCTACCTCCTCCAGGCGCCCCACCTGGCGCTCGCCCCGGGCCTCGCCATCGCGGCCGCGGTGCTCGGCCTCAACCTCCTGGGCGACGGGCTCGCCGCCCGCCTCGACCCGCGCCGCCGGCAGGCCTCCTGATGCTCGCGATCCGAAACCTCTCCATCGCCTTCCCGCGGCCCGGGGGCGAGGCCCGCGTCGTCGACGACGTCTCGGTCGAGGTCGGTCGCGGCGAGAGCCTCGGCATCGTCGGCGAATCGGGCTCCGGCAAGTCGATGCTGTCGCTCGCCACCATCGGGCTCCTGCCCAAGAGCGCCCGCACCTCCGGCGAGATCCTGCTCGAGGGCAAAAATATCCTCACGATGGGCGAGCGCGAGCTGTGCTCCCTGCGCGGCCGGCGCATCGGCATGATCTTCCAGGAGCCGATGACGGCGTTGAACCCCGCCATGACGGCGGGCGAGCAGATCGCCGAAGGGATCCGGCTCCACCGCGGCACCGGCCGGGCCGAGGCGCGGGCGGAATCCTTACGCCTCCTCGACCGGGTGCGGATCCCCGATCCCGCGCGGCGCATCGACAGCTACCCCCACGAGATGTCGGGCGGCCAGCGCCAGCGCGTCGGCATCGCGATCGCGCTGGCGCTGAAGCCCGACCTGCTCATCGCCGACGAGCCGACGACGGCGCTCGACGTGACGGTGCAGAAGGACATCCTCGACATCCTCGACGAGCTGGTGGCCGATCTCGGCCTGTCGCTGATCCTGATCAGCCACGACCTCGGGGTGATCGCCCGCAGCACCGACCGCACGCTGGTGATGTGCCGCGGCCGCGCCGTCGAAGCGGGGCCGACCGAATCGGTCCTGCGCCGCCCGAGCGCGCCCTACACGCGCGACCTGATCGCCGCCCTGCCGCGCCGGGCCCGGGCGGGCCTCGGCGAGGAGGCTCCTCTCGCCGCAGGAGGCGCCCGGTGACCGCGCCGCTTCTCTCGATCGACAACCTCCGCCGCGACTACGCCCTGCGCGGGGCCGGCGGCACCATCCGGTCCCTGCGCGCCGTCGACGGCGTCAGCCTCGACGTCGCCCCCGGCAGCATCTTCGCGGTGGTGGGCGAGTCGGGCTGCGGCAAGTCCACCCTCGCCCGTATCGTCATGGCCCTCGACCGGCCGACCGGCGGCACGGTGCGGCTCGGCGGCGACGACCTGTTCGCCCTGTCGCCGAAGGCGCTGGCGCGCAAGCGCCGCGACTTCCAGATGGTGTTTCAGGACCCCTACGGCTCGCTCAACCCGCGCCACTCCGTCGGCCGCATCGTCGCCGAGCCGCTCCACCTCCTCGACGATGCTCCGAGGGGCCGCGATCGCGCCGCCCTGGTCGCCCGGGCGCTGGAGGATGTCGGGCTGCCGGCACAAGCCGCCGAGCGCTACCCTCACGAATTCTCCGGCGGCCAGCGCCAGCGCATCGCCATCGCCCGGGCGCTCATCACCAACCCGAAGCTCGTCGTCGCCGACGAGGCCGTCTCGGCCCTCGACCTGTCGATCCAGGCCCAGATCCTGCGCCTGATCCTGAGCTTGCGCGACCGGCACGGGCTGACGGTCCTGTTCATCACCCACAATATCGGCGTCGTCGACGAGATCGCCGACCGGGTCGGGGTGATGCAGGCGGGGCGGCTGGTCGAGACCGGAACCGTGCGGGAGGTTCTGGACCATCCCCGCGAAGACTACACCCGCACCCTGCTCGCCGCCGAGCCGACGCTGGCGGTGCTGGGGCAGAGACGCCGCCGGGCCTCAGGCGCGGCGCCCGGCATGTAGCGGGCGCATGGCTGACACGTCACCTCGGCGCTTGCCTTGTGCGGTGCAAAATGTGAAAACGATTTCACGCACAGCGGCGATGGCGTCGCCGCGGTGCTGCCCTTCTTGGGCGTTTCCTCCCTTGACTTCGGGCCGCCTCGCAAGAGGCGGCCTTTTTTCTGCGTCCGGCCTCGCCCGGTGCCGATGGGGCCCGGTTACCCGGATCCGCCGGCGGGACGCCCCTTCCCCAAGCGGAAAGGGGCGCCGGTTCTCACTTCATCGTCGGCATCACGAACTCGGCGCCGGCGCGGATGCCGGTGGGCCAGCGGGTCGTGATGGTCTTGAGCCGGGTGTAGAACCGCACGCCCTCCGGGCCGTGCATGTGGTGGTCGCCGAACAGCGACGCCTTCCAGCCGCCGAAGGAGTGGAACGCCATCGGCACCGGGATCGGCACGTTGATGCCGACCATCCCGACCTGGATCTGGTGGGCGAATTCCCGCGCCGCGTCGCCGTCGCGGGTGAAGATCGCCGTGCCGTTGCCGAACTCGTGCTCGTTGATCATCCGCGCCGCGGTCTCGTAGTCGGGGGCGCGGGCGACGGCGAGGACCGGCCCGAAGATCTCCTCCTTGTAGATCGTCATCTCGGGCGTCACCCGGTCGAACAGCGTGCCGCCGACGAAGTAGCCGTTCTCGTAGCCCTGCAGGCTCAGGGTCCGGCCGTCGACCACCAGCTCGGCGCCCTCAGTAACGCCACGGTCGATGTAGCCCTTCACCTTGTCGCGGGCTTGAGCGGTGACGAGCGGGCCCATCTCGGCCTCCGGGTCGGTGCCGGGACCGACCTTCAGCGCGCGGACCTTCGGGACCAGCTTCTCCATCAGCCGGTCGGCGGTGTCCTCGCCGATCGGCACCGCCACCGAGATCGCCATGCAGCGCTCGCCGGCCGAGCCGTAGGCCGCGCCCATCAGGGCGTCGACGGCCTGGTCCATGTCGGCATCGGGCATCACCACCATGTGGTTCTTGGCCCCGCCGAGGCACTGGGCGCGCTTGCCCGTCCGCGCCGCGGTCTCGTAGATGTACTTGGCGATCGGGGTCGAGCCGACGAAGGACACCGCGGAGACGTCGGGATGGTGCAGGAGGGCGTCCACCGCCTCCTTGTCGCCCTGCACCACCGAGAACACGCCGTCGGGGAGCCCCGCCTCCTTCAGCCACTCGGCCATCACCAGGGCGGCGGAGGGGTCGCGCTCGGAGGGCTTGAGCACGAAGCAGTTGCCGCAGGCGAGCGCGACGGGGAACATCCACATCGGCACCATGGCGGGGAAGTTGAACGGCGTGATGCCGGCCACGATCCCGAGCGGCTGGCGGATCGCGCTGCTGTCGACGCGGGTGCCGACATTCTCGGTGATCTCGCCCTTGAGGAGCTGGGGCGCGCCGGTGGCGAACTCGACCACCTCCATGCCGCGCTGGATCTCGCCCTTGGCGTCGGACAGCACCTTGCCGTGCTCGGCGGTGATCACCGCGGCGAGCTCGTCGGTGCGCTCCTCCAGGAAGCGCAGGAACTTGTTGAGGATGCGGGCGCGGCGCAGCGGCGGCGTGGCGGCCCAGGCCGGGAAGGCGGCGCGGGCGGCCGCCACCGCGGCCCCGACCTCGTCGGCGCTGGCCAGCGCCACGGTGCCCGTCTGCTCGCCGGTGGCCGGGTTGAAGACCGGCGCGGTGCGGCCCGAGCGGCCGGGAGTCTGGCTGCCGCCGACGAAGTGTCCGATGGTGTGCATGGTGTCTTTGCTGGTCCGTATGCGGGGATGACGAGAATTTCGATGCTTTGATCCGCGCGGCATGCCTCGCCCCATCCACGATCTCATCCTGAGGTGTTGGTCGATCGCAGATCGACGAACCTCGAAGGAGGGCTCCAGGGATCGCGAGACTTCCGGAGGTCTCCTTCGAGGTCGGTCCATCATTGATGGACCGACACCTCAGGATGAGGTTGCCGTGTGGGAGACGAGGCGCTCGCGGCACCGCTTCCACCGACGAGGAGGCTGTCGATGTCCGGCTGGATGGATGCTTACGCCGCCCGGCGCAGGGCCTCGCCCAGCATCGACGCCATGGTGTCGATGTGCTCGGGCTCCGCGATCAGCGGCGGCGACAGGGCGATGATGTCGCCGGTGACGCGGATGAGCAGGCCCTTCTCGAAGCAATCGGTGAAGACGTCGTAGGCCCGCGCGCCCGGCTTGCCCGCCCGCGGCTCCAGCTCGATGCCGGCGATGAGGCCGATGGTGCGGATGTCGATCACGTTCGGGCAGTCGCGCAGGGCATGCATCGCCGCGTGCCACTGCGCCTGGACCTGCGTCGTGCGGGTGAGGAGGTCCTCCTCCGCGTAGATCTCCAGGGTCGCGAGGCCGGCCGCGCAGGCGACCGGGTGGCCCGAATAGGTGTAGCCGTGGAAGAGCTCGATCGCGCCCTCCGGCCCGTGCATCAGCGCGTCGTGGACCGCGCGGGTCGCGAAGACCGCGCCCATCGGGATCGTGCCGTTGGTCAGCCCCTTGGCGGTGGTGATGAGGTCCGGCGTCACGCCGAAATAATCGGTGGCGAAGGGCGCGCCCAGGCGGCCGAACCCGGTGATCACCTCGTCGAAGATCAGCAGGATGCCGTGCTTCGTGGCGATCGCGCGCAGGCGCTCGAGATAGCCCTTCGGCGGTACCAGCACGCCGGTCGAGCCCGCCACCGGCTCGACGATGACGGCGGCGATGGTCTCGGCGCCGTGGAGCGCCACCAGCCGCTCGAGGTCGTCGGCGAGGTCCGCGCCGTGCTCGGGCTGGCCCTGCACGAAGGCGTTGCGAGACAGATCGTGGGTGTGGCGCAGGTGGTCGACGCCCGGCAGGAGCGGGAACATCCGGCGGTTGTTGACGAGCCCGCCGACCGAGATGCCGCCGAAGCCGACGCCGTGATAGCCGCGCTCGCGCCCGATCACCCGGGTCCGGGTGCCCTGGCCGATGGCGCGCTGGTAGGCGAGCGCGATCTTGAGCGCGGTGTCGACCGATTCCGAGCCCGAGCCGGTGAAGAACACCCGGTCGAGCGTGCCGCCCGGCGCGATGGCGGCCAGGCGCTCGGCGAACTCGAAGGCGATCGGGTGGCCCATCTGGAACGAGGGCGCGTAGTCGAGGGTCGAGAGCTGGCGCTCGACGGCTTCCGCGATGCGGCGGCGGCCGTGGCCGGCATTGACGCACCACAGGCCGGCGGTGCCGTCGAGGACGGTGCGGCCGTCATCCGCCGTGTAGTGCATGCCCTCGGCCGCCACGAGGAGGCGCGGCGCCGCCTTGAACTGGCGGTTGGCCGTGAACGGCATCCAGTAGGCGTCGAGGCTCGGGCGGTTGAGGCGCGGCGGATGGGCGTTCATGGCTCTGGTCCTCGACGGGGCTCTGTGGGGCGCGGTCGCCGCCAGACAAGACCGTTCCGGGGAGGCCAACAAGTCCTTTTCTGCCGCATGCCAACCCTTTGCCACCGCAGGCCCGCGAGCTAGAGTGTTGCGCGATCCGCAACAGCCTCAACAGGGAGCCGGCGTGACCAACGACGAGGTGGGCGCGCGCCTGCGCCACGTCCGCACCCTGCACGGCCTGTCGCAGCGGGCGCTCGCCAAGCGCGCCGGGGTGGTGAACTCGACGATCTCGCTGATCGAATCGGGCCAGACCAACCCGTCGGTCGGCGCCCTCAAGCGCATCCTCGACGCGGTGCCGATCGGGCTCGCCGAGTTCTTCTCGCTGACCCCGGAGCGGACCGAGAAGGCGTTCTACGCCAGCGAGGAACTGGTCGAGATCGGCAAGGGGCGGATCTCCTACCGGCAGGTCGGCGACAGCCTGTTCGGCCGCGCCCTGCAGCTCCTGAAGGAGCGCTACGAGCCCGGCGCCGATACCGGCCGCGTGCCGCTGGTCCATGACGGCGAGGAAGGCGGCATCGTGCTCTCGGGGCGGCTCGAGGTGACGGTGGACGACGAGCGCCGGGTGCTGGGCCCCGGCGACGCCTACTACTTCTCGAGCCGGCGGCCGCACCGCTTCCGCTGCGTCGGCCCGACCCCGTGCGAGGTCGTGAGCGCCTGCACGCCGCCGACCTTCTGAGCGTCTTGCCAGGGTCTGATCGTATACAATATTGGGTCGGGTGACAGGGTTGGAGTGGAGAACATGGCCGTGACGGAGCGCGCACGCGGAGCCCGATCCGTCGCCGGGGGCCTCGGACACCGGACCGTCTCGGCGGCGGTGGCCGAGGCCCTGCGGCAGCGCATCCTCTCGGGCGCCCTGGCGCCGGGCGTCCAGCTGCGCCAGGACGCGCTGGCCGAGGAATTCGGCATCAGCCGGATCCCGATCCGCGAGGCGCTGCTGCAACTGGAGGCCGGCGGCCTCGTCAAGATCGTGCCGCATCGCGGTGCGGTCGTGTCGGGCCTCTCGATCGAGGAGGTCGAGGACATCTTCCAGCTCCGCGTCTCCCTCGAGCCGCAATTGCTGATCCTCTCGGCCCGCCACCTCACGCCACAGGACTTTTCCGAGCTGCGCGCCCTGCGCGACGAGTACGGTGCCGCACTCAAGGCCGGCACGGTCGAGACCTGGGGCGAGCTGAACCGGCGCTTCCATCTCGGCCTGCTGCGCCATGCCGGACGGCCGCGCTCGCTCGCGATCATCGCCGGCCTGCTCCAGGATTGCGACCGCCCGACCCGGCTCCAGCTCTCCGTCACCGGCGACGTCGCCCGCGCCGACATGGAGCACACCACCATCCTCGACCTGTGCGAGGCCGGCGAGATCGTCGCGGCGGCGAATCTCCTGCGGATCCACGTCGAGCATGCCGGGCGGTCGCTGGTGGAGATTTATCGCCGCTCGGCCGCATCCCCGGCTTGATCCGCGCGCATATTTTATACAATCTGCGAACCAAGAGCCACGGAGGGCCGGTGTCCTGTGCGTGGCGCCGCGGTCGCGCGATCCGTGGCGGATCATGCGGCCCGATGAGCCCGGAGAGGAAACACACCCATGTGGACAGGCGTCCTTCCCGCCGTCACCACCAAGTTCACCCCCGACGGTGATCTCGATCACGCCGAGATGGAGCGCTGCTTCGCGCTCCAGATGCAGGCCGGCTGCGACGGGATCATCGTCTGCGGCTCGCTCGGCGAGGGGCCGATGCTGTCGCCCGACGAGCGGCTCGCGGTGCTGAAGACCGCCCGGTCGGTGGCGGGCCCCAAGCCGGTGCTGCTCACGATCTCCGAGGCCGGCACCCGCGAGGCCTGCGCGCTGGCGGCCCGGGCCGCCAAGGCCGGCGCGTCGGGCCTGATGGTGGTGCCGAGCCCGATCTACCACACCGACGCGGACGAGACCGTCGCCACCCTGAGCGCGGTCGCCGCCGCCGGCGATCTGCCGGTGATGATCTACTCGAACCGCGTCGCCTACCGGGTCGACGTGACGGTGCCGATCATGGAGCGGCTGGCCGCGGATGCGCGCTTCGTCGCCATCAAGGAATCCTCCGACGACATCCGCCGCACCACCGAGATCATCAACCATTTAGGTGACCGCTTCGCGGTGCTGACCGGCGTCGACAACCTCGCCTTCGAGGCGCTGAGCGTCGGCGCGGTCGGCTGGGTCGCGGGCCTCGTCGTCGCCTTCCCCGAGGAGACCGTGGCGATCTACCGGCTGATGAAGGCAGGGCGGATCGCGGAGGCGCTCGAGATCTACCGCTGGTTCCGCCCGCTCCTCGACCTCGACGTCTCGACCTTCCTGGTCCAGAACATCAAGCTCGCCGAGGCGCTGGCGATCGGCTCGACCGAGCATCTCCGCATGCCGAGAAAGCCGCTCTCGGGCGAGCGCCGGGCCGCCGTCGAGGCGATCGTGCGCACCGCCCTGGAGCGCCGCCCCGCCCTGAAGCGGGCGGCGTAAGGGGCTTGGCCCGCGAGGTCGTCATCGTCGGAGCCGGCATCGTCGGCCTCGCCACCGCCCACCACCTGCTGGCCGAGGGCCGGCGGGTGCGGCTCATCGAGCGCGGCGGCATCGCCGAGGGGGCGAGCCTCGGCAATGCCGGGGCGCTCGCCTTCACGGACGTGCTGCCGCTCGCCTCGCCGGGCATCCTGCGCAAGGCGCCGCGCTGGATGCGCGATCCCCTCGGGCCCCTGGCGCTGCCGCCCGCCTACCTGCCGCGGATCGCGCCCTGGCTCGTGCGCTTCTGGCGCGCCAGCCTGCCCGACCGGCACCGGCACGCGACAAAAGTCCAGTCCGGCCTGATGCGGCTCGCCGCGGACGCCATGGCGGCGATGGTGGACGCTGCCGGCCTGACTGGACGGCTGCGCCATGACGGCAATCTCGAACTCTACGAGAGCGAGGCGGAACTCGCCGCCTCCGCGCCCGGCTGGGCGGTGCGGGAACGGGAGGGCATCGCCTTCGAACATGTCCGCGGCGCCCGCCTCGCCGAGTTGCAGCCCGGCCTGTCGCCGCGGTTCGTGGCCGGCACCTTCACGCCCCACTGGATGACGGTGGACGATCCGTACCGTTTCGCCCTGGCGCTCCACGCCGACGTGATGGCGAAGGGCGCCGCGCTCACGACAGGCGAGGTGCGGGACATCGCGCCTGCGGGCGAGGGCGTGCGCCTGACGCTGGCCGACGGCACGTCACTCACCGTCGAGGCCTGCGTCCTCGCCGCCGGGGCCTGGTCGCGGGATCTGGCGCGCCGCCTCGGCGACCGGGTGCCGCTCGACACCGAGCGCGGCTACAACACCACGCTGCCGCCCGGCGCCTTCGATCTGCGCCGCCAGCTCACCTTCGGCGGCCACGGCTTCGTGGTGACGCCGCTCGCCACGGGGGTCCGGGTCGGCGGCGCCGTCGAGTTTGGCGGCCTGCACCGACCGCCCAACTTCGCCCGCGCCGACGCGATGCTGAAGAAGGCCGCCGCCTTCCTGCCGGGCCTGCGCACCGAGGGCGGCCGGCAGTGGATGGGCTTTCGCCCCTCGCTCCCCGACAGCCTGCCGGTGATCGGCCCGTCGCGGGCGACGCCACGCGTGATCTACGCCTTCGGCCACGGCCATCTCGGCCTGACGCAGAGCGCCGGGACGGGGCGGATCGTGGCCGATCTGCTGGCGGGGCGTCGGCCCGGGGTGGATGTGGCGGCTTTGCGGGCGGGGCGGTTCGGGTGAGACCTACCCAGATCAATTTTGCTCTACGGCAGGGTTGTCCGGGAAACGGGAAAAGGCGCGGGACATCCTCGTCCCGCCCCGGAGAGAAGTGAAACCCCCGCCCCTTCGTTTCCCCGGACAGCTCTGCGCGGAGGGGAGGGGTTCAGGCACCCCGCTCACGACCCCCGCATCGCGTTCATCGTCAGCAACTCGTAGGTTGCCGCCGTTTCCCCCGCCGCCGTCCGGATCTCCACGTCCCAGCGTACCTCGCCGTATTGCGGGTTGCGGGGCGATTTCTCCTTGGCGGTGAGCCGCACCCGGATCGCCTCGCCGGGCTGGAGCGGCTTGAGGAAGCGCAAGGAATCGAGCCCGTAATTGGCCAGGACCGGGCCCGGATCGGGATCGACGAACAGGCCGGCGGCGAAGGACAGGAGCAGGTAGCCGTGGGCGACGCGGCCGGGGAAGAACGGATGGCCCTTCGTCGCCTCCTCGCTCATATGGGCGTAGAAGGTGTCGCCGGTGAATTCGGCGAAATGCTCGATGTCCTCGAGCGTGATCACCCGCTCGGCGGAGTGGAAGCTGCGGCCGATCTCCAGGTCCTCGAAGTGGCAGCGGAACGGATGCTCGGGGCGGATGTCCTCCGGCGCGCCCTTGATCCAGCTTCCGGTGATCCGGCTCAGCATCGCGGGCGAGCCCTGGAGGGCGGTGCGCTGCAGGTAGTGGTGCAGCGCCCGCACGCCGCCGAGCTCCTCGCCGCCGCCGGCCCGGCCGGGGCCGCCATGGGTCATGTGCGGCATCGGCGAGCCGTGGCCGGTCTGCTCCCTGGCGCAGTCGCGGTCGAGGACGACGAGCCGGCCGTGATAGGCGCCGATGCCGAAGACGAGGTCCGCGGCCGCTGCCGGATCGTGGGTGTAGAGCGAGGCGACGAGGCTCCCTTCGCCGCGATTGGCGAGGGTCGCCGCCTCGTCGAGCCCGTCATAGCCCATCACGGTGCAGACCGGGCCGAAGGCTTCGAGGCTGTGCACCTGGCGCGCCCGGAGCGGATCGGCACAGTGCAGGAGCAGCGGCGGCAGGAAGGCGCCGGCCTCGGCATCCGCCCCCTCGACCGCGAGACGGGCGGGATCGCCGAAGACCAGCTCGGCCTCCGCCCGCAGGGCCTCGACCCGGGCGAGCACGTCGCGGCGCTGCGCGAGGCCCACCACCGGCCCCATCCGGACGTCCTCGCGGGCGGGATCGCCGATCTTGACCCCGGCGAGGCGCCGGCTCAGGGCCTCGATCACCGCCGGGACATGCTCGCGCGGTGCCAGCGCCCGGCGGATCGCCGTGCATTTCTGCCCGGCCTTGACGGTCATCTCCTTGGCGACCTCCTTGATGTAGAGGTCGAATTCCGGGCTGCCCGGCCCGGCATCGGGGGCGAGGATCGCGGCGTTGAGCGAATCGCGCTCGGCCACGAAATGCACCGCCTCGCGGGCGATCACCGGATGGCGCTGGAGCCGCTGCGCCGTCTCGGCCGAGCCGGTGAACGACACCACGTCCTGGCCGGTGAGGTGATCGAGCAGGTCGCCGGTCGGGCCGACCACGCATTGCAGCGCGCCTGCGGGCAGGATGCCGGATTCGGCGATCAGCCGCACCAGGGCATGGGCGACGTAAGCCGTGATCGTGGCGGGCTTCGTCACCACCGGCATGCCGGCGAGGATCGCGGGGGCGAGCTTTTCGAGCAGGCCCCAGCACGGGAAGTTGAAGGCGTTGATGTGGACGGCGCAGCCGTGGCGCGGCGTCATCACGTGGCGACCGACGAAGCTGCCGCCGCGCGACAGCGGCTCCACCGCCCCGTCGATCAGGAAGGTCTCGTTCGGCAGTTCCCGCCGCCCCTTCGAGGCGTAGACGAACAGGGTGCCGATGCCGCCGTCGATGTCGATCAGGTTGTCGGTGCGGGTCGCCCCGGTCTGGTGCGAGAGGGCGTAGAGCCCGTCGCGGCGCTCGTTGAGATAGGCGGCGAGCCGCTTCAGCATCTCGGCGCGCTGGTGGAAGGTGAGACGGTGCAGGGCAGGACCACCGACCCGGCGGGCATGGTCCAGCACCTCGCCCATCGCCAGCCCGCCGCCCGCGACCTCCGCCACCACGGCGCCGGTCACGGCGCTGCGGATGCCGGTCCAGTCTCCCCCCGGCGCGATCCAGCGTCCCTGGACGTAGCTCTCCAGCCGCATGGCGTCCCTCCTGTTCGTTGGCGCCCATTATTGACCGACCGGCCGGTTGGTCAAGCGGGGGCGGACGTTCAGGGCTCGGAACGCGAACGGGCCGCGATCCCGCAGGGAGATCGCGGCCCGTGCCGTCCGGCGGGGAGGGCGCTCAGGCGGCGCGGATGCGGGAGAGAAAGCGCGTGACCTCGGTGCTGAGATGCTCGGCCTCCCGCGAGACCGAGGAGGCGACGGTGAGCATCCGGCCGGCTTCGCCGCCGGTCTGGCCGGCCGCGTCGGCGACACCCTGGATCGTCGTCGTGACCGCGCCGGTGCCGGCGGCGGCATGGCTGATGTTGCGGACGATCTCCTGCGTCGCCACGCCCTGCTCCTCGACCGCCGCCGCGATCGTGGTCGAGATGTCGCTCAGGGTCCCGATCCGGCCGGCGATCGTGCCGATCGCCTCGACGGCCTCCCGGGTCGCGCCCTGGATGCCGCCGATCTGCGCCGAGATCTCCTCGGTGGCCTTGGCGGTCTGGGTGGCGAGCTGCTTGACCTCCGCCGCGACGACCGCGAAGCCGCGGCCCGCCTCGCCGGCCCGGGCCGCCTCGATCGTGGCGTTGAGCGCCAGAAGGTTGGTCTGGCCGGCGATGCCGTTGATCATCGCCACCACGTCGCCGACCCGCGTCGCCGCCTGGCTCAGGGTCCGCACCAGCTCGGCGGTCTGCGCCGCCTCGGCCACGCTCTCCTTGGCGAGGGCGGCCGAGCCCGAGACCTGGCGGGCGATCTCGCCGACCGAGGTGCTGAGCTGCTGGGCCGCCGCCGCCACGGTGGCGACGTTGACGGAGGCTTCCTGCGCCGCCTGGGTCACCGCGCTGGAGCGCTCCGCCGTGCCGTCGGCGAGCCGCGACAAGCCTTGCGCGCTGGCCTGCAGCTCGGTCGCCGAGGTCGCCACCGTCCGGGCGATGCCGCCCACCGCCTCCTCGAAGGCATCGGCGAGGGACGCGGTCTGCGCCCGGCGGGCGACCCGGCGCTCCTCGCTCTCCCGGGCGTGGCGCGCCTCGAGATCGGTCGCGAGGTTGGTCTTGAAGGATTCCAGGCTGCGGGCCATGTCGCCGACCTCGTCGCGCCGCTGCGTCCCCGGGACCTCGGCCGCGTAGTCGCCGGCCGCGATCCGGCCCATCGCGGTCCCCACCGAGGCATAGCCCCGCACCAGGGCCTCGTAGGCGAACCAGGCGAGCGCCAGGACCGACCCCGCGGTGACCGCCAGCATGCCGAGGACGACCAGGAAGGCGAGGCTCGCCCGCTCCTCGTTCTCCACCACCGCCTGCCTGGTCCGGGTGTCCAGCATGACGTAGAAGTCGTCGAGCGGCTTCATGATCTTGGCCTTGGCCGCGTGGTAGGCGTCCGAGTGGACGAGCTGGATCGCCCGGTCGCGATCCCGCTCCGCCACCCCGGACTGGCCCTTGCCGTCGACGAGCCCCATCGCCTCGTTCTCGACGCTGACGAGCTCGTTGGAGTTGCGGACCGATTCCGCCAGCTTCGCCTCTTCCTCCGGCGTCACGCCGACGCGCTTCATCAGCGTGCTCACCGCCACGGTCTCGCCGTCGGGGCGGGGCTTGGCGTCGCCGGCGGCCACGAAGTCCCAGTAGATGCGGTGATACTCGACCGGCCGGGCCTTGCGGCCGGCCCGGATGTCGACGACGTCCTGATATTGCCGCTTGAAGCTCGGATTGCCGGTGACGACGTAGGTGCGTCCCAGCCGGGTCAGGTCGTCCGAGGTCTGCCGCAGCTCGGTCGCCAGGAGAATGGAGGACAGGCGCGTGTCCTGCGCCGCTTTCACGCGTTCGTTTGACTGTTTGTAGAGAATAAATGCGCCGGCCAGCAGAGTGGTCGACACGAAACTGGCGGCACACAAGCCAACGAACTTTCGGGCAAGGCTCATGATCGATTTCCTCTCGGAAGTCGAAATGACACGGATGCCCTTAAGAAAGGGAGAATCTGCGTCCTGCTGCCGCAATATTCATCGTCCGAGCGGTCCTCCGGCGCGGGAGAGGCCGTCGCCGGAGGCCGGACCCGCGGCGGGTCGTCGGCGATCGGCCGCCGGGGCGTCGCCCGGCGGCCGTCGTCTCGGTCAGCCCGCCCGTGCGGCGGCGGCTACCGCCGTCACCGCCGTCATGTTGACGATGCCGCGCACGGTGGTGGTGTGGGTGAGGATGTGGACCGGGGCGGCCGCACCCAGCAGGATCGGCCCGACGCTGATGCCCTGGCCCGCCACCACCTTGAGGGCGTTGAGGGTGATGTTGGCGGCGTCCAGGTTCGGCATCACCAGGAGGTTGGCTTCCCCGGTGAGGCGCGAGTCCGGAAACACCCGCTCCATCAGCGGCCGGCTCAGCGCCGCGTCGGCCTGCATCTCGCCCTCGACCTCGAGATCGGGCTCGCGCTCGGTGATCAGCCGCAGGGCCTCGCGCATCTTGGAGGCGGAGGGGTTGCGGGCGGTGCCGAAGCTCGAATGCGAGACGAGCGCGACCCGCGGGGTCTGGCCGAAGCGGCGCATCTCGGCCGCGGCGAGCAGAGTCATGTCGGCGAGCTCGTCCGAGGCCGGATCGAGATGGATGTAGGGGTCGCAGATGAACAGGGTGTGGCGCGGCAGCTGGAGCAGGCTCATGGCGGCCAGCGCCCGCACCTTCGGCGCCAGGCCGATCACCTCCCGCACGTGGCGCAGGTGGCTGTGATAGGAGCCGGTGCCGCCGCAGAGCAGCCCCTGGACCTTGCCGAGATGCAGCAGCATCGCCCCGATCACGGTCGGGTTGCGCCGCGTCTCGGCGAGCGCCACGCCGCGCGACAGCCCGTGGCGCTTGCGCAGGGCGTAGTAGCCCTCGGTCGCCTCGGCCTGGAAAACCTCGTCGTCGAGATCCTGCACGTCGACGTCGCGGCCGACCTCGATGCGAAGACCCAGCGCCTTAATCTTGTCGGCGATGATCTCGCGGCGGCCGACCAGGACCGGACGGGCGATCCCCTCGTCGACCACCACCTGGGCGGCGCGCAGCACCCGGTCGTCCTCGCCCTCGGCATAGGCGATGCGGGTGCGCCCGGCCTCGGTCGCCGCGGCGAAGACCGGCTGCATCACCGTGCCGGAGGTGTAGACGCGGCTCTCCAGCGAGCGGCGATAGGCCTCGACGTCGAGCATCGGCTTCGTGGCAACGCCGCTCTCGGTGGCGGCGAGCGCGACGGCGGGCGCCACCTTGGTGATGAGCCGCGGGTCGAACGGGCGCGGGATCAGGTAATCGGGCCCGAAGGCGATGTCCTGCGTACCGTAGGCGGCCGTCACCACGTCCGACTGCTCGGCGCGGGCGAGTTCCGCGATGGCCCGCACCGCGGCGAGCTTCATCTCCTCGTTGATCGTCGTCGCGCCGACATCGAGCGCGCCGCGGAAGATGAACGGGAAGCACAGGACGTTGTTGACCTGGTTGGGATAGTCCGACCGGCCGGTGGCGATGATCGCGTCGGGGCGCACGGCCTTCGCCGCTTCCGGCCGGATCTCCGGCTCGGGATTGGCGAGGGCCAGGATCAGCGGCTTGTCGGCCATGCCCTTGACCATCTCGGGCGTCAGCGCGCCGGCCGCGGAGAGGCCGAGGAAGATATCAGTTCCCGGCACCGCGTCGGCGAGCGTGCGCGCCTCGGTGACTTGCGCGTATTGCGCCTTCTGGGCGTCGAGGTTGTTGCGGCCCTGGTAGATCACGCCGCGGCTGTCGGTGACCAGCACGTTCGCCTTGTTCAGACCGAGGCTGACCAGCAGGTTGAGGCAGGCGATGGCCGCCGCGCCCGCACCCGAGCAGACGACGCGCACCTCGCCGATCTTCTTGCCGACCACTTCGAGGCCGTTGAGGATCGCCGCGGCGGCGATGATCGCGGTGCCGTGCTGATCGTCGTGGAAGACCGGGATCTTCATCCGCTCACGCAGGCGGGTCTCGATCTCGAAGCACTCGGGGGCCTTGATGTCCTCGAGGTTGATGCCGCCGAAGGTCGGCTCCAGGCTCGCGATGATGTCGACGAGCTTGTCCGGGTCGGTCTCGTCGATCTCGATGTCGAAGACGTCGATGCCGGCGAACTTGCGAAACAGGCAGCCCTTGCCCTCCATCACCGGCTTGCCGGCGAGCGCGCCGATATTGCCGAGGCCGAGCACCGCCGTGCCGTTCGAGATCACCGCCACGAGGTTGCCGCGGGACGTGAGTTCCGCGGCCTGGGCCGGGTCCTTCTCGATGGCGAGGCAGGCCGCGGCGACGCCCGGCGAGTAGGCGAGCGCGAGGTCGCGCTGCGTGCTCATGTCCTTGGTCGGCAGCACCGCGATCTTCCCCGGGGTCGGGAAGCGGTGGTAGTCGAGGGCGGCCTTCTCGAATTGCTCGTCCACGGGGTGTCCTCCTGATGTGTGGGATGGCGGCGCGCGGAGCCGTTTCCCGGCCAGTGCCGTTCGAGGGCACCGATCGGGATGGCAACGCTCAAGGTTAGTGTCGTGATCTCCGCGGATATGCGGGGTTGCACCACGCGGCTGTTACGTCGGCCTGGGCGATGAACGATAAGCTAGACTTTGCCGCCCTGACGCAGACGACCTTCAAGAAGGCGCAGGTTTCCCCTCTCCCCGCGGGCGGGGAGAGGACTTCATCGACCTTGTCGTCGATGAAGTGAGCTGCGAACCGCAGGTTCGCCGCGAGGGTGAGGGGGTGTTTCCGGAAGAGTCTCGTTCGTCGAGACCCCCCTCACCATCGGCTGCCGCCTCGTCTCGCCCCCGACAAGGGGGGCTCGACCCTCTCCCCGCCCGCGGGGAGAGGGGGACATGCGCGTCCTCGGTGAGAAAGCCTGGAGGCGGGGCGAGGCGATCTCCGCCCCGCCCGTCACCTCAATGCGCCTTCTTCTTCGGCATGTAGAGGTCGGTGATCGTGCCCTCGAAGGCCTCGGCCGCCATGCCGACCGTCTCCGACAGGGTCGGGTGCGGGTGGATGGTCATCCCGATATCCTCGGCATCCGCCCCCATCTCGATGGCGAGCGCGGCCTCGGCGATCAGGTCGCCGGCCGAGGGGCCGACGATGCCGCAGCCGACGATGCGGTTCGATTCCTCGTCGAACAGCACCTTGGTCAGGCCCTCGTCACGGCCCAGCGACAGCGAGCGGCCGCTCGCCGCCCAGGGGAAGACGCCCTTGCCGACCTTGATGCCCTTGGCCTTGGCCTCGGTTTCCGAGAGGCCGACCCAGGCCACCTCCGGATCGGTATAGGCCACCGACGGGATCACCTTGGCGTCGAAGAACGAGTTCTTGCCGGCGGCGGCTTCCGCCGCGACCTTGCCCTCGTGCACCGCCTTGTGGGCGAGCATCGGCTGGCCGACCACGTCGCCGATGGCGAAGATGTGCGGGGCGGTGGTGCGCATCTGCTTGTCGACCGGGATGAAGCCCCGCTCGTCCACCGCGACGCCGGCCGCCTCGGCGCCGATCAGCTTGCCGTTGGGACGGCGGCCGACCGAGACCAGGATCTTGTCGAAGGTGTCGGTGGCCGGGGCCGAGCCGCCCTCGAACGTGACCTTGAGGCCTTCGGGCAGCGCCTCGACGGCGGTGACCTTGGACTTCAGGTAGATCGCCTCGTACTGCTTCGAGATCCGCTTGAAGAGCGGGGTGACGATGTCCTTGTCGGCGCCCGGGATGATCTGGTCCATCAGCTCGACGATGGTCACCTTGGACCCGAGCGCGTGGTAGACCGTCGCCATCTCGAGGCCGATGATGCCGCCGCCGATCACCAGGAGCCGCTTCGGCACCCCGTCGAGTTCGAGCGCGCCGGTCGAGTCGATCACCCGCGGGTCGTCGTGCGGGATGAAGGGCATCTTGATCGGCTCGGACCCGGCGGCGATCACCGCATTGTCGAAGCCGATGACCGTCGTCTTGCCCTCGTGCTCGACCGCGATCTGGTGCGGGCTGACGAAGCGGGCGGTGCCGGTGACCACCGTCACCTTGCGCTGCTTGGCCAGACCCCCGAGGCCGCCGGTCAGGCGCTTGACCACGCCTTCCTTCCAGCTGCGCAACTGATCGATGTCGATCTGCGGTGCCGCGAAGCTGATGCCGTGCGAGGCCATCGCCTGGCTCTCGTCGATCACCTTGGCGGCGTGGAGGAGCGCCTTCGAGGGGATGCAGCCGACATTGAGGCACACCCCGCCGAGGCTCGCCCAGCGCTCGACCAAAACAACCTTCTTGCCGAGATCGGCGGCGCGGAACGCCGCCGTGTAGCCGCCGGGACCGGCGCCGAGCACCAGCACCTCGGCCCGCATCGCCTCGCCGGAGACCGGCGCGGCGCCCTTCGGGGCGGGCGCGGCGGACGCCCCCGTCCCGCCGGCCGTGGCCGGCGAGCCGTAGCCCGCCTGGCCCGCACCTGCCGCGAGCGGCGAGCCGCCCGCGGAGGCTGCCGGGGCCGCCTTCTCGGCGACCTCGGGCTTGGCCGGCGCGGCGCCGGCGCCGGCGCCCTCCAGCACGAGCAGCAGGTCGCCCTGCGTGACCGCGTCACCCGGCTTGATCTTCACCTCCTTGACCGTGCCGGCCACGGAGGAGGGGACGTCCATGGTCGCCTTGTCGGATTCCAGGACGACGATGGTGTCGTCGACCGCGATCGTGTCGCCGGCCTTGACCAGCACCTCGATCACCGGGACGTTCTTGAAGTCGCCGATATCCGGCAGACGGACTTCGTTGCTCATCGGATCACCTCGCTGCGTGGTTCGTCAGACGACGAGGCGCCGGACGTCCTCGAGGACGTGGGCGAGGTGGCGGGTGAAGCGCGCGGCCAGCGCACCGTCGATCACGCGGTGGTCGTAGGAGACCGAGAGCGGCAGCATCAGCCGCGGCTTGAACTCGGAGCCGTTCCACACCGGGGCCATCTTGGAGCGCACGACGCCCAGGATCGCGACCTCGGGCGCGTTGACGAGCGGCGTGAAGCCGGTGCCGCCGATGCCGCCGAGCGACGAGATCGTGAAGGTGGCGCCCTGCATGTCGCCGCCGCCGAGCTTGCCGTCGCGGGCCTTCTTCGACAGCGAGCCGAGTTCCTGGCTGATCTCGACGATGCCCTTGCGGTCGGCATCCTTGACCACCGGGACGACGAGGCCGTCCGGCGTGTCGACGGCGACGCCGATGTTGTAGTACTTCTTGAGGATCAGCGCGTCCTTCTCGGGGCTCAGCGACGAGTTGAACTCCGGGTGCTGGCGCAGCGCCGAGACCGCGGCCTTGATCAGGAACGACAGCAGGGTGACGCGGTAGCCCTTGTCCTTGCCGGCGGTGTCGAGTTCCTTGCGGTAGGCGTCGGTCTCGGTGATGTCCGACTCGTCCGAATGGGTGACGAGCGGCACGTTGAGCCAGGCGCGGTGCAGGTGCGGGCCGGAGATCTTCTTGATCCGCGGCAGCGGCTTGACCTCGGTCGGGCCGAACTTCGAGAAGTCGACCGCCGGGATCTCCGGGATGCCCATGCTGCCGGTGGCGACCGCGGTACCAGCGGAAGCAGCCGGGGCGGCGGAGCGCACCAGCGAGCCCTTCACGTCCTCCTTGGTGATCCGGCCCTTCTCGCCGGAGCCCTTGATGCCGTTGAGGTCGACGCCGAGCTCGCGGGCGAGCCGCCGCACGGCGGGGCTGGCATGGACGTTCGAGAAGTCGGGGGCCGAGGAGGCCGGCGCCGGGACCGGGGGAGCGGCGGGCTTGGCCGGATCGGGCTCTTGCTTCGGCATCAGGGCGGCGGTGTCGGCGGCGGGGGCCGCGCCGGCATTCGGGGTCGCGGCGGCTGCGGCGGCCGGCGCCTTCTCCTCGGACTCGCCCTTCAGGAGCAGGACCGGGCTGCCCTCGCTCACCGTGTCGCCGACCTTGACCAGGATCTTCTCGATCACGCCGGCCGACGGGGAGGGGACCTCCATCGTCGCCTTGTCGGATTCGAGCGAGACGATCGGGTCCTCGGCCCCGATGGTGTCGCCCTCTTTCACCAGGATCTCGATGATCGGGATGTTCTTGAAATCACCGATATCCGGGATCTTGACCTCGATCGACACTGCGCACTCTCCCGATTGATTTGCTTGATACGTCTTTACGAAGATGAAATTCCCGACGCACGAGGCAGCCCTCGCCAGGGCATCCGCTATCGCATCTCCACAACTCGGTCTGATTGCTCTCTTCCCCTGGAAGGCGCGCACCTCTCCTCCCCCCTGTGGGGAGGAGTTGGAGGTGGGGGTGGTGCAGGAGGCGCCGCATAGCTTTACGCGGAACCACCCCCACCCCTGACCCCTCCCCACAGGGGGGAGGGGAAGGCGCACGAATTTACAGAGGGTTAGCTCTCAGAGGAGACGTGTGAAACCGAACGGACATCCGGGAGAGGGGACCTCGCACGTCTTGACCAATCACACCGTCCAGGGGGCCGGCTTCTCCGGGTTCAGCCCGTACTTGGCGATCGCCTCGGCGACCTTGGCGGCCGGCACGGCGCCCTCCTCGGCCAGGCTCTTGAGCGCCGCGACGACGACCCAGTAGCGGTTGACCTCGAAGAACTCGCGCAGGCGCACCCGGTAATCCGAGCGGCCGAAGCCGTCGGTGCCGAGCACCTTGTAGCGGCCCGGCACGTAGGGGCGGATCTGGTCGGCGAAGAGCCGCATGTAGTCGGTCGCCGCGATCACCGGGCCCTGACGGCTCGACAGGCAGGTCTCGACGTAGGACGTCTTCTGCGTCTCGGTCGGGTGGAGCATGTTCCAGCGCTCCACCGCCATCGCCTCCCGGCGCAGCTCGGTGAAGCTCGGGCAGGACCAGATGTCGGCACTGACACCGAAATCCTGCTCCAGAAGCTCGGCCCCGGCGATGACCTCGCGCAGGATCGTGCCCGAGCCCATCAGCTGGACGCGGTTCGCCGCACCCGCCTTGCCTTCGCGGAACAGGTACATGCCCTTGAGGATCCCGGCCTCGGCCCCTTCGGGCATGCCGGGATGCTCGTAGTTCTCGTTCATCACCGTGATGTAGTAGAACACGTCCTCCTGCTCGGCATACATCCGGCGCAGGCCGTCCTGCACGATCACCGCCACCTCGTAGGAGAAGGTCGGGTCGTAGGAGACGCAGTTCGGGATGGTGGCCGAGATCAGGTGGCTGTGGCCGTCCTCGTGCTGGAGGCCCTCGCCGTTCAGGGTCGTGCGGCCGGCGGTGCCGCCGATCATGAAGCCGCGGGCGCGCATGTCGCCGGCGGCCCAGGCGAGGTCGCCGATGCGCTGGAACCCGAACATCGAGTAGTAGATGTAGAACGGGATCGTCGGCGCGTCGGAATGGGAGTACGAGGTCGCGGCCGCGATCCAGGACGACATCGCGCCGGCCTCGTTGATGCCCTCCTGGAGCATCTGGCCCTTCTCGTCCTCGCGATAGTACATCAGCTGGTTGGCATCTTCCGGCCGGTAGAGCTGGCCGACCTGGCTGAAGATGCCGAACTGCCGGAACATGCCCTCCATGCCGAAGGTCCGGCTCTCGTCGGGCACGATCGGCACGATGCGGTTGCCGATGTTCTTGTCGCGAAGCAGGGTATTGAGCACCCGCACGAACGCCATGGTGGTGGAGATCTCGCGGCCCGCCGTCTCCTTCAGCTGGGCCGAGAAGGCGTCCAGCGGCGGGATCTGGAGGGCCTGAGACTTGCCGCGCCGCGCCGGCAGCGGGCCGCCGAGCGCCTTGCGGCGCTCCATCAGGTAGGTGTGCTCCGGCGACCCCTCGGGGAAGCGGATGAACGGGATCTCGGCAATCTGGTCGTCGTTGAGGTCGATGCCGAAGCGGTCGCGGAACTGCTTGAGCACCGCCTCGCCCATCTTCTTCTGCTGATGGGTGATGTTCTGCGCCTCACCGGCCTCGCCCATCCCGTAGCCCTTGACGGTCTTGGCGAGGATGAGGGTCGGCTGGCCCTTGTGCTTCACGGCCGCGGAGTACGCCGCGAACACCTTGCTCGGGTCGTGGCCGCCGCGGGTGAGCCGCCAGATGTCCTCGTCGCTCCAGTCCTTCACCAGGGCGGCGGTCTCCGGGTACTTGCCGAAGAAGTGCTCGCGGATATAGGCTCCGTTCTTCGACTTGAAGTCCTGGTACTCGCCGTCGACGCACTCCTCCATCAGGCGCGCCAGCATGCCGGTGGTGTCGCGGGCGAGAAGCTGGTCCCAGCCCGAGCCCCACAGCACCTTGATGACGTTCCAGCCGGCGCCGCGGAAGTTGGCCTCCAGCTCCTGGACGATCTTGCCGTTGCCGCGCACCGGGCCGTCGAGGCGCTGCAGGTTGCAGTTGATGACGAAGACCAGGTTGTCGAGCTTCTCGCGCGAGGCGAGCGAGATCGCGCCGAGCGACTCCGGCTCGTCCATCTCGCCGTCGCCCATGAACGCCCACACCTTGCGGCCGTCGGTATTGGCCAGCCCGCGATGGTGCAGGTAGCGGAGATACCGCGCCTGGTAGATCGCCATCAGGGGCCCGAGACCCATCGAGACGGTCGGGAACTGCCAGAAATCCGGCATCAGCCAGGGATGCGGATAGGAGGAGAGGCCCTTGCCGCCGACTTCCTGGCGGAAGCTCAGCAGCTGCTCCTCGGTCAGGCGGCCTTCCAGGTAGGCGCGGGCATAGATGCCCGGCGAGGAATGGCCCTGGACGTAGATCAGGTCGCCGCCACGGTCGCCCTCGGCGCCGTGCCAGAAATGCATGAAGCCGGTGTCGTACAGGGTCGCGGCGGACTGGAAGCTGGCGATGTGGCCGCCGAGCTCCGACGAATCCTTGTTGTTGCGCAGGATGATCGCGATGGCGTTCCAGCGGATCGCCGAGCGGATCCGGTGCTCGATCGCCCTGTCCCCCGGATGGGGGGGCTGCTTGTCGGCCGGAATCGTGTTCACATAGGCCGTGTTCGCCGAGTAGGGGACCGGCGCGCCCTTCTTGCGGGCCCCCTCGATGACCTGCTCGATGAGGAAGTGCGCCCGATCCGGGCCCTCGACCTCCAGCACGCCGTCGAGCGAATCGAGCCACTCCTGGGTCTCGACCGGGTCGAGATCGCGACTGCGTTCCACGTTGTCCTCCCTTAGGTCATACTCGATCGGCGAGTCGAGCTGCCGCAGGCGTCAGCATTGTTCGTGCCACCGCTATGCTTTCGCAACTCGTCAGGCATTGCAAGGGTTTAGCTTACCCGGTGGCGGGGCTGGTTCCGGTGATCCGCATCCCGCCCGTCGTTGCAGTGCGGAAATCCGGAACAGCCTCCGGGCCGGTGACCTCAAGTGTCCGACTTGCTCGGCGCCGACGCGCTGCCGCCGAAGCCTTGCTGGAACATCTTGAGGAACATGGTCTGCATCTGGTCCGCGTTCTGGGGAAATACCGTGAACCAGCTGCGCATGATCGTGTCGGGCGAGAAGCGGTCCATCTCGGCCATCATGCGCCGCTCGACCTCGGCCATCACCGCCGCCTGGAGCGGCTCGACGTTGGGAAGACCAACGAACTGGCGGGCCTCGACCGGGGTGCAATCGACCTCGACGCGGAACTTCATTGCATTCTTTCCTCTCGGTCCCCGATCGGAGCTTAGATCACCTTTTGATCCGGGTGGAAACCGGGCGGGACGCAAAAAATGCGGTGAAATCAAGGGCCTAGTCTAACATACGGCAGCACGGCCGCGCCCCGGGCGGCTGATACCGTCCTACGACGAAGGTCGTATGCGCCCCCCCCTCGGCCATTCCGGCGGCCTTGTAAAGCCACATTGTGACGGACGGGCCGTTCTGTCACCGGTTGCGCTTGCCGTGTCGTCTCCCGACGTCTCGCGCCTCGCCGGCCCTCGCCTAGAGCCCTTCACGATCGCGCTGCAATCGCGAAGCTCTCTAAGTCTTTGTTTTGTCGCATTTTCTTCAACGAACCGGTATCCACTTCGTCGGAAAATGCTCTAGTCTGTCGTCTCCTGTACCTCATCTCGCTTCGCGCGGATGTCGTTTGGTCCCGCGTCGCTGGCCCAGGGTGCCGCGGCGAGGCGGCGCTCCAAGAAGGTCACCAGGGCGGTGACCCGGGCCGGGCGGGCGGCGCCCGGCGGCATCAGCAGGTTGAGCCCGACCGGCGGCGGCGACCAGCCCGGCATGACCCGTTCCAGCCGCCCGGCGCGCAGGTCGTCCCAGACCAGGAAGTCGGGCTGCACCGCCAGCCCCAGGCCGGCGCGGAGCGCCGGCGTCAGCGCGTCGGCATTGTTCGCCCGCAACCGCCCGGTGGGGGTCACGGTCACCTCGGTGCCCGTCGCGTCGCGGAAGTGCCAGCGCTCGGGGTTCGGCAGGTAGGCGTAGCCGAGGCAGGCATGCCCGGCGAGGTCGCGCGGATGCGCCGGCCGTCCGGCCCGGTCGAGATAGGCGGGGGCCGCGACCAGGGAGCGGCCGACCGCGCAGAGGCGGCGCAGGCGCAGGCTCGAATCGGCGAGCGCCGCGATCCGCAGCCCGAGGTCGAACCCGTCGCCGACGAGATCGACCTGGGCGTCGCTCAGATGCAGGTCGACCGCGACCTCCGGATGCGCGGCGAGGAAGTCGGGCAGGAGCGGGGCGACATGGGCGAGGCCGAACGACATCGGGGCCGCCACCCGCACGAGGCCCCGGGGCGAGGCCGATTGCGCCATCGCCTCGGCCTCCGCGGCCTCGCCGGCCGCCAGGATGCGGGCGGCGCCGTCGAGGGCGAGGCGTCCGGCCTCGGTGAGGGCGAGGCGCCGCGAGGTCCGGTGCAGCAGGGCGGCGCCGAGGCGGCGCTCGAGCCGGCTCACCGCCTTCGACACCGTGGCCTTGGACAGGCCGAGCTCGGTGGCGGCGCGGGAGAACGAGGCGGTCTGCGCCACCCGGGCGAAGATCGCCCAGGCCTCGAAATCGGGGAGCGGAATCGACGCCTCCGGAAACGATGGGTTTCGATTGTTTCTATTCTGGCGCTGGAGGGCAAGTCCTAGATTGCCGTGATCGCGACGGACCCGACGGCCCGCCCATCAGGAGCTTTCCGGCCATGACGACCACCCGCACCGCCACCACCTCCGCCGGCCTGCATCACGTCACCGCCATCTCGGGGCCGGCGCGCCGCAACCTCGACTCCTACACCCGGGTCCTCGGCCTGCGGCTGGTGAAGAAGACCGTCAACTTCGACGATCCGGGCACCTACCACCTCTATTACGGCGATGCCGACGGCGCGCCCGGCACGATCCTGACCTTCTTCCCCTGGGAGCATGTCGCTCCGGGCCGGGTCGGGGTCGGGCAGACCGAGGAGACGGCGTTCCGGGTGCCCGAGGGGTCGATCGGCTACTGGACCCACCGGCTGGTGGCGGCCGGCATCGCCTTCGAGGCGCCCGCCAAGGTTTTTGGCGAGACGGTGCTGCCGTTCCGCGATCCCGACGGGATGCGGCTCGCGCTCGTCGGCGTGGCGGGGGCGGAGGCCGAGCCGGCCTGGACCGGGTCCGAGGTGCCGGCCGAGCACGCGGTGCGGGGCTTCCACGGCGTGACCCTGATGCTGCGCCAGGCGGCGCCCACCGCCCGGGTGCTGACCGAGGTGCTGGGTCTCGCGGAGACCGGCCGGGAGGGGGCGCTCACCCGGTATGCCGGCGCCGCCGGGCTCGGGGCCCACGTCACCCTGCGGGAGGTCGGCGACTTCCTGCCCGGGCGCTCGGGCGGCGGCTCGGTGCACCACGTCGCCTTCCGGGCCGCCGACGATGCGGCGCAGGCCGCGATGGCGGAGCGGGCAGGGGCGCTGGGGTTGCAGGTGACCGAGCAGCGCGACCGCAACTACTTCCGCTCGGTCTACTTCCGCGAGCCCGGCGGCGTGCTGTTCGAGATCGCCACCGACGCGCCGGGCTTCGCCGCCGACGAGCCGGCGGAGGCCTTGGGCGAAGCCCTGAAGCTGCCGTCCTTCCTTGAGCCGCACCGGGCCGAGATCGAGCGGGTGCTGCCGGCGCTGGCGTGAGGGGAGGGGACCGGGCCGCGATCCGGCCCCCTTTTCGGTAACCAATCGGTAAGCAAGCATGGTTACCCAAATCTTCCTGGATTTCTGGGAAGCTCGGGTCATGGTGGATCAGAACGACGTGGCCGGTTCGTCGGCCGGTTCATCGGCTGGCGCGTCGGCCGGCGCGGCGCCCTCGCTCAAGGGCGGTGTCGCGGCCCTGTCCGGGTGGCGCAAGCTGAAGACGACGACGGTGGCGGGGTTGCTCTGCGCGGGCTGCGTCGGCGCCCTGTCGGGCGGCGCCACCGTGGCGCTGATGAACGCGGCCCAGGGCGGCGGTGCCGGCATCCCGCAAGCCGAGTGGACGCGGCTGAATGCCCGGGTCGAGGCCGGCGGCACCGAGAGCGCGCGGCTCGCCACCGATCTGTCGCTCCTGCGCGACCGCACGGTGCAGGCGCACGAGGCGGCCGACAAGGGCCGGGCCGAGGCCGGCGCCCGCCTGGGCCAGATCTCCGAGCGTGTCGAGCGGCTGCAGCGCCAGGACGGCGACCTCGCCGGCAAGGTGGCGGCCCTCACGGAACGCCTGACGGCCATGGCCGAGCGCCAGGAGCACGCCGACCGCGAGCAGGCGGCGCGTCTCACGGCGGTGATGGACAAGCTGGAGAAGCGCCCGGCGCCCGTGGCCGCGATCCCGGCGGTCTCGGCTCCGATCGCCCAGGCCCCGGCGATCCACGCGCCCGCGGCAGCCGCACAGGTCGCGGCAAGGCCGGTCGCTGCGGCGGAGCCGGCCCTCACCGGAAGCCTGCCCGACAAGCCGGCCGACAAGGCGAAGCCGCCCGCCATCGAAGGCTGGGTGCTGCGCGACGTCTATGACGGGATGGCGATGATCGAGAACCGCAACCGGCGGCTCGTCGAGGTCGGCCCGGGCGACACCCTGCCGGGGGCCGGCCGGATCGAGGCGATCGAGCGTCGCGGACGGACCTGGGTCGTGGTGACCACGAAGGGTCTGATCACCCCGCAGACCTGGTGAGGCACGGCCCGATCGCGGGCCTGCCGACGGGGATCAGGCGTGCTGGAGGGCGTGCCCGGCGGGGCCAGCCGGCGCAGGGCTCTGGGCCGGCAGAAAGCCGGTCGCCGCACGGCGGCGGCCGCGGTCCTTGGCCTCGGCCCGGGCGGACTTGGTGGGATGGAGAAGCTCGGCGAGGCGGGTGAGGCTCTCGACGTCGTCGAGGTTCCGTGACTCGAAATCAGGCATGGGGGTCCCCCGGGCGCGCGGCCCGTGGCTGTCTGGGAAGACGCATACTCGGGTGAGAGAACCAATAACGACTAAGAAATGCCATAGTTCCGCACCCTGGACCGCCGCGCAAGAAAAAGTTCACGGTTGCCGACTAAGGTGGCGGGTCGCCGCATGCGACAGTGAAGCAGGGATTAGCGCAAGGGTTGCGAGACGCGTGTGCGTCAGCGCACGTGACCTATTGTGCGCTGCAAGAAAATCTCGCGCGCAAAGTAGCAGGGCCGGATCGTCGCGAAACTTGGCGGTGAGACGACCGGAGACGACCGCGGGCCGCGTCACCGCAGGACGGCGTGGCACTTTCCGTCACGGTCGTGTCCGATCGTGGATGACCGTCGGATCCTGCCTGGTAGCCGGCCTTCGCACGAGATTCCGCCCCTCAACCCATGGCGGAGTCGTTCGGTTCCCCGGCCCGCTGCGGGGGTCAATGCCGCGCCGGGACCGTTCGACGCCCGGTGGTGCATCGCGGGGCCGAGGTCGTCGCCGAGGTCGTCTTGCGAGATCGTCTTGCGAGGTCGTCTTGGACCGAACGGCGTGAGGATCAGTTCCGTGTTTCGCTCGACGCGAGGGCGGATTGCGCCATACGGATCAGATCCCGCGCGGTGAGGGCGTGATGCTCGCCGTCGGCCTGCCGCAGGGCAGCCTCGCGGATCGTTGCAGCGCGTTGCACGCGCCGGGCGAGCCCTGCTCGCCAAGCCTGCCCCAGCCCCTTCATGACGAAATCCCCCTCGCCGCCCGGCAAAGCTAACAAGCCTGCGGCGCAGGATATAGTCTTGACAGGAGGATTGTTGGTCCCGGTCGATCGGTCCGGTGGGGCGGGGGAGATGCCAAGCGCCTGATCCACCCACGTTATTGGACTGACACAGGGCATGCGAAAAAATGCGGAATCCTGTCCTGGCCTATGCTCGGCCTCGGCTGATTCGGTCCGTCAGCGGGTGTCGTCGCGCAGGAGTTCGGTGTTGATCGCGAAGGCCGCCATCGCGCCTTCGGCGGCGGCCACGATGGCGAGCTGGACCCGCCGCGAGGCATCGCCCGCGACGTAGAGGCCCGGCACGTTCGTCTCCTCGTAGTCGCCGGTCGGCACCGTGCCCTTGCGCGACAGGTCGCAGCCGAGACGTTCGACGAGCCGGGAGGGGATGCAGGGCCCGGTGACGAAGAACAGGGCTCCGAAGGCGAGGGCCCCGCCGTCGCGCAGGCGGACCCTGGCGAATCGCCCGTCCTCGCCTTCGAGCCGGGCCACCGCCCGCTCCTCGATCCGGATGCCGTTCCGGGCGAGGCGGTCGCGCTCCGGGGCGTCGAAGCCGCTGGGCCCGTCGGTGCAGAGCGTCAGGTCGCGGCTCCAGGCGGTCAGTTCGAGGGCCAAACCCTTCCCGGCCTCGCCCGGACCGTAGATCGCGAGCGGCCGGTCGCGGTTCTCGTAGCCGTCGCAATACGGGCAATGGTGGACGCCGTGGCCCCAGAACTCCGAAAACCCCTCGATCGGCGGCAGGTCGGTGCGCAGGCCGGTGGCGAGGATCATCCGGCGGCCCTTCTCCCGGCGCTGGTCGTCCATCACCACCTGGAAGCCGTCCGGCGCCACCACCGCGTCGGCGACGCGCCCGTCCCAGATCTCGACCGTGTCGTAGGCGGCGAGTTCCCGGCGGCCCTCCTCGCGCAAGTCGCCGGGCGGGCGCCCGTCGCGGCCGAGGAAGCCGTGCATGTGCGGCGTCACCGCGTTGCGCGGGTGGCCCGAATCGATCAGCAGCACCCGGCGCCGGCAGCGCCCGAGGATGAGGGCGGCGGACAGGCCCGCCGGCCCGCCTCCCACGATGATCACGTCCCGCATGTCGCCGTCCCGCGCGCCCGCCACTCCGGGGTAGACGCATCGACGGGTGGCCGGGTTTCGCGGCGGCGCAACGAAAAAGGGCGCTCGCGCGCCCTTCCTCCTCGGTCTCGCGGGGTCTGGATCAGGCCGCGGCGGTGTTGGTGGCGATGCCCTTCTCGGTCAGCATCTGCTGCAGCTCGCCGGACTGGAACATCTCGCGGGTGATGTCGCAGCCGCCGACGAACTCGCCCTTGACGTAGACCTGCGGGATGGTCGGCCACTGCGAGAAGGCCTTGATGCCCTCGCGGATCTCCATGTCCTCGAGCACGTTCACGCCCTTGAACGGCACGCCGAGGTAATTGAGGATCTGGGCCACCTGGCCCGAGAAGCCGCACATCGGGAATTGCGGCGTGCCCTTCATGAACACCACCACGTCCTGGGACTTGATCTCGGTCTCGATGCGGCTATTGACGTCGGTCATGGCTACGGTCCTCGTTCCGTGTATCATGTAAGGATGGCCGGCCGGAATGTCCAAGGTGGACGATCCGGCGGCGGTCTCAGCGCCGGCGCCGCGTCGCCCGCGTGGAATCCAGCGATGCGGCGAGCTGGATCAGGCTGCGATCGAGGTCGAACGTCTCGGTGACGAGGTCGTCCAGCGTGAAAGGCGAAGTCTCGGGCAGACCTGCCACCACGGCGTCGTGGTATGCGGTGAGGTTCGCCTCTGCCTGGACCACTGCATCACGCCAGACCTTGTCGAGATCGATCTTCCGCCGCATCGAGGCACGGTAGCTTGATCGTCCGGTGATCTGAAACGCCACGATTTCCGAGCGCCAGTGATACGACGGCGGCAGGTGCGGCGCCGAGAGGTGCTTGATCAGGTGCACGAGCACCAGGCGAAGTGCGCTCTCGACGGTGCTGACCTCCGAACGCCCCACCGTCTCGACCTCCTCGATGATGTTGTCCCAGTCGAGGGTGTTCGAGAGGTCCGGGCGCGCCCCGAGGGCGCGCAGAGCCGCCGCCTGCTGCTCCGCCCAGGCGACGACGTCCTCGTCGTAGAGGCTCGGCCGATCCGTGCGGATCTCGTCCATGCGTCAGACCTCCGGGGGAATCGATCCTTGAGGCGTCGATCCTTGGGGCATCGATCCTTGGAGCGTCAATCCTGCGGCACGCCCGTGGTCAGGGCAAGGGCGTGCAGCACCCCGCCCATGCGCCCCTGGAGCGCGCCGTAGACCATCTGGTGCTGCTGCACCCGCGACTTGCCCTTGAAGGCCGCCGACACGACGGTGGCGGCGTAGTGATCGCCGTCGCCGGCCAGATCGCGGATCTCGATCGTGGCGTCGGGCAGGGCCTCCTTGATCATCGCCTCGATCTCGCGGGCATCCATCGGCATCGGGTCGTCTCCTACTCGGAATCGGATTGCTTCGAAGATATCCGGGGCATGTGAACCCGTTCATTCCTGCCCGCAACCTCATCCTGAGGGGCGGGCGATCGAAGATCGCTGAGCCTCGAAGGAGGGCTCCAGTTAGCTCGAAGACTTCTGGAGCCCTCCTTCGAGGCCAGTCCATCGAAGATGGACTGACACCTCAGGATGAGGTCGCGGGTGGGACGGATTGGTCGAAGCGCTCGAACAGATCCTCAGGCCGCGTCGGCTGCCGGACCCGCCATGTAGCCCGGCAGCCAGTCCTCGTGCGCCTTGCGCAGGTCGTCGAGGGCGATGAGCTCGTCGCCCGGCAGAGTCAGGGAATCGGCGCCGGTGACGCCGATGACCGCCGCGTCGATCCCCTGTGCGCTGGCGCTGTAGAGCAGGTCGGCGACCGCGTCGGGTTCCACCGCCAGGAGGTAGCGGCCCTGGTCCTCGCCGAACAGGTAGGCGTGGCAGGCCACCGGCAGCGGGCATTCGGGCAGCACGGCGCCGATATTGCCCGCCATCGCCATCTCGGCGACGGCTACCGCGAGGCCGCCGTCGGAGAGGTCGTGCACGGTGTCGACGATCCCTGCGGTGATCAGCCCGCGCACGAAGTCGCCGTTGCGCTTCTCGGCGGCGAGGTCGACCGGGGGCGGCGCCCCCTCCTCGCGGCCGCAGATCGTGGCGAGGTACGCCGACTGGCCGAGCCAGCCCTTGGTCGCGCCGATCAGCACCAGGGCGTCGCCGTCGCGCTTGAACGCCACCGTGGCGATCTTGTTCACGTCGTCGACCACGCCGACGCCGCCGATGGTCGGGGTCGGCAGGATGCCCACGCCCTCGGTCTCGTTGTAGAGCGAGACGTTGCCGGACACGACCGGGAAGTCGAGGGCGCGGCAGGCCTCGCCGATGCCCTGGATGCAGCCGACGAACTGGCCCATCACCTCCGGCTTCTCCGGGTTGCCGAAGTTGAGGTTGTCGGTGATGGCGAGCGGACGGCCGCCGACCGCCGTGATGTTGCGCCAGGCTTCCGCCACCGCCTGCTTGCCGCCCTCGACCGGGTCGGCCTCGCAGTAGCGCGGGGTCACGTCGGTGGAGATCGCCAAGCCCTTCGGCCCGTCCTCGACCCGCACCACCGCGGCGTCGCCGCCGGGCTTCTGCACGGTGTTGCCGAGGATGAAGTGGTCGTATTGCTCGTAGACCCAGCGCTTCGAGCACAGGTCCGGCGAGCCGACGAGTTTTTTGAGCGCGTCGACGTTGCGCATCGGCGCCGCGACGTCCTCCGCCTTGATCTCGGGCTGGTAGGCGTTCTGGCGGTGCGGCCGGTCGTAGAGCGGCGCCTCGTCGCCGAGTTCCTTGATCGGCAGGTCGGCGACGGTCTCGCCGCCGTGCTTGATGACGAAGCGGAGCGTGTCGGTGGTGTGGCCGATGATCGCGAAATCGAGGCCCCACTTCACGAAGATGGCCTGCGCCTCGGCCTCCATGCCGGGCTTGAGCACCATGAGCATGCGCTCCTGGCTCTCCGACAGCATCATCTCGTAGGCGGTCATGCCGGGCTCGCGGGTCGGCACCGCGTCGAGGTTGAGTTCCACCCCGAGATTGCCCTTGGCGCCCATCTCCACCGCCGAGCAGGTCAGGCCCGCCGCGCCCATGTCCTGGATCGCGATCACCGCGCCCGACGCCATCAGCTCCAGGCAGGCCTCGAGCAGGAGCTTTTCCGCGAAGGGGTCGCCGACCTGAACGGTCGGGCGCTTCTCCTCCGACGAGGCATCGAAGGCGGCGGACGCCATGGTGGCGCCGTGGATGCCGTCGCGGCCGGTCTTCGAGCCGAGATAGACGATCGGGTTCCCGACGCCGGTCGCCGCCGCGTAGAAGATCGCGTCGGTCTTGGCCAGGCCCACCGCCATGGCGTTGACCAGGATGTTGCCGTCGTAGCGGGTGTGGAAGCCCACCGCGCCGCCGACCGTCGGCACGCCGAAGGAATTGCCGTAGCCGCCGATGCCCGCGACCACGCCGGAGACGAGGTGGGGCGTGCGCGGATGGTCCGGCGAGCCGAAGCGCAGCGCGTTCAAGGCCGCGATCGGCCGGGCGCCCATGGTGAAGACGTCGCGCAGGATGCCGCCGACCCCGGTGCCCGCGCCCTGGTAGGGCTCGATGAAGCTCGGGTGGTTGTGGCTCTCCATCTTGAACACGCAGGCGAGGCCGTCGCCGATGTCGATGACGCCGGCATTCTCGCCCGGGCCCTGGATCACCCACGGCGCCTTGGTCGGCAGCGTCTTCAGGTGGAGGCGCGAGGACTTGTACGAGCAGTGCTCGTTCCACATCGCCGAGACGATGCCGAGTTCGGTGATGGTCGGCTCGCGCCCGATCAGCCCGACGAAGCGCTGGTACTCGTCCTCGGTCAGGCCGTGCTGGCGCACGAGCTCGGGCGTGATGGAGACGTCGTTGCGGATCATGCGGCATCCTCTCGCCGGTCGGGCGGCCCTGCTGCCCGTGCGCTTACTGCCTGATGGGACCGAAAGGCAACTCGCGACCGAAGGTCAGGCCGCCTGCTCGGGCCGCATGTCGGTGGACCGCGCCGGCCGGACCGCCGCCGCCGCATGACGCCGCCGGCTGCGGCGCCGGCCGAGATAGAGCAGCAGCCCCGTCACCCCGAAGAGCGGCAGGGCGAGCGCCGCCAGCATGAAGGCGATCCAGCCGACGGGGCCGAAGAAGCGGCCCTCGTGCAGGGCCAGCATGCTGCCGGCGAGCCGGGGGCCCAGCGCCCGCTCGGCATAGAGGTCGCGGGAGTCGAGGGTGCCGTCCGGGTGGAAGCGCCACTCGTCGCGGGCCTGGAAATGAGCGGCGTCGGGGGCCACCGACCGGATGCGGAGGGTCTCGCCCGCGCGGGCCGGCGCGAGCGTGGCGGTGGCGTAGCGGCCGCCCGTCGCCGCCGTGAAGGCCGCGAAGGCGGGATCGAGGGCGGCGGGCGCGCCCTCGCGCTTCGGCATGTCCCGGTTTCCCGCGGTCCGAGCCGGCACGGCGGCCGGCGCGCGGCCGGTGAGCAGCAAGGTCGCCCCGTCGCGGTACCAGCCGTAGGACCACCACAGGCCCGAGAGCGCCATCACGAGGTAGAGCACCAGCACCCAGGTTCCGACGACCGCGTGCAGCGACCAGTACAGCGCCCGGCCGCGGCGGTTGAGCGCCGGCTTCAGCCAGATCCGCCAGTCTCGCCGGCCCCTGGGCCAGCGCAGGTACAGGCCCGACAAAGCGAGGTAGACGAGCGCGAGCGCCGAGGCGCCGGTGATGGTGCGGCCCCAGCCGTCGCCGTTGCCGGGAAGCAGCAGCCAGCGGTGCAGCCGGCGCACGTCGTCGAAGAAGGCCTCGCCCCGCGCCGGCCCGAGGACCCGGCCGTCATAGGGATCGACATAGGTCTCGACGCCGCGTCCCGGCCCGTCGGCGAGGCGCACCCGCGCCGCCCGGTCGGGGGCGCCGTTCAGCACCAGCAGGGTCACGCGCCGCCCGGGCGTCCCGTTCGTCAGCTGCGCGACCAGCGCGTCCGGCGTCAGCCGCGGCGCCTCCCGGGCCTGGACGGCGACGATGTCGGGGCTGAGCAGGCCGGTGACCTCGTCCTCGAGGCCGAGGAGGCCGCCGGTCGCCCCGACCACCATCAGGACGAGGCCGGCGGTCAGGCCGAGGAACCAGTGGAGCTGGAAGAGGGCGGATCTCACCGGGGGCGTCTCGCGCGGGGCGCGTCGGGCTGAATCATGGTCCGTGTCCCCGCCACGCGCCTCGACCCGAAGGAGCGCCGCCGGCCGTTCGACGGCCCGCATCGCCGCGACGCTTAAGCCGCCGGCGGCGCGGATGTCAATGTTTCGGGCTGCAACCCCGCCGAAAGGCCGTAATTATAATCATTCCAATTCATTGGATGTCGGAGCGTTCGCAGGACAAATCGTGGCGTGATCCTGTGAGATGTTCGCGGGAGAGGGCGGCCTGCCGGCGTCTCGTCTGCAGGATGCGTCGGATCTCTTCCCGAGTCGGCTGCGCGCATGGGTTTCGATTCCATGTCACATGTAAAACGGCGCGGGCAGTCCCGCGAGGCTGCGGTTTCCACTTGACGGGCTTCCACCCCGCGCCGGACCCTCGGCGCCGGCAACGCGGCACCGGCCCCATCGGGGATCCGAGACGACCGCGGGCGAGAGGAGAGGAACATGACGCCCATTCGCGAGGCGCTGCGTGGCGCCGCCTTCGTCGTCGCGGTCGGCGGTCCGGCCCTGTGGGGGACGGCCCAGTGCGGCGCGGCCGCCGCGCAGGAGACGGTGAAGATCGCCTTCATCGATCCGCTCTCGGGCGGCGGCGCGCCGACCGGCGAGGCCGGCCTGCGCCACTTCCAGTACATGGCCGAGGTGCTGAACGCCCGCCAGAAAGCGTTTCGCTTCGAGGTCCTGGCCTACGACAACAAGGTGAACCCGCAGGAGACCGTGATCGCCGCCCAGAAGGGCATCGATGCCGGGGCCCGGGTGGTGGTGCAGGGCAACGGCTCATCCGCGGCCGCGGCGCTCACCGATTTCGTCGCCAAGCACAACGAGCGCAACCCCGACCGCCAGGTCATCTACATCAACTACTCGGCGGTCGATCCGTCCCTCACCAACGAGAAATGCAACTACTGGCATTTCCGTTTCGATGCCAACTCGGACATCAAGATGGAGGCGCTGACGAACTTCATCAAGACGAGGCCGGAAATCAAGAAGGTCTACCTGATCAACCAGGATTATTCGTTCGGCCAATCGGTGCGGCAGCAGGCCCGTGCCATGCTGAAGACCAAGCGGCCCGACATCCAGATCGTCGGCGACGAGGTGACGCCGCTGCAGAAGGTCAACGATTTCGCGCCCTACGTCACCAAGATCAAGGCGTCGGGGGCCGATTCGGTCATCACCGGCAACTGGGCGCAGGACATCAACCTGCTGCTCAAGGCCGCCGCCGAGGCGGGGCTCCAGGCGAGCTTCTACACCTACTATGCCGCCGGCACCGGCGGGCCGACGGTGGTGCGCCAGACCGGCCTCGCCCACCGGGTGTTCGAGGTCTCGCAGGGCGCCGCCAACGAGGGCGATACCGCCGCGCAGGAGTTCGAGGCCGCGTTCCGGGCCCGCACCGGCATCGGCTCGACCTATCCCCGCGCCTTCAACGCGATGAACGCGCTGCTCACCGCGATGCAGGAGGCCGGCTCGTCGGAGGCGCGCAAGGTGGCGCCCAAACTCGAACAGGCCCACCTCAAACCGCATGTCGGCAGCGAGGGCTACGTGCGGCCCGACGACCACCAGTATTTCCAGACGATGTTCGTCCACTCCTTCGGCCCGATGGAGCCCGGCATGCGCTTCGACGAGGAGGGCACCGGCTGGGGCTGGAAGACGGTCGGCCGGGTCGAGACCAAGGACACGGTGCTGCCGACGACCTGCCGGATGGACCGGCCGAGCTGATCCGGGGCCGCCTCGTCCGGAAGCGGGCCCTACGGGGCCCGTATCCGATCCGCCTCCGCGAGCGCATCCAGGAAGGCGTCCAGCATGGCGGCCGCAAAGGCTTCCATGTTGGCGGCCCGGTCGCCGTGGCCGGTCTCGACGGTCAGGCGGCGCGACACCGGGCCGGCCACCGCCAGGCAGGTATGGCCGGCCGCATCGCCGTAGCGGTTGCCGCGGGGGCCGGCGGCGCCGGTCTCGCACAGGCCCCAGGCCGCGCCGTGGCGCTCCCGCACCAGGGCGGCGACGCGCTCGGCATAGGGTTCGCTGGCGCTGCGCAGGCCGGCCATCCCGGCCTCGTCGAGGCCGAGCAGAGCCCGGCGCGCCTCGCCGGTATAGACCACCGCTCCGCCGAGGAAGTAGGCCGAGGCGCCCGGCACCGCGAGCAGGGACGCGGCGACGAGGCCGCCGGCGGAGGATTCGGCCACCGCGACGGTCTCCCGCCGCGCCGTCAGCCGGGCGGCGACGCGGCCGGCCCTGTCCATCAAGTCCCGCATCGTCCCGTCTCCCGGCGAGGGGCCCGCTTCGGTCTCAAGTCTCTACTCGGCCAGCGCGCCGTCGTCGTCGCCACCCGGGGCCTGCCGCACCCAGGCGTCGAGGGCCTTGCCGATTCCGACCCCGGCGAGAGCCACGAAGGTCATCGATCCGGCGATGTGGAGGAAGAGGTACGCATCAGACATCGAACTCACCCGACATGAAGGTTGGACGAACCAGGAAGCGGGGCGGGAAGCCGCCCGGCACCGAGAACCGTCGTCGCCCTGTGGTGTGGTGGAAGGCCGGAGCGGTCCGGCCTGCGGGAGCCGGCGGTGCCGGCACGGGGACGATCCCGACAGGAGGGTCGCCCCGGGGATGAAGCCCATCCCGTTCGGGAGCGGTGTCGCACCGCCTTGGGGCGGAACGATGGTCCCGATGTGGCAAGGCTAGCGCCGGCCACGCTTGCGCTGCGGTGCGCTCCCGCACCTCGGCAATCGCGGGGCTCACGGCGCGCCCCCGTCGATCACGCGCTCGGCCAGGGCGAGCCCGCTGAGATAGGCGAGCTCCACCCGCGGGCCGAGGCAGCCGTCGCCGGCAAAGCCCAGGCCGGTCTCCGGCGCGAACAGGCAATCCGCGCCGACCGCGCGCTCGACCTGGGCGTAGCGCCAGCGATGGGCGGCGGCGTGGCGCACGGTCCCGACGGGGACGAGGGTCTTCAGGGCCGCGACCAGCCGCTCGGCGATCCTGTCGGCCGGCTCTTCGAGGTTGGCGCGCGACCAGGCGGGGGCGGCATGCGCCACCAGGGTGCCGCCGTCACGACCGGGCTTGGTGTCGTCGCGGGCGATCCAGGCGAAGACCGCGTCCGGATCGCGATCCTCCCGCACCGGCCCGTCGAAGGGCGGCGGCCCGTCATGGGCGAGCATCAGGGTCCAGCACGGAGCGTAGCGCACGTCGCCGACGCCCGGCAGATCACGGCCGGCGCCGGCCAGGAGGGCGAGGCTCTGGGGCGAGGGGCAGGTCAGGAACACCGTCGAGAAGGCGGTGCCTTCGGCGAGCGCCGTGCCGTCGGCCTCCTGCAGGCGCCAGGCCTCGCCGTCCCGCACCAGGCGCCCGACGGCGCGGCCGCAGCGGAGATCGATGCCGGCGAGGAGGTCGCGGGCCGGCGCCGACATGCCGGGCGTGCCTGCGTGCCGGTGCGGCCCGCCCCAGGGGGCGGCGACGCCCCGCGCCGTCCAGTCCTCGACCCGGGCGGCGAACCGGGGATCGCGGGCGGTGAAGAACTGGGCGCCGTGGTCGAAGCGCAGGCCGTCCGGTCCGCGCCGGGTCGCCATGCGCCCGCCGGGGCCGCGGCTCTTGTCGAAGACGACGACGCGGCGTCCGGCGGCGTGCAGGCGGTGCGCCGCCGCGGCACCGGCGATGCCCGCCCCGATGATCGCGATGGTGCCACCCGTGCTCAAATCCGCCTCTTCCCCCGCCGCGACCGCATCCCGGGCGGTCCCTGCGTCAACGCGCGAGAGGTCGTTGTGGTCCCAATCGATCGCGCGAAACCCCTTGCTTCCGGCGGAATGTCGCCAAGACGCGCTTGAGGCCCCGAACTTGCAGCGATAAGGCCGCGCTTGTCTTCCTGTCAGGGATCCCCGCTCCGTGCCGAACCTCGAAACCGTCGTGAGCGAGATCGCCGACGAGATGCGCCAACGGAGCGACCGCGGCGAGGTGGCGCGCTACATCCCGGAGCTCGCCCGGGTCGATCCGAACCAGTTCGGCCTCGCGGTGATCGGCGCCGACGGCACGATGGCGGCCGCGGGCGATTGCGACGTGCCGTTCTCGATCCAGAGCATCTCGAAGGTCTTCACCCTGACGCTGGCGCTCGGCATGGTCGGCGACCGGCTGTGGCAGCGGGTCGGGCGCGAGCCCTCGGGCAGCCCGTTCAACTCCGTCGTCCAGCTCGAATACGAGCGCGGCATCCCCCGCAACCCGTTCATCAATGCCGGTGCCATCGCCGTCACCGACCTGATCCTGTCGCGCCACCAGCCCCGCGAGGCTTTGGGCGAGATCCTGCGCTTCATGCAGTACCTGGCGCAGGACAGCACCATCACGATCGACGAGGAGGTGGCGGCCTCCGAGCAGCGCACCGGATTCCGCAACGTGGCGCTCGCCAACTACATGAAGTCGTTCGGGATCATCGACAATCCGGTCGATTACACGCTCGGCGTCTATTTCCACCACTGCGCCATCAGCATGACGTGCCGGCAGCTCGCGGCGGCGGGCCGGTTCCTGGCGCATTCGGGCCGCGATCCCAGCACCGGCCTGTCGGTGGTGCAGGCCGAGCGGGCGCGGCGCATCAATGCCGTCATGCTGACCTGCGGCCATTACGACGGCTCGGGCGAGTTCGCCTACCGGGTCGGCCTGCCGGGCAAGAGCGGCGTCGGCGGCGGCATCCTGGCGGTGGCACCCGGGCGCGCCTCGATCGCCGTCTGGGCCCCGGGGCTCGACGCCGCCGGCAATTCCCATCTCGGGCGCATCGCGCTCGAGCGGCTGACGAAGCGCCTGGGCTGGTCGATCTTCGGCGAGTAGGGCCGGTCCCGCGCCGTCCTGGAGCGGAGCCCGATCGCGGTGCGATCAGGCGCTCCTCCGGGCCCACGGTACACGACACTGGCCGGGAACCGTGCAGCCAGGCTCCATGACCCATTGCAAACCGACCCCCTTTTCCGGACGACTGAAGCGAAGCGGAAGGAGATCCGGAATCCAGCACGAAAAGCCGCGAAGCGTCTCATTGTCTGCGACGGTGCAACAGGTTGAGCCGCTTCGCGGCATGTCCTCTGCTGGATCCCGGATCTCCTTCCGCTGACGCTCCAGTCGTCCGGGAAAGGGGGTGGAACGCCCGCGTGGTGGCCTCCACTTTCTTCAATGTCGTGTACCGTGGGCAGGCCAACGCTTCGCCCGTCTGGATTCTTGTTTCGTCGCAGGTTTTTGCCGCCGAACCGGTGTCCACTTCGGCGAAATCTGCTCAGGGCTTGCGCGAGCGTTCCTCGCGGATCGCCGCGTCGTGGTAGCCGCCGCTCGCCGGCACGATGTCGGGGGCGCGCTCGCGTGCCGCCGGGCTCGGCGCCGACCAGTCGTTGCGGCCGCCGCGGCTGCGGCCGCCGGCCGGGAACGCGTAGATCTTCGCGGTGACGTGCGGGCCGGAGATGCTCATCGGATGGGTCTCCCGTGAGGGCCACCGCGTCGCCGCGCCAGCCTCTGAGATCGTAACGGAGTGTGCCTGGGGAATGCTCGGTTTGACCACGGAAAAATCAGTGGTTGGCTATAATTCGTGCATGCCCGCGCTTGCATCGCCGAGCGAATTGGCGGGTGTGGCGCGCAGTTGAGCGTCCTGGCGCCCTGGCGCGCAACCGGGCAGGGCCTCGCTGCCGACCTCGAAGGCGCCGCCGCAAGGGCGCGACGACGGGCGGCCCGGCGGGGAGGGTGTCGGCAAACGCATCGTCCGGGCGATCGTTCCGCCGCGCCGACGGGGTTGGCACGGGTCGTGCAAGCCAGGGAATGCCGCTGGCGGGTGATGGGCGCCACGAGGAATCACGGGCTCCATCGGAACCTGATAGAGAGACGCGAGATGACCAAATACAAGCTCGAGTATATTTGGCTCGATGGTTACACCCCGACCCCGAACCTTCGCGGCAAGACCCAGATCAAGGCCTTCGACAGCTTCCCGACCCTCGAGCAGCTTCCGCTCTGGGGCTTCGACGGCAGCTCGACCCAGCAGGCCGAGGGCAGCTCCTCCGATTGCGTGCTGAAGCCCGTCCGCCACTTCCCCGACCCGGCCCGCACCAACGGCGTTCTGGTCCTGTGCGAAGTCATGATGCCGGACGGCAAGACCCCGCACCCGTCGAACAAGCGCGCCACCATCCTGGATGACGAAGGCGCCTGGTTCGGCTTCGAGCAGGAATACTTCTTCTACAAGAACGGCCGTCCGCTCGGCTTCCCCGAGACCGGCTACCCGGCGCCGCAGGGCCCGTACTACACCGGCGTCGGCTACTCGAACGTCGGCTCGGTCGCCCGCCAGATCGTCGAGGAGCATCTCGACCTCTGCCTCGCCGCCGGCATCAACCACGAGGGCATCAACGCCGAGGTGGCGAAGGGCCAGTGGGAGTTCCAGATCTTCGGCAAGGGCTCCAAGCGGGCCGCCGACGAGATGTGGATGGCGCGCTACCTGATGCAGCGCCTGTGCGAGAAGTACGAGATCGACATCGAGTACCATTGCAAGCCGCTCGGCGACACCGACTGGAACGGCTCGGGCATGCACGCCAACTTCTCGACCGCCTACATGCGGGAGGTCGGCGGCAAGGCCTATTTCGAGAAGCTGATGACGGCCTTCGGGGATGCCCGCGAGGACCACATCGCCGTCTACGGCCCGGACAACCACATGCGGCTGACCGGCAAGCACGAGACCGCCTCGATCCACACCTTCAGCTGGGGCGTGGCCGACCGCGGCGCCTCGATCCGGGTGCCCCACAGCTTCGTCAACAACGACTACAAGGGCTACCTCGAGGATCGCCGCCCGAACTCGATGGGCGACCCCTACCAGATCGCCTCGCAGATCCTGAAGACCATCTCGACCGTCCCGACCGCGGTCTCGGCCGCGGCCTGAGACCCGGTAATCCGGTGATGGCGTGAACGGCGCGGGCCCCGACGGGCCCGCGCCGTTCTGCTTTGGGGGGATGCGGCGGAGCTGTTCAGACAACAAGACTGTCGCGGGTTTCTCCTCTCCCCGCGGGCGGGGAGAGGCTTTCGCCCCCCTTGTCGGGGGCGAAAGGAGCGAAGGCGAATGCCGGAGCGAGGGTGAGGGGGTCTCGACGCGTGAGACTCCTGCGGAATCACCCCCTCACCCTCGCCCTTCGGGCTTGCCGCCGACCCGACGAGGGGTCGGCAGCCCTCTCCCCGCCAGCGGGGAGAGGTGCAAACCCGCGCCTTCCTGTTCTGCCCGGCGCCGGCGGAGCGTGGAGGGGCGGAGCGCGGGACCGCCGTCAGTACGTCGCCCGGCCGCCCGACACGTCGAACACCGCACCCGTCGAGAACGACGCCTCCTCGCTCGCCAGGAAGCAGATCAGCGAGGTCACCTCGTCGATGGCGCCGAAGCGGCCGATCGGGATCTTCGACAGCATGAAGTCGATATGGGCTTGCGTCATCTGGTCGAAGATCGCGGTGCGCACCGCCGCCGGCGTGACGCAGTTCACCCGGATCTCCGACTTCGCCAGCTCCTTGCCGAGCGATTTCGTCAGCCCGATCACCCCGGCCTTGGAGGCCGAGTAGGCCGAGGCGTTGGGGTTGCCCTCCTTGCCGGCGATCGACGCGACGTTGACGATGCGGCCGTAGCCGCCCGCCTCCATCGCCGGCACCGCGGCCCGGTTGCAGTAGAACAGGCCGTTGAGGTTGACGTCGATCACGCGCTGCCATGCGTCGACGGGATAGTCGCGCAAGGGGGTGTTCGGCCCGGTGATGCCGGCGCTGCACACCAGCACGTCGAGCCGGCCGCCGAGCGCCGCCAGGGTCTCGCGCATCCCGGCCTCGACCGCGGCGGCATCCGCGATGTCGAGGGCGCGGGCGTCGGCGGCACCGGATTCGGCCTTGGCCGCCTCCAGCGCCGCGGCGTTGAGGTCCCAGAGCGCCACCGTCGCGCCCTCGGCCCTCAGCCGCGCGGCGACCGCGAGGCCGATGCCGGAGGCGCCGCCGGTGACGAGGGCCGTGCGGCCCTCGAAGCGGTTCGGATACGTCATCGCCTCACGCCTCCCGGCGCTGCCAGGCGGTGACGTCCTGGCGCTGCTCGCCGAGCTTCTCGATGCCGAGCGTCATCACGTCCCCGGCCTTGAGGAAGACCGGCTCGGGCTTCATGCCCATGCCGACGCCCGGCGGCGTGCCGGTGGTGATGACGTCGCCGGGCATCAGGGTCATGAAGCGGCTGACATAGGAGACGATCTGCGCGCAGGTGAAGATCATCGTCCGGGTGTTGCCGGTCTGCATGCGGCGGCCGTTGAGGTCGAGCCACATGTCGAGGCTCTGCGGATCGCCGACCTCGTCGGACGTCACGAGCCAGGGGCCGACCGGCCCGAACGTGTCGCAGCCCTTGCCCTTGTCCCAGGTGCCGCCGCGCTCGATCTGGTACTCGCGCTCCGAGACGTCGTTGACGAGGCAGTAGCCGGCGACGTGATCCAGCGCCTGCGCCTCCTCGACGTAGGATGCGCGGGTGCCGATGACGATGCCGAGCTCGACCTCCCAGTCGCTCTTCACCGAATCCTTGGGCAGCATCACCGGGTCGTTCGGGCCGGACAGCGAGCTGATCGCCTTGGTGAAGACGATCGGCTCCTTGGGCACCGGCAGGTTCGACTCGGCGGCGTGGTCCGCGAAGTTGAGCCCGATGGCGATGAACTTGCCGACACCGGCCACCGGCGTTCCGAGGCGCGGCGCACCCTCGACCACCGGCAGGCTGGCGGCGTCGAGCGCGGCGAGGCGGGCGAGGGACTCCCTGGCGAGCGCCGCCGGGCCGAGATCCGGCAGGTGGCCGGACAGGTCGCGGATGCGGCCTTCGCCGTCGAGCAGGCCGGGCTTCTCCTGGCCCGCCGGGCCGTAGCGCAAGAGCTTCATGGGCGTGTGACCTCCGTCGTGAGGTGCGCCGCCGCGGCGCACCGGGTTCGGGCGTGGCCGGGACGGGAGGCGGGTCGCGGCGGTCGCTCGCGCGGCGCCCTCGGGGTGTCCTCCGGCGGCCCTGGCGGCACGCCCACAGATCCCATATAGTGGGATCTTATTCTTCTATGTGGGACGATACGCGCATGGCCGCGAAGCCGTCAACCGGGGAGGGAGGAGCGGCGCCGGGCAGCCAGACGCTGTTGCGCGGCCTCGCGATCCTGGAGGCGGTGGCGGGCGGCGCCCGCGACCTCGCCGCTCTCTCGGCGGCGCTCGGCACCACCCGCAGCACCACCCACCGCCTCGCCGCCGCCTTGGTCGAGCAGCGCTACCTCACCTTCGCCCCGCGGGAGGGCTACGGGCTCGGTCCCAAGCTGCTCGAGCTCGGCTTTCGGGCCCAGCAGGCGGCGCCGGTGACCCGGGTGGCGCGGCCTCATCTCGACCGCCTGTCGGAATCCTGCGGCGACACCATCCATCTCGGCGTGCTGGAGGGGGAGTGGGCGCTCTACCTCGACAAGCTGCCGGGGCGCCGGCGCATCGCGATCAGCTCGCGGATCGGCGAGCGCCAGCCGGTCTGGTCGACCGGCCTCGGCAAGGCCCTGATCCTCGACCTCGACGAGGCGCGCTGGCGGGGCTTCTACCGCCTCGGCGAGGCACGGGGCGGCCACAGCCCCGATCTCGCGACCTGGCTCGAGCGGATGCGGGCCTACGCCGTGCGCGGCATCGCCTACGACCGGGAGGAGAACGAGCCCGAGGTGCGCTGCGTCGCCGGGCCGATCCGCGACGCCAGTGGGGCGATCGTCGCGGCGTTCAGCGTTACCAGCACCGTCCAGTACATGGACGAGGCCCGGATGGAGGACCTGGCCGGGACGGTGCGGGAGGTGGCGCTGGCGATCAGCCGGGATCTGGGCTGGGCGGGGTGAGGGGCCGCGGGAGCACGCCCTGTCCCGCGGCTCCGCCGGGGGATGGCTGTGCCGCCGTGCTTGCCCCCGTCCGCCGCCTCCGGCACACCGGCGGGATCGCGGGCGGGTTCGGGCTCCATGGCACTGGTCAAGAAGGCGAAGCTCGCGGCCCGGGACGGCACCCCTCTCGAGGCGGCCGTGGCCGGGAGCCGTCCGCCCGCGCCCGGCAGGACCCTTTCGCCACCGACATCTCCCGCCGCATCCGCGAAGGGCGGCCGCGGGCCGGCGCGGGCACGCCGGCAGAAGGCGGTCGAGCGCCTGGGCGCGGCCACCGAGGAGCTGGCCGCCAGCACCACCGAGGCCGCGGCGGCGGCCGAGGAGCTGAGCCGGGCGATGGAGCGGATCGCCGGCGGGGCCGAGGAATCGGCGGGCGCGGCGCAGGAATCCCTCGCCGCCGTCGCGGCGATCGTCGGGCGCCTCGGTGCCGCGCGGGAGCGGGCCGACCTGTCGCGCCGGCGCACCGGCGCGTTCCAGGCGAAGCTCGCCGAGGCCGGCGCCCAGGTCACCCAGTCGGTCGCGGGCCTCGAGGCCGAGGCCGGTCGTCAGGATGCTACGGTCGGCATCGTCGACGAGCTCGACCGGGCGACGGCGCGCATCGGCGACGTTACCGGGACGGTGGCGGGGCTTGCCGACCAGACCGGGCTGCTGGCCCTCAACGCCGCCCTCGAGGCGGGCCGGGCCGGCGAGCACGGCCGCGGCTTCGCGGTGGTGGCCGACGAGGTGCGGGCGCTCGCCGAGACCGCCGAGGCCGCCGCCGGCGAGGTGCGCGACCAGGCCGGTGCGATCCGGGCCGAGATCCGGGCGCTCGGCGCGGCGATCCGGGAGGCCGCCGCCCGGGCGGTGGCCGAGGCGGCGTCCGGCACCCGGGTCGCCCGGCGGATCGAGGCGGCGCGGGCCGATCTCGGCGGCCTGGCGGAGGGCGCCCAGGAGATCCTGGCGGCGGCGCTGCGGGCGGAGGCGACCACCCGGGAGGCGCAGGCCGGCGCCGAGCAGGTCGCGGCGGCGGCCGAGCAGCAGGCCGCGGCGGCCGAGGAGGCCCAGGCCGCGGTGGCTCAGCAGACCGATGCCCTCGACCGGGGCCGCGCCACCGCCGAGGCCCTGGCCGCCCTCGCCGAGGCCCTGCGCGGCGGCGGCACCGGAAGGGCGGGTGCCACGCAGATCGCCGGGGCCGCCGACGCGCTCTCCGCGTCGATCGAGGAATTGTCCGGGGCCGCCGCCGAGATCCTGGCCGCCGTCGACCAGATCAGCCGCGGCCTCGCGGTGCAGAGTGCGGCCGCCCGGCAATCCTCCGCCGCCCTGACCGAGATCGAGCGCGCCGCGGCCGGCGCCCGGGCCGGTGCCGACCGGGCCCTGGCGCAGGCCGCCTCCATCGCCGGCGCCCTGCAGGAGGCCCGCGGCACGGTCGACGCCCTCGCGGACGGGGTCGGCCGGGCGCTCGACGGGATGCGCGCCTCCCTCGACCGCCTCGACGCGATCGAGGCCGGGGAGCGGCGCATCGAGACCGCCGTCGAGGGCATCGCCCTCGTCGCCGTGCAGATCGGCATGCTGGCCGTGAGCGGCGCCATCGAGGCGGCGCGGGCCGGCGAGGCGGGCCACGGCTTCGCGGTCGTCTCGGCCGACATCCGGGCGCTGGCCCGCGATGCCGCCGGCGGCGCCCAGGGGATCCGCGGCACCGTGCGGGCGATCCGGGACGGGGCGGCCGCCCTGCGCCGCGCCCTCGAACGCGCGGCGGCCGCGGCGGAGGCCGAGGTGGCGAAGAACCGGGCCCTGACGGCGGGCCTCGCCGCGGTCGCCGCCGAGGTGGCGGAACTGGAGGAGGCCAACCGCGAGATCGCCGTGGGTGCCGACGAGATCCTGGCCGCCGCCGCCGAGATCGCGGCGGGGGCCCGGCAGATCGCCGTGGCGGCCGAGGAGGCCGACCGCGCCTCCAGCGAGGCCGCCACCGCCGCCCGCCAGCAGGCCCGCGGTGCCGAGGATCTGGCGGCGGCGGTCGAGGAGATCGCCCTCCTGGCCGACGAGCTGCAGGGCGCGGATGGCTGAGGCCGGTCCCGGGCGCTGGCTCGTCGTCGCGGCCGCGGGTCCGGGCGGGCGCCGCCTCGCGCTGCCGGCCGCGCGGGTGCGGGCGCTGGCCCGGGTGCCCGCGCTGACCCGGGTGCCCGGGGCGCCGCCGACGCTCGTCGGCCTCGCCGCCCTCTCCGGTCGCGCGCTCCCGGTCCTCGACCTCGCCCGGCTGCTCGATCCGGACCCTGCCGCCCGGGCCACGTCCGACCCGACCCGGATGGTGCTGGCGGAGGCCGATGGCCCGGTCGGGCTCATGGTCGCCGGGATCGTCGGGCTCGCGGCGGATCCCGGGGCGGCCGAGCGCCTCGACCTGCCGGCCCTGGTCGCTGCGGCTCTGCCTCCCCGGGCGCCGGAACCGACCGCGTCGGCCTCGCCGACCGAGGCCGGGGTGCCGCGGCCGCGCGACGCCCGCACGGACCTTCTGTCCCTCACGATCGCGGGCCGCCCCTACGCCCTGCCGCTCGCGGAAGTCGAGGCGGTGCTGCCGCTGCCAAAAATCGCGGCGCCGGACTCGGCGCCTGGGCCGGCGTCCCTCGGCACGATGCCGTGGCGCGGCCGCCCCCTGCCGCTCCTCTGCCTCGCGACCCGGCTCGGATTCGGTCCCGCGCCCGGCGGCCGGGTCGCGGTGGTGCGCGGGCTGGGGCTGGTGGCCGAGGGGATCGGGCCGGTGCTGCGGCTCGCGCCCGAGGCGGTCGATCCGGTGCCGCGCCCCCTGCGCCGCGACCCGACCCTCGCGGGCTTCGCCCGCCCCGGGGACGGCCGCACCCTCGTCGGCATCCTGTCGGCATCGGCGCTGGCTGCCGCGGCACCGGTGCGGGCCGAGGATGGTCCGGACGCGACGGACGCGTCGGTACCCATCCAACCGCCGGCGCCGGTGGTGATTCTCGATCTCGCCGGACGGGCCTACAGCCTGCCCGCCGACGCCGTCAGACGCGTCGCGCCGGCCCCCAAGTCCCTGGTGCGGGTGCCCCGGGCGCCCGGCTGGCTCGCCGGGATGCTGGCCGTCCGGGGCGGGGCGCTGCCGGTCGTCGATCTCGCCCGCCGCCTCGGCCTGCCCGCCACCGGAGCGCGGCGGCGCCTGGTGGTGGTCGAGGCCGGCGGCGTCCGGGCGGGGTTCCTCGTCGACGGGGTGCGGCTCGGCGCCCGCGAGGGGGCCTGCGCCCTCGATCCCGTGGCGCTCCTCGCTCCGGCCGGGGGGCTCACCGCATGATCCGCCTCCTCGTGGTCGACGACTCGGCCCTGATGCGCAAGGTCCTGGGCGGCATCTTCGCCGCCGAGGGCGATTTCGATCTGGCCTTCGCCCGCGACGGGCTGGAAGCCCTCGATCTCCTCGCCCGCTTCGCCCCGGACGTGGTCACCCTCGACGTGACCATGCCGGGCCTCGACGGCCTCGCCTGCCTCGACCGGATCATGCTGGAGCGTCCCTGCCCGGTGGTGATGCTCTCCTCCCTGACCGCGGAGGGAACGGAGGCGAGCCTGGAGGCCCTGGCCCGCGGCGCGGTCGACGTCCTGGCCAAGCCCGCCGGCGCGGTCTCGCTCGAGATCGACCGGCTGGCGCCGGTGCTGGTCCGGAAGGTGCGGGCCGCCGCCCGTGCCCGGCCGCGCGGCCCCGGCCTCGCGGCGCGCCTGCGCGCCCGCCATGCCGGCCTCGTCGCGCCCCCGGCCCCGCACCGGGCGGAGACGCCCCGAGCCGCGAAGCGCCCGATGCCGGAGGCCGCGGGCCCGGTGGAGAGCCGGGACGCGGGCCATGCCCCTGAACCGCCCGGGCTCGTCCTCGTCGGCGCCTCGACCGGCGGTCCCCCGGCTCTCACCGCCCTGCTCGGCGGGCTGCCCGCCGGCTTCCCCTGGCCCATCGTGGTCGCCCAGCACATGCCGGCGAGCTTCACCGGGGCGCTCGCCCGGCGGCTCGACGGGCTCTCGGCCCTGGCGGTGCAGGAGGTGACCGGGCCGGTCGCCCTCGTTCCGGGCCGGGTCTATGTCGGGCGGGGCGACGCCGACGTGATCGTGGTGCGCCGGCCCGGCGGCCTGATGGTGGCCCCGGCCCCGGCCCAGGCCGAGTATCCCTGGCACCCGAGTGTCGACCGGCTCGTGGAGAGCGCCCTCGATCTCGTCCCGGCCCGGCGCCTCGTCGGCGTGCTGATGACCGGGATGGGCCGCGACGGCGCCCGCACGATGGCGGCCCTGCGCGAGCGGGGCGGGCGCACCATCGCGGAGGCCGAGGCGACGGCGGTGGTCTGGGGCATGCCGGGCGAACTGGTGCGGGCCGGCGGCGCCAGCCTGGTCGCCCCGCTCGAGGCCATCGCGGCCGAGCTGACGGCGCTCGTGTCATGACGCGCGCGGCGATCACGGGCGAGCCCGTCCCCCTCGGCGAGGCCGATCTGACGCGGCTCTGCGACCTGCTCTACCGCCAGACCGGCATCCTGGTGCCCGCCGACCGGCGCCCGTTCATCGAGCGGCGGGTGCGCGAGCGGATGCGCGCCACCGGGGCGGCCGGGCTGCCGGAGTATCTCGCGCGGCTGCGCAGCGATGCGGCCGGCGAGGTGCAGCTCTTCGTCAACGCCTTCACGGTCAACGAGACCTACTTCTTCCGCGAGGCGCACCAGCTGCACTGCCTCACCGCCTCGCTGCTGGGGGCGGTGACCGCCGGGCGCGACCGGAGCGACCCGATCCGGATCTGGTCGATGCCCTGCGCCACCGGGGAGGAGCCCTATTCCCTGGCGATCTGGCTCCTCGAGCACTGGCCCGTGGTCGATTGCTGGGAGATCGAGATCGTCGGCTCGGACATCGACACCCGGGCGCTCGCCGCCGCCGAGGCCGGCCGCTACGGCGCCCGCGCCCTCGCCCGGCTGCCGCCTGACCTCGTCGCGCGCTACTTCACCGCCGAGGCGGGGACCGCCGTGCCGTCCTGGCGCATCCTGCCGGAGCTGCGCGGCTCGGTGCGCTTCAGCCGCCGCAACCTCGTCGACGGGCCCGGGATGGCCCAGGAGGGGCGCTTCGACATCGTGTTCTGCCGCAACGTGCTGATCTACTTCGACGACGCCTCGCGGCGGATCGCGGCCGACACCCTCTTCTCCGCCCTGCGGCCCGGCGGCTTCCTGTGCCTCGGCCACACCGAATCGATGGACCGGATCCCGTCGCGCTTCCGCACCCGCCGCTTCCCGGAGGCGATCGTCCACCAGCGTCCCGAGGATGCGCGCGAAGGGGATGCCCCGTGACCGAGACGCCCGGCCTGCCGCCGGTGGACGACCTGATCGGGGATTTCGCGGCCGAGGCGCGCGAGCTGGTCGAGGCCGCGGCCGAGGACCTGCTCGCCCTCGACGCCGCCGCCGATCCGGCGGTGCTGAACCGGGTCTTCCGCGCCGTCCACACCCTCAAGGGCTCGGTCGCCCTGTTCGACTGGCCGGCGATGCTCGCCGTGCTGCACGCCGCCGAGGACGGCCTGTCGGCCGCCCGCGCCGGCCGCCTCCCCGCCGCCGATCTCGTCGATCCGTCCCTCGCGACCCTCGACGCCGCCGGACGCTGGACCGAGGCGATCGCCGCGACGGGCCGCCTGCCGGACGGCGCCGGGGCTGAGGCCGAGCGCATCCTCGCCCGCTACCGGGCCCTGCTGGGGCCCGACGAGGCCGGCTCCGGTCCCGCGACGGCCGGCATGCCGCAGGGCCCGGT
>NZ_JTHF01000064.1 GCF_001043895.1 Methylobacterium indicum
GGCCCGGGCGAGGAACCAGGAACCGGGCATGGGCCAGCACCACGCACACGATCACCACGACCACGACCATGGGCACGATCACGGGCAAAACCACGATCACGCCCACGGACATGGGCATCATCACGGCCCCGGCCACGTCCACGCCCCGGCGAGCTTCGGCCGCGCCTTCGCGATCGGCATCGCGCTCAACACCGGCTTCGTGCTGATCGAGGGCGGCTACGGCTTCCTGACCGATTCGGTGGCGCTGCTCGCCGATGCCGGCCACAACCTGTCGGACGTGCTCGGCCTCGTCGTCGCCTGGGCGGCGGCGACGCTCGGCCAGCGCCGGCCGACGGCGCGGTTCACCTACGGCCTGCGCTCGTCCTCGATCCTGGCGGCCCTGTTCAACGCGGTGTTCCTGCTGGTCGCGGTCGGCGCCATCGCGCTCGAGGCGGTGCAGCGCTTCAGCGCCCCCGCGCCGGTCCCGGGCCTCACCGTGACGATCGTGGCGCTGGTCGGCATCGCGGTGAACGGCATCACCGCCTGGCTGTTCGCGTCGGGCCGCAAGGGCGACCTCAACATCCGCGGCGCCTACCTGCACATGCTGGCGGATGCCGCGGTGTCGGCCGGCGTGGTGGTGGCGGGCCTCGTCATCCTGTGGACCGGCTGGACCTGGGTCGATCCGCTGACGAGCCTCGTCATCGTGGCGGTGATCGTCGCCGGCACCTGGGGGCTCCTGCGCGACAGCGTCGTGCTCTCGCTCGACGCCGTACCCCCGGGCATCGACCCGGCCGACGTGCGCCGCTGCCTCGCCGAGCGGCCGGGCGTTTCGGAGGTCCACGACCTCCACGTCTGGCCGATGAGCACCACCGAGACGGCGCTCACCGCCCATCTGGTGATGCCGGCGGGCCACCCCGGCAACGCGTTCCTCAACGATTGCGCCGCCACCCTGCGCCGCCGCTTCGGCATCGCCCACGTCACGCTCCAGGTGGAACTCGCCGGGGGCCCGGCCTGCGCACTCGCCCCCGACCACGTCGTGTAGCGGCCTCACCCCGCCTTGCGCAGCGGCGGGCGGCCCAGCGCCGCGTCGGCGGCGCGGCCCGTCACCTCGGCGTGGTGGTCGAACCGCGCCGTGAAGGTGCCGATCCCGGCGGTGGCGGAGCGCAGCTCGACGATCAGGTCGGTCATCTCGGCCTCGGGGATCAGCGCCTCGACCATATCCCAGCCCGACCAGCCGGGCCGGGCGTCGAAGCCGAGGATCTGGCCGCGCCGGGCGGTGACGAGGCCGGTGGCCTTCGCGGTGGCGCCGCTCGGCACCGCCAGGGTGACGGCGAGGATCGGCTCCAGCAGCACCGGCCCGGCCTTGGCGAGTGCCTCCTCCAGCGCCAGCCGCGTCGCCGCCTGGAAGGCGGCATCCGAGGAATCGACCGCGTGGGCGGCGCCGTCCTTGAGCGTCACCGCGATGTCGACCACGGGAAAGCCGAGCGGCCCCTTCGCGGTGAAGGCCCGGGCGCCGGCCTCGACGGAGGCGATGTAGGCGCGCGGCACCGCCCCGCCCACCACCTCGTCCTCGAACCCAAACCCCTCGCCGCGCGGCAGCGGCCGCACCGCGAGCGCCACGTCGGCGAACTGGCCGTGGCCGCCGGTCTGCTTCTTGTGCCGGGCCCGCGCCTCGGCCGGGCCGCGGATCGTCTCGCGGTAGGCGACCCGCGCCCGCTCGGTCTCGACCGCGATGCCGAAGCGCGAGGCCAGCCGCTCCACCGCGACCCGCAGGTGCATCTCGCCCTGGCCCGACAGGCGCAGATCGCCGAGCTCGGCCCGGTGCTCGACGAGCAGTGCCGGATCCTCGTCGGCGAGCTTGGCGAGCGCCGCCGAGAGCCGCACGTCGTCCTTGCGGTCGCGCACCCGCAGCGCCAGCGCGTGCACCGGTTCCGGCGCCGGCAGCGCCGCCAGGGCGTCGGGCGCCGCCTGCCCGGTGCTCAGGGTCTCGGCGGTGGCGATCGGATCGAGCCGGGCGAAGCCCGCGACCTCCCCCGCCCGCGCCTCCGGCACGCGGGTGCCGCCCGCGCCGGCGAGCCGCGTCAGCGCCGCCACCCGGGCGGTGCCGCCGCCCGATCCCGTCACGGTCTCGCCCTCGTGCACGGCACCGCGCAGCACCCGCCCGACCGAGAGCTTGCCGCTGACGCCGCCATGCAGGGTCTTCATCACCTGCACGAGGGGCGCCCCTTCCTCGGCGACGCCGAGGCGGGCGCGGGTCTGGGCCAAGCCCGGCGCCTCGTGCCGCAGCGCCTTCAGGAGGCGGGTGATCCCGTGTCCGTGCTCGGCCGAGCCGAACAGCACCGAGACGGCCCGGCCCTCGCGCAGCTCGCGGGCGAGGTCGGAAAAAACCCGGTCGGCCTGCGGCTCGACCTCGGCGATCAGGTCCTCCATCAGGGCGTCGTCGTGGTCGGCCAGGCGCTCCAGCATCGTGTAGCGCTCGGCCTTTTCCCGCGCCCGCTCGCCGTCGGGCAGGGCCACCACCTCGCTTCGCGCCTGCTCGCGCCACACGAAGGCGCGCTCGAGCGCGAGATCGATGACGCCGACCGCCGCCTCGCCCTCGGTCAGCGGGATCTGGCGCATCAGCAGCGGCACCCGGGAGGCGGGCTGCAGCAGCGCGAGCGCGTCGCGCAGCGAGCCCGCCGCGGTCTCGGCCTTGTTGATGAACAGGAGGCGCGGGATCCCGGCGGCCTCGAGGTCGCGCAGGATCAGCTCCAGGGCCGGCAGCTTGCGCGCGTCGGCCTCGCAGACCACGATCGCCGCGTCGCAGGCCGGCAGCACCGCCCGCAGGTCGTGCGCGAACTCGATCGAGCCGGGACAATCGACGAAGGTGAAGGCCTCGCCGAGAAACCGCGTCGTGGCGAAGGCGGGCTCCACGCTCATGCCGTGGGACCTGGCCTCCGGCGAGGTGTCGCCGAGGCGGGCGCCGGTGCGCCCGGGCCGGTCGATCGCGCCGGTGCGATGGAGGATGGCCTCGAGCAGAGCGGTCTTGCCGCCCTGGAACGGACCGACGATCGCGATGCACCTGTGCTGGGCAGCCACGTGACGTCTCCCATCTTGGTCGTTGTTGACGGGAAGTGAAGCACCAGGCGGGGGCGGGGTCCAGCCGGCAGACGTGCGGGCGCGAAGAGATGTGCGGGCGCGAAGAACACACCGGCGCGCGGTCTGTGCAGGCACGAAGGCGGGCCGCTATAAGCCCGAACAGGCCCGGGACGCCGGGCGACGGAGGGGACAGCGCCTGATGCCCGAGATCGACATCGACCACCTGCGCGGCTGGATCGGGCGCACCCGCGAGGTCGAGGACGTCGTGACGCCGCGCCTCGTCGCCGAGTACCGGGCGACGCTCGCCCCGCACCTCGCCCCGGTCCGGGAGGGCGAGGCGCCGCTGGCCCTGCACTGGTGCCTCGCCCCCGAGACCCCGGCGGCCGACGCCCTCGGGCCCGACGGCCACGCGGCGAAGGGCGGGTTCCTGCCGCCGGTGCCGCTGCCGCGGCGGATGTGGGCCGGCGGCGAGATCGAGACGCTGGCTCCCCTGCGAATCGGCGACCGGGTGGTGCGGCGCGAGACGGTCTCGGACGTGGCGGTGAAGCACGGGCGCACCGGCACCCTGTGCTTCGTCACGGTGCGGCACGACTACGAGACCGAGCGCGGCCCGGCGATCCGCGACCGGCAGGACATCGTCTACCGCGAGGCGAGCCGGCCGGGCGATGCCGCGCCGGCGGTCAGGCCCGTTCCGGCGCAGGACGACGCCGCCTGGTCGGTCGAGGCGAATTCCGTGCTGCTGTTTCGCTACTCGGCGATGACCTTCAACGGCCATCGCTTCCACTACGACCACCCCTACGCCACGCAGGTCGAGGGCTATCCCGGCCTGGTGGTGCACGGGCCGATGCAGGCGAGCCTGCTTCTCAACCTCGCGGCCATCCGCCTCGGCCGGGTGCCGGCGCGGTTCCGCTACCGCGGCGTCTCGCCGATGATCGCCGGCTCGCGCTTCACGGTGGCGGGGCGACGCGAGGGCGAGGCGTTCCACGGCTGGACCGCCGTCGACGGCGCGGTGTGCATGGAGGCGGACGCCGAGGGCTGAGGATGGAGGCGGAGGCTTTCGGGGGTTAGGCGATCGGCGCATTGCGCCGCGGGGCCCGAACTGTCAGCCTTGCGACCAAACCAGAACGCGACACGAGGAAACGCCATGACGACCCTGACCCGCCGCGCCCTCGCGGCCGGCACCGCCCTGCTGCTCCTGTCGGGCGCTGCCCTGGCCCAGGCGCCGATCGTGATCAAGTTCAGCCACGTCGTCGCGCCCGATACGCCGAAGGGCCGCGGCGCCGACAAGTTCAAGGAACTGGCGGAAAAGTACACGAACGGCAAGGTGAAGGTGGAGGTCTACCCCAACTCGCAGCTGTTCAAGGACAAGGAGGAGGTCGAGGCGCTCCAGCTCGGCGCGGTGCAGATGCTGGCGCCGTCGCTGGCGAAGTTCGGGCCGCTCGGCGCCAAGGAGTTCGAGGTCTTCGACCTGCCCTACATCCTGCCCGACAAGGCGGCGCTGCGCCGGGTCACCGACGGGGCGCTCGGCAAGCGGCTGTTCGACAAGCTGCAATCGAAGGGCATCACCGGGCTGGCCTACTGGGACAACGGCTTCAAGGTGATGAGCGCCAACAAGCCGTTGCGGATGCCGGCCGATTTCCGCGGCCTGAAGATGCGGATCCAGTCCTCGAAGGTGCTGGAGGCGCAGTTCCGCGCGCTCGGCGCGATCCCGCAGGTGATGGCCTTCTCGGAGGTCTACCAGGGCATGCAGACCGGCGTGGTCGACGGCTCGGAGAATACCCCCTCGAACATGTTCACCCAGAAGCACCACGAGGTGCAGAAGTACATCACCCTGTCCGATCACGGCTATATCGGCTACGCGGTGATCACCAACAAGAAATTCTGGGACGGGCTGCCGGCCGAGATCCGCACCGAGCTCGACAAGGCGATGACGGAGGCGACGTCTTACGCCAACCAGGTCGCCGACAAGGACAATGCCGACGCCCTGGAGGAGATGAAGAAGTCGGGCAAGACCACCTTCATCACCCTCACCCCCGACGAGAAGGCGGCCTGGAAGACGGCCCTGGAGCCCGTCACCGCCGACATGGCCAAGCGCGTCGGCAAGGACGTGATCGAGGAGTTCCAGAAGGAGGCGAAGGGCGGGACGCAGTAGGTCCGGGGGCTGGCCTGACGGGATGACGACTTTGCCCCCTGTGGCACCTCCGTCATGGCCTGCGGGGTGCAAGTCACAGGCGAGGCCGGTCCGACGGCGTCGATCATCGGCAATCGAAGCGTGCTCGACGCCTACGGACGGGTGATCCACGCCAGGCCCCTCCCCGGCCCTTCCCGCAACGCAACCCAGCCGTGCCGCGAACCGGAAGGCCGGGCTCGGTGTTGACGCCTCGGAATGAGCCGGAGACGTCGAATGCCGATGCCGTTGACCCGCGTCCTCAGCCTGGCGGCAGCGGTTGGGGCCGGTGCGATCCTGATGCCCGCCCTGGCAAACGCCCAGGGCACCGAACGGCAGCGCCTGGCCTGCATGACGGACGCGATGACGCTGTGCTCGCGTGACGTGCCGGACACGCGGCGCATCGAGCGCTGCCTGCGCCGCAACTACGACCGCATCAGCGCGCCCTGCCAGGGCGAGCTCGATGCCGCCAACGCCGCGGCCAGTCCGGGTGTGCCCCAGTACGGCCGCTGAGCGCGGCCGGGACTCCCTCTCCCGTTCGACCCGGCGCGATGGCCATCGCCCGGGGCCGGCGCTAAGCTCGAACAGCGCGAGACGGCGCGGCGCCGGCGGCTTCGACCGCCCGGCGACCGGATGAGCGGGAGGACGATCATGGTGCGGACCGAAATGTGCTCGCGGCGGGTGCTGCTGGCGGGCGTCACCCTGGGTGTGGCGGCGCCGATGCTCGCCGCCGGGTCGAGCCGGGCGCTTGCCGCCGACGAGAGCGAGGCGGTGAGCCGCCGGCTCGAGGCCCTGCGGGTCGCGATCGTGGAGGGCGACGCCAAGGCGCTCGACGCGCTGACCCACCCGCAGCTCAGCTACGGCCATTCGAGCGGGCGCAAGATCGAGACCAAGGCGCAGTTCGTCGCCAGCCTCGCCGGCAAGACCAACTACAAGTCGCTGACCTTCTCGGAGCCGTGGATCCAGGTCGTCGGCGACAACGCCATGGTCCGTCACGTCTGGGACGGGGCCGACATCCTGCCGAACGGCGAGACCGGTCGCTCCTACATCGCGGTGTTGCAGGTCTGGCTCAAGGATGGCGGCGAGTGGCGGCTGCTCGCGCGGCAGAGCTGCCCGCTCAAGCCGGCCTGACCGATCGCGGGGAACGACGCGCAAGCTCGGGCGTTCTCGCTCGCCGCGGCGATGTCCGGATGCGGCGTGAGCGGGGGCGTCGAGCGGTGCGGTCCGACCGGCAGGTGAGCACGATCAGGTTGGTCGCCGAGGCCGTGCGCCTCGCCAGCAACCTGGCCGTCAAGGAGATCACGCTGTTCTCCAGCGAGGTCGACCGGATCGCCAAGGTCGTCTCGGGCTACGCCCTGTGGGGCGGCCTGATCGTGCTGCTGGCCTGCGTCAGCGGCTTCCTGCTGCTGATGGCCCTGGTGAAGGGCCTCGGTGCGCTGATCGGCTCGGAAGCCATCGCCGCCGTGATCGGGGCGGCGCCCTTCGCCCTGACGGCCGTGCTCCTGGCGGCCTGGGGCCTGCGCAAGATGGATGTGCGGCGGTAGGGATCGACGGGCCATGCCCCCGGATCGGTCCTTCGACGGTCCGTTCTCCGCAATCGACTGCGAATGTGAAGAAGCCCGGAGTCGCTCTTGTCCGCGCTGAACGGGCGCCCACGGGCGAGCCCCCGTGGCTCTCCGATGCCGCGGAGATATGCTTGAGCACGGCCATGCGCCGCGAGCATGGCCGTTGTGCGGTGCAATCGATTGTCTTGTGCGCCGCAACATGAGACAGGGAGGACGTACCGCAGCGATGGCGTCGCGGCGGTGCAGCCCTCTTTGGGCGTTTCCTCCCTAGACTTCGGGCCGCCTCGCAAGGGCGGCCTTTTTTCTTGGAATGCGTGTCTCGGGCGGCCCGGTCATAGCCGACCGCCCCCAGCGCCGACAAGCACAATCCTGCATGCGTGGGCGGGATTCGGCACGATCGCGCGGGAGCCACGCCGATGCGGCTCCGCGACAATTATCAGGAGGCGCGACTCGCTACGCTGCGAGATAGGCCGCGATGTTGCGGCGGATGCGCTCGAGCGGCGCCTCGCGCGTGTCCGGCAGGGGAAAGCGTTCGCCCGTGATGGCCTCGAAGGCGCTGACATAGGTGGCGGCGGTCTGCAGCACGACCTCGGGCGGGATGGCCGGCACGGCGTCCCGGTACGGATCGCAGCGGGCCGCAACCCAGTTGCGGACCACGTCCTTGTCAAAACTCTCCGGCAGGGTACCGGCCTCGAAGCGCGCGGCGTAGCTCTGAGCGAACCAGTACCGGCTGCTGTCCGGGGTGTGGATCTCGTCGGCGAGCACGATCCGGCCGTCGGCATCGGTGCCGAACTCGTACTTGGTGTCGGCGAGGATCAGGCCGCGTTCCGCCGCGAGCGCCTGGCCGCGGGCGAAGAGCGCGAGCGCCACCTCCGACAGGGTGTGCCACTGCGCCTCCGTCAGGAGACCCCGTTCCAGGATCTCCGCGGCGGAGAGCGGCGCGTCGTGGTCGCCGTGGCCGGCCTTGGTGGTCGGCGTGATGATCGGCTGCGGTAACGCCTCGTGCGGGCGCATCCCGTCCGGCAGGCGGTGGCCGTACATCTCGCGCTGCCCGGCCTTGTACAGGGTCAGGACCGAGGTGCCGGTGCTGCCGGCCAGATAGCCGCGCACCACGATCTCGACCGGCAGGATGGTGAGCCGCCGCCCCACCACCACGTTCGGGTCGGGATAGGCGAGCACGTGGTTGTCGCAGATGTCCCGCGTCTTCTCGAACCAGTAGCGCGCTGTCTGGGTCAGCACCTGACCCTTCAGCGGGATCGCCGCCAGTTCCCGGTCGAAGGCGCTCAGGCGGTCCGAGGTGATCAGGATCCGCCGCCCGTCGGGCAGGTCGTAATTGTCCCGCACCTTGCCGCGGTAGTGACCCGGCAGCTCCGGCAGGGTCGCTTCCGGAAGGACGTAGTCGGAAAAGGGCGCGAGCGTGGCCGTGTCCATCAGCTTCACCATCACACGTCGAGATTGGCCACGTTGAGCGCGTTCTCCTGGATGAACTCCCGGCGCGGTTCGACCACGTCGCCCATCAGCTTGACGAACAGATCGTCGGCGTCGGTCGTGTCCTTGACCTTCACCTGGAGCAGCGAGCGCACGTCGCGGTCGAGCGTCGTCTCCCAGAGCTGCTGGGCGGTCATCTCGCCCAGGCCCTTGTAGCGCTGGAGCTGCAACCCCTTGCGGCCGAGCGCCATCATGCCCTCGAACAGGGCGACCGGGCCGTACAGCATGGTCTGGTCGCCGCGGCGCACCAGGGTGACGGGGGCGCCGTAGATCTCGCTCAAGGTTTCAGCCCGCTCGTCGAGGCGACGCGCCTCCTGCGAGTGGATCAGCGCTTCGTCGAGCACCGCGACCTGGCGCACGCCGCGGAGCGTGCGCGACAGCACGTAGCCGCCGTCCTTCGCCTCGCCCTCCCAGCCCTGCTCGATCTCGTCCGCGATCGCGTTGAGGCGCCGGGCGATCTCGTCGGCCACCACCTCGGCCTCGGCCGGGTTGCCGGCGACCGAGGGACGGAGCGCCCCGGCGATCGCCGCCTGCTCGACCACGACGCGGTCGTAGCGCGAATGCATCCCGTGCAGCACCTGGCGCACGCCGCGCGCCTCGTCGACCAGGGCCTTGAGCTGGGCGCCGCCGAACTCGGTGCCGGTGGCGAGCTTGAGCACCGCCCCGTCGACGCCGCCGTCGATCAGGTAATCCTCGAGCGCCCGGTCGTCCTTCAAGTAGATCGAGGTCTTGCCCTTCTGCGCCTTGTAGAGCGGCGGCTGGGCGATGTAGAGGTGGCCGCGGTCGATCAGCTCCGGCATCTGGCGGAAGAAGAACGTCAGCAGCAGGGTGCGGATATGCGACCCGTCGACATCCGCATCGGTCATGATGATGATGCGGTGGTAGCGCAGCTTGTCGGGGTTGAAGGCGTGGGCGCCGTCCCGGCCGATTCCCGTCCCGAGCGCGGTGATCAGCGTGCCGATCTCCTGGCTCGACAGCATCTTGTCGAGCCGCGCCCGCTCGACGTTGAGGATTTTTCCGCGCAGCGGCAGAACAGCTTGGAACGTTCTGTCACGGCCCTGCTTGGCCGAGCCGCCGGCCGAATCGCCCTCGACCAGCAGGATCTCGCATTTCGACGGGTCGCGCTCCTGGCAGTCGGCGAGCTTGCCGGGCAGCGAGGCGATGTCGAGGGCGCCCTTGCGAGTGGTGAGGTCGCGGGCCTTGCGGGCGGCTTCGCGGGCGGCCGCCGCCAGGGCCACCTTGGCGGCGATGGTGCGGGCCTCGCTCGGATGCTCCTCGAGCCAGCTGCCCAGGGTCTCGTTCAGCACGCCCTCGACGGCGGGACGCACCTCCGAGGAGACGAGCTTGTCCTTGGTCTGGGACGAGAATTTCGGGTCCGGCACCTTGACCGAGACCACCGCGGTCAGCCCCTCGCGGCAATCGTCGCCGGTGAGGGAGACTTTTTCGCGCTTCGTCACCCCGCTCGATTCGGCGTAGCCGGTGATCTGCCGGGTGAGCGCGGCCCGGAACCCGGCGAGGTGGGTGCCGCCGTCGCGCTGCGGGATGTTGTTGGTGAAGCAGAGCACGTTCTCGTGGTAGCTGTCGTTCCACCACAGGGCGACCTCGACACCGATGCCGTCGCGCTCCTGGCGCAGGACGATCGGCGCCTCGATCAGGGCGGGCTTCGCCCGATCGAGGTAGCGCACGAAGGCCTCGACGCCGCCGTCATAGACCAGCTCGTCGCGCTTGTGCTCGGCGTGGCGGGCATCGGTCAGCACGATGCGCACGCCGGAATTGAGGAAGGCCAGCTCGCGCAGGCGCTTCTCGAGGGTCGCGTAGTCGAACTCGACCTGCGTGAAGGTCTCGGTCGAGGGCAGGAAGCTGACCTCGGTGCCGCGCCGGTCGCCGGCCGGGCCGACGACGGCGAGGGGTGCCACGGCGTCGCCGTGGCGGAATTCCATCGTGTGCTCCTGGCCGGCGCGCCAGATGCGCAGGCGCAGCCAGGACGACAGGGCGTTCACCACCGAGACGCCGACGCCGTGCAGGCCGCCCGAGACCTTGTAGGAGTTCTGGTCGAACTTACCGCCGGCATGCAGCTGGGTCATGATGACCTCGGCCGCGGACACGCCCTCCTCCGGGTGGATGTCGGTCGGGATGCCGCGGCCGTTGTCGGAGACCGTGCAGGAGCCGTCCGCGTTGAGGGTGACGGTGACGTGGGTCGCGTGGCCGGCCAGCGCCTCGTCGATGGCGTTGTCGACGACCTCGTACACCATGTGGTGCAGGCCCGAGCCGTCGTCGGTGTCGCCGATATACATGCCCGGCCGCTTGCGCACCGCGTCCAGGCCCTTGAGGACCTTGATCGAGTCGGCGCCGTAGGTGTCGGGGGTCAGATCGCGGGCGGGTTCGGCCATGTCGGTTCCTGGTGCGGGCGGGCGCGCGTCGCGGGGTGGCGCGGCCGGCGCGGGCGCCGGGTCTCGCCCCGGCGCCGTCTGGGTCTCGTGTCTCAAGGGTCGGGGGCCGCCGAGGGGGCAGTCCCGCATCTGCCTGATGTAAGCATTCCGCCTTGAAATTGCATCGGTTTCCGGCGCCGTACGGGCGCTTTTCCAGGGTCCGGCGAGGGCTGGACCGAGCCCTCGCGTCCCTCCCCCGGCCGACCATACCGGAGGTCATCTTTCGCCGCACCCCGTTAAGGATCCGCGAACGGGCGGCGTCTCGCCGATGGTCAGCCTTTGAGCGAGCCCCGGCTCGCCTCGTCGAGGCGCGCGATCGCCGCCGGATCGAGGGCGAGCCGCACCCCGGCCAGGAGCTCGTCGAGCTGCGCCACCGACGTCGCGCTGGCGATCGGCGCGGTGAGGCCCGGCCGGGCGATCAGCCAGGCGAGGGAGACCTGGGCCGGCGTCGCGCCGTGCTCGCGGGCGACCGCGTCGAGGAGGTCGAGGAAGGCGAGCCCGCGCGGGTTGAGGTAGGGCGAGACCCGGGCCTCCCGGGCGCGGCCGGCGGCGGCGCCGGCCTGCCGGTACTTGCCGGTGAGGAAGCCCGCCGCGAGGGAGAAGTAGGAGATCACCCCGATCCCCTCCTCCCGGCACAGCGGCTCCAGCTCGGCCTCGTAGCCCTCCCGTTCGGCCAGGCTGTAGCCCGGCTGCAGGCACTCGTAGCGCGGCAGGTTCTCCCGCGCCGCGACGGCGAGAGCCTCGCGCAGGCGGGCGGCGGAATAGTTCGAGGCGCCGATCGCCCGCACCTTGCCGGCGCGGATCAGCCGGTCGTAGGCCGCCAGCGTCTCCTCCAGCGGCGTTTCGGCATCGTCGGCGTGGGACTGGTAGAGGTCGATCCGGTCGGTCCCGAGCCGGCGCAGGGAGGCCTCCACGGCCTCCTCGATATAGGCCGCCCGCAAGCCCTTGCGGCCCTCTCCCATGTCCATGCCGACCTTGGTGGCGATCGTCAGACGGTCGCGGGCGCCGCGGTCCTTCAGCCAGCGCCCGATCACCGCCTCCGACTCGCCGCCCTGGTGGCCCGGCGCCCAGCGCGAATAGACGTCGGCGGTGTCGACGAAGGTGAAGCCGGTCTCCAGCAGGCGATCGAGCAGCGCGAAGGAGGTCGCCTCGTCGGCGGTCCAGCCGAAGACGTTGCCGCCGAAGCAGAAGGGCGGGACCGAGAGGCCGGAACGGCCGAGGGGACGCAGATCCATGGCGATCTCCTACTGCAGGAACGGGTTCGACAGCCGCTCCTGGCCGATCGTGCCGGTCGGGCCGTGGCCGGGGATGAAGGCGACGTCGTCGCCGAGCGGCAAGAGCTTCTCCTTGATCGAGGCGATGAGCGCGGCGTGGTCGCCCCCCGGCAGGTCGGTGCGACCGACCGAGCCGCGAAACAGCACGTCGCCGACCTGGGCGAACCGGGCGTCCCGGCTCACCAGCACGACGCTGCCCGGGGAATGGCCGGGGCAGTGCAGCACGTCGAAGGTCAGTTCGCCCACCGTCACCGTGTCGCCCTCGTCGAGCCAGCGGTCGGGGGTGATCACCTTGGCGCCGTCGATGCCGTAGGCCGCCCCGGTCTCGGGCAGGCTGTCGAGGAGCGGCTTGTCGGCCCGGTGCGGCCCCTCGACGGGGACCTTGAGCACGTCGCGCAGGTCGGCCGCGCCACCGGCGTGGTCGATATGGCCGTGGGTGAGCAGGATCTTCTCGACCGTGACGCCGGCCTGCGCGATCGCCGCCCGGATCCGGTCGAGGTCGCCGCCCGGATCGACCACCGCGGCCCGCTTGGTCGCCTCGCACCACAGCAGGGTGCAGTTCTGCTGGAACGGGGTGACCGGGATGATCGCGGCGCGGGGCGTGCTCGGCATGGTCGGCCTTGGATGAAGAACGGATGGGATCCTTGTAGCGTGGAAGCAGGCGCTGCGGCACCCCGGGTGGCGCGCGCCAGGGGGCCGTCAGGACGGGAGCGGACCATGGCCGTGAAGCGGATCGTGACCAACATCCCGGCGACGCGGCTCGATGCGGCGCGCGGCTTCTACGGAGGGGTTCTCGGCCTCGACCTCGTCATGGATCACGGCTGGATCCTGACCTTCGCGGCTCCGGCCGCGTCGGCGCCGCCGCAGGTCAGCGTGGCGCTCGAAGGCGGATCGGGGACGCCGGTCCCCGACCTCTCGGTCGAGGTCGACGACCTGGAGGCCGTGCTCCGGCGCGCGACGGAAGCCGGCCATCCGATCGAGTACGGTCCCGTGGACGAGCCGTGGGGCGTGCGGCGGTTCTACGTCCGAGACCCGTTCGGGCGGCTCCTCAACATCCTGGCCCATCCCGGCTGAGCGGACCCGATCTCTGACCCGGGCCCGGGGCCCGTCGCGCGATCGTGTGCGGTCCGCCCTTGGCGCCCGGCCAGGGCCCGGGCTACCGTCCGGTGACGCGGCGGACCTCTTCCGCCCGGTGTGAGTGATCCAGCTTTGATGCGACCGATCTGTCCGGCGCCCGTGCGGGCCGGACCGGGCGCCTGAAGGACCGCCGACACGACGGCCCGAGACGCGGCCCGGCCCTCCCGTCGCGGGTGCCTCCCCCCGGAGGACACGCGATGTCGAGTTCGTTCCCCCTCTCCCACGGCTTTGCCGCCGCCCGCCCCGCCGTGCGGCGGATCGGCGTTCGGGATCTCAAGGCCGCCCTCTCCCGCGGCGTCGACGATTTCTTGGCGATGCCGACCCACGTCCTGTTCGTGGTGCTGATCTATCCCGTCGCCGGCGTGCTCGTCGCGGCGGCGACCTTCGAGCAGGACCTGATCCCGATCCTGTTTCCCCTCGCCGCCGGCTTCGCGCTGATCGGGCCGTTCGCGGCGCTCGGCCTCTACGAGCTGAGCCGGCGCCGGGAATGGGGCCTGCCCGCCCTCTGGACCGACGCCTTCGCGCCGCTCCACGGCCGCTCGGCCAGGGCGGTGATGGCGGTCGGCGTGGTGCTGGCGCTGATCTTCCTCGCCTGGCTCTGCGCCGCCATGGGGCTGTACTGGTCGCTCTACGGCGGGGTCACCGAGCCGTCGGTCTCCGCCTTCCTCGGCGACGTGCTGACGACGCCCCGGGGCTGGACCCTGATCCTCGCCGGCAATCTCGTCGGCGCCGCCTTCTCGCTCCTGGCACTCGCGGTCAGCGCCGTCTCGATCCCGCTCATCATCGACAGGGACGTCGAGGCCGGCACCGCCATCGAGACCTCGCTGGCGCTGATGCGCGAGAATCCCGGCCCGATGCTCGCGTGGGGCGCCATCGTGGCCGGACTGCTCGTGCTGGGCATGGTGTCGCTGTTCGTCGGCCTCGCGGTGGTGCTGCCGGTGCTCGGCCACGCCACCTGGCACCTCTACCGCCGGGCTGTCGGATGATGCCCGGCGCCGCGATCACCCGGTGATCGCCGCGTAGGTCAGCACCCGCAGCTCGCGCCGGATCGGCCAGGTCGAGGACGGCATGAGCTGCGTCAGCATGATGACGAACAGGTCCTCGGCGGGGTCGATCCAGAACGCCGTCGAGGCCGCCCCGCCCCAGGCCACCTCGCCCGGGGTGCCGAGGATCTGGGCCTTGGCCGGATCGAGCATCACCGAGAAGCCGAGGCCGAAGCCGATGCCGCTGTAGCTCGATTCCGAAAAACGCGGCTGGCCCATATCGGCGAGGTCGCCGCGCAGGTGGTTGGCCGTCATCAGGGCGACGGTCTTGCGGCCGAGAAGCCGCACGCCGTCGAGCGCGCCCCCGCCGAGGATGAAGCGGCAGAACCGGGCATAGTCGGCCGCCGTGGAGACGAGGCCACCGCCGCCCGACGGCACGGTGCGGGCCTTCGCGTAGCGGCCGTCCCGCGCGTCGTCGATCAGGGTCAGCCGGCCGCCCTCGCCGAGCGCGTAGTTCGAGGCGAACCGGGCGAGCTTCTCCGCCGGCACGTGGAAGTCGGTATCGACCATCCCGAGGGGCCGGATGATCCGCTCGCGCAGGAAATCGTCGAAGGGTTTTCCCGAGATCACCGCCACGAGGTGGCCGAGCACGTCGGTGGCGATGCTGTAGTTCCACTCGGCCCCCGGCTGGGCGAGCAGCGGCAGGCGGGCGGCCTTCCCCACCACCTCAGCGAGCGAGGTCTCGGCGGTCTGGAAGTCGACGCCCTCCTCCCGGTACATCCGGTCGACCAGCGTCGCGTCCATGAAGCCGTAGCTCAGACCCGACGTGTGGGTCAGGAGATCGCGAAACGTGATGTCGCGCTCCGCCGGCACGGTCTCGGGCTTGCCCCGGCTGCCGCCGACGAGCACCCGCATGTCCCGGAACTCAGGCAGGAAGCGGGTGATGGGATCGTCGAGCTGAAAACGGCCCTCCTCGTACAGCATCAGGATCGCCGTCGAGGTCAGCGGCTTCGTCATCGAGTAGATGCGCACGATGGTGTCGGCCTCCATCGGCAGGCCCCGGGCGAGGTCGCGCAGGCCCTCCTGGCGGGAAAACACCACCCGGCCGCGCCGGGCCACCGTCACCGACAGGCCCGGCAGCTTGCCGGCCTCGACGTAGCCCCGCATCCAGGGGACGATCCGCTCCAGCCGCTCCGACGAGAGGCCGACCGCCTCCGGGGTTCCGATGTCAGCCTGCACGCGGGCTCTCCTGGTGATGGGCGTCGGGAGGTTCTAACGCAGGATCGCCCGCGAGGACGAGTTCCATCAGCACCTCGTCGTGGTAGCGGTCCCCGATCTTCAGGGCCCGGCGCTCGCGGCCATAGGGGCGAAAGCCCAGCCCCTCGTAGAGCCGCAGCGCCGCGTGGTTCTCGGCCTCGACGGTCAGCCGCAGGGCCTCGACCCGGGGGCGGGCCTCGGCGACGAGGCGGTCGAGGAGCGCGGCGCCCAGGCCCAGCCCCCGCGCCTCGCCCCGGATGTAGACCCCCGTCACGTCGCCCTTGTGCCGCAGCTTCACGCCCTCCTGCAGCACCAGCGTGGCGGCACCGAGGAGCGTGTCGCTCCGGAACGCCCCGAAGGTCATGGACTGCTCCAGCCGTAGGCCGAACCAGTCCGGCCCGTGCCCGGCCACATCCTCCAGGGCCGTGCCGAAGGAGGCGGGGTGCCGCTCCAGGGCCTCCAGGCGCAGGGAGCGGTAGGCCGGGCCGTCGACGGCCCGGAGGCGGCGGATCGTGATCGCGTCCATGCGCGGAGGGAGCCGATGGCCCGGGCTCCCGTCAAGCCTCCCGTTGACCGCACCCGGCGCCCGATGCGATGCGAGAGGACAACAAGATCCCCGGGAGCCACGCCGCCGATGTCCCTGCCCGACAGCCTCCGCCACGCCCTCGCCTTGCCGGTGATCGCCTCGCCGATGTTCATCGTCTCGGGGCCGGAACTGGTCATCGCCCAGTGCGTCAACGGCATCGTCGGCTCGTTCCCGGCCCTCAACGCCCGGCCGAAGGAAGCCCTCGACGAGTGGCTGACCCGGATCACGGGAGCGCTCGCCGAGGCCAAGGCGGCCGATCCCGACCGCATCGTCGCGCCCTACGCCGTCAACCAGATCGTCCACGCCTCGAACGACCGGCTCGAGCACGACCTCATGGTCTGCGGCAAGCACCGGGTGCCGATCATCATCACGTCGCTGCGGGCGCCCGACGCGGTGGTCTCGGCGGTGCACGGCTGGGGCGGCGTCGTCTTCCACGACGTCACCACCGTGCGTCACGCCGAGAAGGCGCTGGAGGCCGGCGTCGACGGGCTGATCCTGGTCTGCGCCGGGGCCGGGGGCCATGCCGGCACGCTCTCGCCCTTCGCGCTGGTGAGCGAGGTGCGGCGCTTCTTCAAGGGGCCGCTGATCCTGTCGGGTGCCATCACCACCGGCGATGCGATCCTGGCCGCCCAGGCGATGGGCGCGGATCTGGCCTATATGGGCACCCGCTTCATCGCCACGCAGGAGGCCAACGCCGCGCCGGCCTACAAGGAGATGATCGTCGGCACGACGGCCGCCGACGTGATGTACACCCCCTACTTCACCGGCGTGCCGGGCAACTACCTCAAGCCCAGCGTCACCGCCGCCGGCCTCGACCCCAACGCGCTGCCGGAGGTCGACAAGACCAAGATGAACTTCGGGTCCGGCACCACCAAGGCCTGGCGCGACATCTGGGGCGCCGGCCAGGGCGTCGGCACCATCGACGACGCGCCGGCCACCGCATTGGTGATCGACCGGCTTAAGGCGGAATACGCGGCGGCCCGCGCGCGGCTCGGGTAGCGCGCACCCCACCCCCGCGCCCGGCGCCGGGCCGTCCGGCACGGCCTTCGCATCCCGGCGCACGCACACTCCCCCGCGTAGCGTGAGGCCTTCCGCGATGACCACCAACCTCTCCGTGAACGGCAGCCGGCTCTGGGACACCCTGATGGTGTCGGCCGGCATCGGCACCGGGCCCCGGGGCGGTCTGCGCCGCCTCACCCTGACCGAGCCCGACCGGGTGATGCGCGACCAGCTGAAAGCCTGGGCCGGGGAAGGCGGCTATCCGCTCACCGTCGACGGGCTCGGCAACATGGTGCTGCGGCGGGAAGGCACCGAGCCCGACCTGCCGCCGGTGGTGATCGGCAGCCATCTCGATACCCAATGGGCCGGCGGGCGCTTCGACGGCATCCTGGGCGTGCTCGCCGGGCTCGAGGTCCTGCGGACCCTCGACGACCTCGGGATCGCGACGAAGCGCGCCATCGAGGTGGTGAACTGGACCAACGAGGAGGGGGCGCGGTTCTCGCCGCCGATGCTCTGCTCGCTGGCCTGGTCCGGCCAGGCGACGCCGGACTGGGTCGAGAACCGGCGCGACCGCGACGGCATCCGCTTCGGCGATGCGCTGGACGGCATCGGCTATCGCGGGCCGGACGCGGTCGGCGGACGCACCATCGACGCCTATTTCGAGCTCCACATCGAGCAGGGCCCGGCCCTCGACCGGGCGGGCGTGCCGGTCGGCATCGTCACAGGCGGCTATCCGAGCTGCGGCATGCGCATCGCCGTCGAGGGCGCCACCGCCCATACCGGCCCGACCCCGATGGGCGAGCGCCACAACGCGCTGGTGGGCGCCGCCATGGTGGCGGTGGCGGTCAACGACATCGGCTGGGCCCATGCCGACACCGACGCCAAGGCCACCGCCGCCCGGCTCGACCTGGTGCCGAACCTCCCCGGGACGCTCTCGGAATACGCCGAACTCTTCATCGACATGCGGGCGCCCAAGCTCGAGACCCTCGAGACCATGAAGGCATCCTTGCGCGCCGCCCTGCCCGACTGCGCCGCCCGCTCGCTGACGCAGATCTCCATCGCCGAGGAATGGGGTTTCGGGGTCTTCTCGTTCGACGACGGGTTGATCGGCACCCTGCGCGAGACCGCCGCGCGCCTGGGCATCCCGACCATGGACCTGCGCTCCCAGGCCGGCCACGACGCCTACCACGTCGCCCGGGTCGCCCCTTCCTGCATGATCTTCACCCCCTGCCGGGACGGCATCACCCACAACGAGGCCGAGGATATTTCCCTGGAGCCGACCCTGCCGGGCGTGAATCTGCTGCTCCACGCCGCCCTGGCGCGCGCCAACCGCTGAGACGCGACCGGGCGGCGCGGGGCGCCGCCCGAATCCCCTTGCGGGACTTTGCGCATTCGCGTACTTTGCATCAGAAAGTTGATGCGGGTTCCCCGATGCGCGATCTCGACAGGGCCGATCTCGACCGGGTGCTGGCCGACATCACGGCGATCCGCAGCCAGGTCGCCGCCGGCACCGCCTTCCAGGGCTACGGCCCCACCGCGCTGGCGGTCACCGGCGCCCTGGCGCTTGCCGCCGCGGTGGCGCAGGCCGCCCTCCTCGACGATCCGACCGGCCGGCCCCTGACCTTCCTCGCCGGCTGGATCGCCGTCGCGGTCGTCTCGATCCTGGTGATCGGCGCCGAGATGCTGGCGCGCAGCCGCCGGCACCATTCCGGGCTCGCCGACGCGATGATCCTCAACGCGGTCGAGGCCTTTCTGCCGGCGGGCGCCGCCGGGGCGCTGCTGCTCCTGGTGCTGGCGCGCCTCGCGCCGGAATCCCTGTGGCTGCTGCCGGGCCTGTGGCAGATCCTCGTCGGCCTCGGGCTGTTCGCCTCCCTGCGGGCCCTGCCGCGGCCGGTCGCCCTGGCGGCGGGCTGGTACGTGGTCGCGGGCCTCGGCACCATCGCGGCCTCGGCCGAGGGGCATGCCCTCTCGCCCTGGACCATGGGCCTGCCCTTCGCCCTCGGCCAGGGGCTGCTGGCGTTCATCCTCCACCGTGCCCCGGGAGGCGACGATGTCTAAACCTGCCCCTTACGCGTATGACGGGCTCGACCGGGTGCTGCACGAGCGGGCGCGGCTGAGCCTCCTCACCTCGCTCGCCGCCCACCCGAAGCCCCTGGCCTTCTCCGACCTCAAGCAGCTCTGCGGCCTGACCGACGGCAATCTCAGCCGCCACCTCGGCGTGCTGGAGGAGGCCGGGCTCGTCGAGATCCACAAGGGCTACGAGGGACGGCGCCCGCTCACCACCTGCCGCCTCACCCCCACCGGGCGGCAGCGCTTCGTCGACTACCTCGCGGTGCTGGAGCGCGTGGTCCGCGATGCCGCCGAGGCGGCCCGTCAGGGCGACGGCCGGAACGACGCCGGTCCCGAGCCAGTCCCGGCCTGACCTCCCTCCCTTTTTTGTCTGGAGACTTTGCAATGCAAAGCGGTTCAATCCAGGAAGCCGAGCTGCAAGCGCCCAACCTGCAAGAGTTCAACCTGCAAGAGCCCGAGCTTCGGGAGCCCCGGCTTCATGTCGGCCTCATCATGGACGGCAACGGCCGCTGGGCGACGACCCGCGGCCTGCCCCGGGTCGTCGGCCACGAGGCGGGGGTCGGCACGGTGCGGCGGGTGGCGCGGGCGGCACCCGGCCAGGGCATCGGCACGCTGACGCTCTACGCCTTCTCCTCCGACAACTGGCGCCGTCCGGCCGCCGAGGTGGCCGGGCTGATGGGCCTGCTCCGCCTCTATCTCGCCCGCGAGGTCGAGGTCTTGCGGCGCGACGGCGTGCGCCTCACCGTGATCGGCCGGCGCGACCGCCTGCCCGACGGCCTCGCGGAGGCCATCGCGGCCGCCGAGGCCGCGACCCGCGCGGGCACCCGCTTGCACCTGCGCATCGCCCTCGACTACTCGGCCCGCGACGCGATCCTGGCGGCCGCCCGCGCGGCCGCTCCCGACGCCACCCGCGAGGACTTCGCCCGCCTCGTCACCGGCGACGGCGCCCCGGAGGTCGACCTCGTGATCCGCACGAGCGGGGAGCAGCGCCTGTCCGACTTCCTGCTCTGGGAGAGCGCCTATGCCGAGCTGCACTTCACGCCCTGCGCCTGGCCGGATTTCGGCGAGGCGGAACTCGCCGCGGCGATGACCGCGTTCCGGAGCCGCCAGCGCCGCTTCGGCGGGTTGCCGGCGGCGGCGTGAGGAGCGGAGCGCGCCCGCCATCCAGGCTTTCGGCGGGCGACAGGTGCGGTCGCGGAAGGCACGCCTCTTGTACGGGACGTATGCCGCGAAAGCGCCGAGCTGGCAGTTGGTGAGCTTACCTTTCCTCGATGGTCAGCTTCTGAAAACCCTTCGCCGCCAGCTTCGGCCGCTTGGCGCTGAGGATGCGGGAATTCACCCCCGTCCAGCCGATCTCCCCCGAGAGGCGGCCGTACTCGATCTTCGGGCAGCGGTTCATCACCACGGTGACGCCTCGGGCCTCGGCCCGGGCCGCCGCCTCGTCGTTGCGCACGCCGAGCTGCATCCAGATTACGCCCGGCAGCGGATCGAGGGCAAGGGCCTCGTCGACGAGGGGCCCGGCAGCCTCGGAATTGCGGAAGATCTCCACCATGTCGACCGGCTGGGCGAGGTCGGCGAGCCGCGCCACCACGGGCCGGCCCAGAAGGTCGGTCCCGGCGAGGCCCGGATTGACCGGGATCACCTGATAGCCGCGCTCCAGGAGGTACTTGGTGACGATCCAGCTCGGCCGGGCCGGGTTGGCGGAGGCGCCGACCAGCGCGATGCTGCGCACCCGCTGCAGGATCTTGCGCAGAGCCTCGTCGTCGTAACGGTCGTGGGTCATCGGGCGGCCTTCCGGTCGAGGAACGCCGCGATGCCGTCTTCGGCCGCACGCGCCAGCATGTTCTCGGTCATCACCCGGCCCGCATGGGCGTAGGCCTCGGCCAGCGGCATCTCCAGCTGCTCGTAGAAGGCGCGCTTGCCGACCCGCACCGTGTAGGCGCTGCGCGCCGCGATGCCGGCCGCGAGATCCTGCGCCTGGCCGAGCGCCGTGCCGGCGGGCACGACCCGGTTGACGAGGCCGAGCGCCTTCGCCTCCTCGGCCTCCGCCATCTCGGCGGTGAGCAGCATCGCCATCGCGGCCTTGCGCGACAGGTTGCGCGAGAGCGCCACCATCGGGGTCGAGCAGAACAGCCCGATCTGCACGCCCGGCGTCGCGAAGCGGGCCTCTTCGCCCGCCACCGCGAGGTCGCAGGAGGCCACCAGCTGGCAGCCGGCCGCGGTCGCGAGGCCCTCGACCGCGGCGATCACCGGCTGCGGCAGGGCGGGAATCGCCATCATCACCGACGAGCAGAGGTCGAACAGCGCCCTGAAGCGGGCCGCGCCGCGATCGGCCTCCGCCCGATAGGCGGTCATCTCCTTGAGGTCGTGGCCGGCACAGAAGGCGGGCCCTTCCGCGGCCAGCACCACGGCGCGCACGGATTCGTCCGCGGCGAGCCGCGCGAATTCTTCCGCCAGGGCGGTCAGCATCGCGTGCGACAGGGCGTTGCGGGCCCGCGGCCGGTTCAGCGTCAGCGTCGCGACGCCGTCGCGGTCGTCGCGGAGGAGGAGAAGGTCTGACATGTGCGCTCGGCTTGGTGGGCTCGCCTTGGTGGGCTCGCCTTGGTGGGCTCGCCTTGGCGGTCCCGGATCGGGGACGACACGGATGGCCTATTGTCCGGTGCCGGGCGCCATGCTGCAAGATCGTGCAACACGATCACCGGAACCACCCTGCGCATGCCTTCCACCCCCGCGTCCCCCGCCCCGATGATGGACCGCGCCGCGGTCTCGGCCTTTCTCGACGAGGTGTTTCCGCAGATCCATCACGGCGGCCCCGGTCCGGTGGTCGAGAGCGTCGGGCCGATGACCGCGACGATGCGCCTGCCCTACCACGAGCGCCACCTGCGCCCCGGCGGCACGATCTCCGGCCCGGCGATGATGGGGCTCGCCGACGTGGCGCTCTACGTGGCGATCCTGGCCCAGATCGGCCCGGTGGCGCTCGCGGTGACCACCAACCTGTCGTTCAACTTCATGCGCAAGCCCGCGCAACGCGACCTCCTCGCCGAGGCGCGCCTGCTCAAGCTCGGGCGCTCCCTCGCCGTGGGCGAGGTCCTGATCCGCAGCCTCGATCAGGAGGAGCTGGTCTGCCACGCCACCGGCACCTACGCGATCCCGCCAAAATAGCGGTATCATGATACCGCTATCGCGAAGCTGCTCGAAACGCTCGGGTTTTTGCCGTTTCGGGTTTTTCGGTTCGCTTGACGCCGACGCGATCCTCGGTTACTGAGCCGGCCATCGCCGCTGCGCGCTCGTCACTGACCGCGGCGGCGTCCTGTTTTTTTCGTCAAGACTTCCGGGACTTATCCGCGATGAAGACCTTTTCGCTGAAGCCCGCCGACGTCGACAAGAAGTGGGTGGTTATCGACGCGGAGGGCCTCGTGGTCGGCCGCCTGGCGTCGATCATCGCGATGCGTCTGCGGGGCAAGCACAAGCCCCAGTACACGCCCCACGTCGATTGCGGCGATAACGTCATCGTCATCAACGCGGAGAAGGTGAAGTTCACCGGCCGCAAATATAACCAGAAGGTGTACTACCACCATACTGGTTACGCCGGTGGCATCAAGGAGCGCTCGGCCAAGTTCATCCTCGAGGGACGCTTCCCCGAGCGCATCGTCGAGAAGGCCGTGGAGCGCATGCTGCCGCGCGGCCCGCTGTTCCGGCAGATCCTGGGCAACCTCCGGGTCTACAAGGGCAACGAGCACCCCCACACCGCCCAGCAGCCGGAGACGCTCGACGTCGCCGCTCTCAACCGCAAGAACGTGAGCGCGTAAGATGGCGACCCTTCAGTCCCTCTCCGACCTCGGCCAGGCCAGCAAGGCCCAGAACTCGTCGCAGGGCGAGAACGAGGCCCCGGTCCACGTCCAGAAGCTGGACTCCCTCGGCCGCGCCTATGCCACCGGCAAGCGCAAGGACGCGATCGCCCGCGTCTGGATCAAGCCCGGCGCCGGCAAGATCACGGTGAACGACCGCCCGGTCGACACCTACTTCGCCCGTCCGGTGCTGCGCATGATCCTGCAGCAGCCGCTCCAGATCGTCGACCGCGTCGACCAGTACGACATCGTCGTGACGGTGGCCGGCGGCGGCCTCTCCGGCCAGGCCGGCGCTGTGCGCCACGGCCTGTCCAAGGCCCTGACCTACTTCGAGCCCGAGCTGCGCTCGCCGTTGAAGCGCGAGGGCTTCCTGACCCGCGACCCGCGCGTCGTCGAGCGCAAGAAGTACGGCCGCAAGAAGGCTCGCCGCAGCTTCCAGTTCTCGAAGCGCTAAGGCGACCTTTTCGGTTGTTGCAAAGAAGAAGGGCGGGCCCGCGAGGGCCCGCCCTTTTTTCGTGACCGTCCGGACGATCGGGACTCGTCATACCCCCGGCCCGAGATGCTGACGCATCGATCAGTCGCCGCGGCTCCGGTCGGTATCCCGCATCTGCGCGACGAGGAACGTCTCGGCGCGCTGCCACGCCTCGTCCGTATCGCCGCGGAAGTTGAGGTCGCGCGAGAACACGTCCCAACCGGTGTGGACATCGGCGAGCCGCGCCCAGATCTGCAGGATCAGGGTGCTGCTCTTGTGGACGACGCCGACGAAGACCAGCGCGGCCCCCTGCCGGCGGGCGGCCTCCAGCAGGCAGGCGGCCTTGCCGGTGGGACAATCCCGTTCCAGTACCGCGGCTGGGAGGACCGTCGCCCGATATCGGCCCGTGCGCGTCAGGTCCGCCGCGAGGTCGTCGGCCATGCGTGCCAACCGGACGCCATGCTGCGGTGCCTGATCGGTCGGCTCGCCCGATGTGTCGAGCAGCTTGATCGGCAAGACCGCGATCGTCGGCGGCGTTTCCGCGGCGTGCCCGTCGAGGGCGGCGGCAGCACCGAGGAGAAGCCCGAGCGCGCCGCTTCGCAGGCGGGACCAGATCGCCCTACGCCGGCTCCTGCACCGGCGGATTCCGTGCGGAAGGGGACTGGCCATCGGCATCACGCGACGGCCTCCGCCTGCGCGTTGTAGAGCGCCCGGAACTCCGGCAGGCCGAAGGTCGCCACGACGGTGTGATCCTCGTCGAGGATCTCGTAGATCGGGCCATCGATGTTGCGGTTGGTGAAGTAGACGATCGCGTCCTGGTCGCCGCCGCCCTCCGTATGGGGCTCGCCTCCCGCCCGACCCGCGACGTAGCTACCGACCGGCCGTACCTCCTTCAGCGTCCCGTCGGGCCGGTAGATCCGCAACTCGCCTTGCAGGACCAGCGTCCGGTAATCGGCGCCGTGCCGGTGCAGCGCGACCCTTTCGTTCGCCGCAAACTTCAGCAGGAGGTCGACGATCCGCGCGTGCTCGTCGACGCTCAAAATCGCATACGAGGCGTGGTCGAAGCCGTCGATGGTCCGCCATGCGATGGCGCGGTCGTCGAACGGATAGGTCTTCATGAGGCTCTCCGGGTTCGTCTGCCGCGATCGGGAGCGCCCCGGACCCCGTGCCGGGTGGTTGCCGTCCCCTGCGGGCCCCGAGGCTTAGGCGTCGCTCGCGGCTGAGGCTTGCCATTCGGCGCCAGTCGGAGAACCCTGTCGTCCGGGGAGGCTCGAATGTCGTCTTACGGCATGACCAGGGCGCGGACCGTCGGGGCGATCGCCCAGGCGGTGACGGAAGCCGGAGGCTCGCTCGGGCGCTTGTTCGGACGGGCCGGGATGCCGCTGACGCTGCTGGATACGCCCGATCGCCTGATCCTGCTGCGTGACCAACTCGCGCTCGTTGCCGCCGCCTTGCGGGAAATCGGTGATCCGGCCTTGCCCGCTCGCCTGTCCATGCAAACGGGGATCGTCGGCCTCGGGCCGATCGGCGCCCAGGTCCGCTCCGCCGAGACGTTGGGCGCGGCCCTGCACCGGGTAGAGGTCGTCACGCCGCTTCTGCTGCAGACCGCCACCTGGACGGGCCAGCGCCGGCAGGGCGACGACGCGTTCTACGGCTACGGCATCACCGAGCGGATCGAGAGAGGGCGCCAGGCCAACGAGGTCCTGGCCCTCGGCTATCTGCTCGGCACCGTCCGCCATTTCCTCGGACCGGCTTGGCGGCCCGAACGGGCGGTGGTGACGGGAGCGACCCTGGCGGGTCGCGCCGAGATCGAGGCGTGCCTCGGCTGCACGGTTTCCTTCGGGCCGCGGGCGGGCCTGGCCTTCCCCGCCCGCCACCTCGACGCGGCAAATCCGAGCCGCCTCGATCCGACGGAACTGTCGCCGGCGGAGACAAAGCCGATCGGCGAGGACCTCCCGGCCTGCGTTTGCCACCTCATCGAACTCGGCCTCGACGAGGCTCGTCCCTTAATCGATGCTGTCGCCCGCCGTCTCGGGCTCTCGCGCAGGACCCTTCAACGCCGTCTGGAGCAGGCGGGCACCGGCTTCGCCGATCTGCGGCGCGACGTGACGCGCCGCCGCGCCGAAGCTCTTCTCTCGACGAGCACGCAATCCATCGGGCGGATCGCGATCGATCTCGGCTACTCGGATCCCGCCCACTTCACGCGGGCTTTCCTGGAATGGACCGGTGCGACGCCGAGCCAGTGGCGCCGGAGCGTCCATGCGGAGGCCGATGCGCGGTCACGCCGTTGAAGGTGCGCCGACCGCGATCCGACCGGAGGAACAAGGAATGGGTCGCCCTCGCGCCGGTGCTCGCCGTCGGCGCCGCCGGTCAGGCGCCCAACGCCCGCTCCAGCTCGCCCTTCGACATGGTGGAGCGGCCCGGAATGTTCTTCGCCCGGGCCTTCTTCATCAGCTCGGCCTTGGTCTGGCCGCCGTCCCGGCTGCCGGTCTTGTGCGAGGCCTTGCGCGCGGCGGCCGCCTTCTTCGCCACGTCCTTCGGCTGCTTCGAGTGCTGCCGGCCCTTGGCGCTGTCGGCCCGCTTCTTGGCCGTCGAGCGCTTGTACTCGTCGTCGGACAGCTCCTCGCGGGCCTTCTTCGGCAAGTAGCGCTCGCCGGTCTCGCCGCTCTCCTTGCCCGACTTGGTGCCCCACTCCTCGTCGGTCCATTGCTTGAGGTGGTTGTCGGACGACTTCTTGCCCTCGTAGCCGCCGCCCTCCTCCTTGTATTCCTGCACCGCCATCTGCGCCTTGCGGGCCGACCACTGGCCGGGCTTGCCGCCCTTCGCGGAGCGGGTGACGTCCTTCTTCACCTTCTCCCACAGCTTCGGGTCGGTCTTCTTGGCGGTAGCGGCCATGATGGGCTCCTCAGGTCGTCTGCTTCGATCTGGCAGCACAACCGGGCGGCGAGGGCCGGGTTCCTCTGGGGCGGGGTCTCCGGCTGTGGACGGGTCTGCGACATGAGACCGTCGCGAATCACGCGGCACAGTTCCTGCCCTCACGGGCCGTCATTGCCGATTGACTCGACGGCCCCCCGCCCCCCATCACGACGCGCGTCGTTCGGCATTAGCCGGTCCGCGCCACGGAGACTTCGCCCATGACCCGCAAGCACAGCCCGAGCGTCTTCATCGACGGCGAGGCCGGCACGACCGGTCTCGGCATCCGCGAGCGCCTGGAGGCCTTCGACGACATCACTTTGCGATCGATCCCGCATGAGAGCCGCAAGGACCCGGAGGCCAAGCGTGCCCTCCTGTCCGAGGTCGACCTCGTGGTCCTCTGCCTGCCCGACGACGCCTCGCGCGAGACGGCGGCGCTCGCCGATTCCCTGCCCGGCGGCGGCCCGCGGCTGCTGGACGCCAGCACCGCCTACCGGGTCGATCCGGCCTGGACCTACGGCTTCGCCGAGCTGGCGCCCGCGCAGGAATCCGCCATCCGGGCGTCGCGCCGCGTCTCCAACCCGGGCTGCTACCCGACCGGCGCCATCGCGCTGCTGCGCCCGCTGGTCGATGCCGGCCTGATCCCGGCCGATCATCCCATCAGCATCAACGCGGTGTCGGGCTATAGCGGCGGCGGCCGCAAGATGATCGAGGCCTACGAGGCCGGCGAGGCCCCGGCCTTCCAGCTCTACGGCCTCGGCTTCGGCCACAAGCACCTGCCCGAGACGCAGAAATATGCCGGCCTGACCCGCCGGCCGATCTTCGTGCCGTCGGTGGGCAATTTCCGCCAGGGCATGCTGGTGTCGATCCCGCTCCACCTCGATCTGCTGCCCGGCACACCGCGCGTCGCCGATCTCGAAGCCGCGCTCGCCGCCCGCTATGCCGGCGCCAAGCTCGTCAAGGTCGTGGACGCGGCCGAGGACGGCGCCGACCGCGAGCGCATCGAGCCCGAGGCGCTGAACGACACCGACACGCTCGAACTCCGGGTGTTCGGCTCCGACACGCATCGCCAGGCGGTGCTGGTCGCGCGCCTCGACAATCTCGGCAAGGGCGCGTCCGGTGCCGCGGTGCAGAACCTGCGCCTGATGCTCGACCTCGACTGACCCGGGTCGCCGGAGGGCGAAAGACCCCTCCGGCTGCCGCCGGGGTCACCCCCGCGGCGGGATCTCCAGCCCGCGCTGCACCGCCGGCCGGGCGAGCCCCCGCTTCAGCCAGGCCGGGACGGCTGCGAGCGCGTCGTACTCCACCAGTTCCCGCGCCTCGTAGAAGCCGATCAGGTTGCGCACCCAGCCGAGCATCGCGATGTCGGCGATGGTGTAGTCCGCGCCCATGATCCAGTCGCGGCCGGTGAGCCGGGTCTCCAGCACGCCGAGCAGGCGCTTCGACTCGTCGCGGTAGCGGTGCAGCGGCCGCTTGTCCTCGATCTCCCGGCCGGCGAACTTGTGGAAGTAGCCGAGCTGGCCGAACATCGGCCCGACCGCCGCCATCTGGAAGAAGAGCCACTGCGTGGTCTCGGTGCGCCCGGCCGGATCGGCCGGGATCAGCCGCCCGGTCTTCTCGGCGAGGTAGAGCAGGATCGCGCCCGACTCGAACAGGGCGAGGGGTTGTCCCCCCGGCCCGTCCGGATCGATGATCGCCGGGATCTTGCCGTTCGGGTTGAGCGACAGGAATTCCGGGTTCCAGGTCTCGTTCTTGCCGATCTGAACGGTGTGGGCCTCGTAGGGCAGGCCGAGTTCCTCCAGGGCGATCGACACCTTCACGCCGTTCGGGGTCGGGAAGGAATAGAGCTGGATCCGGTCCGGGTGCCGGGCCGGCCAGCGCGCGGTGATCGGAAAGGCGGAGAGGTCGGGCATCGCGGGGAAGCTCCCTGAGGACGCCGCGACGATACCCGACCCCGCCGGCCTGCGTCAGTCCTTGGCCGCGAAGTGCGAGACGATCCGCGGCAGGTGGTCGGTCCCGTGCCCCGCCTCGACCACGCGATCGAGATCGGCCAGCACCCCGGCGGCGACGGCCCGCTCGGCGCCCAGCCCCTCGGCCATCGCCACGTAGTAATTCAAGTCCTTGCGGGCATTGGCGATCGAGAACTGCATCGGCGAGGAATCGCCCGAGATGAGGAACGGCGACAGCCGGTCGAGCGCCGCGCCGTGGCCGCCGCCCTTCCTCAGCACCTCGACCAGCACCTCCGGGGCGATGCCGGCGCGCCCGGCGCAGGCCGCGGATTCGGCGAGCAGCGTGACGAAGCCGAGCGAGACGTAGTTGTGCAGGAGCTTGAGGGTGTGGCCGGCCCCGGCCTCAGTGCCGGCATGGAAGATGTTCTCGGCGAAGGCCGAGAGCAGCGGGTGCATCGCCTCGAACAGCTCCGGCTCGGCCCCGACCAGGAGGTTGAGCCGCCCCTCCGCCGCCTCCTTCGGCGTGCGGGTCATCGGCGCGTCGAGGAAGCGCCCTCCGGCCTCGCGCACCGCCGCCGCGACTTTCGCCGTCGAGGCGGGCACCGCGGTCGAGCAATCGACCACCACCGTGCCGGGGCGCAAGGAGGCGAGCACGCCGCCGTCGCCGAGAAGGACGTCCTCGACCTGCGGCGTCCCGGTGACGCAGAGGATGACGACCTCGCTCGCCTTCGCCAGCGCCGTCCGGTCGGGGTGGCGGGCCGCGCCGAGGGCGTCGAGGTCGTCCGTCGGCTGGTTGCCCGGATGGTCGAGATAGCCGAGCGGCCAGCCCTTGCGGGCGAGGTTGAGGGCGATGCCGTGCCCCATCAGCCCGACGCCGACGATTCCGACGCGCTGCTTGCTCATGACGATGTCTCCATGGGGAAGAAGGGAAATCAGGCGAGGGCGCGACGCACGGCGTCGGTCACCTCGGTGCAGCTCGCGGCCCCGCCGAGGTCGCGGGGCACCGCGCGGCCCTCGGCGAGCACCGTGCCGACCGCCGCCTCGATCCGGTCCGCCGCGGAGGCGAGAGCCGCATCGCCGTTCCGCTGGCCGAGCCAGCGCAGCATCATCACCCCCGACAGGACGGTGGCGATCGGGCTCGCGGCGTTCTGTCCGGCGATGTCCGGCGCCGAGCCGTGGGCGCCCTGGAACAGGGCGTGGCCGTCGCCGATCTCGCCCGAGGGCGAGATGCCCATCCCGCCGACGGTGGCGGCGCCGAGATCCGAGATGATGTCGCCGAACATGTTCTCGGCCACGATCACGTCGTAGCTGTCGGGCCGCTTGAGCATATGGACGGTGATGGCGTCGGCATAGGCGTAGTCGATGGCGATGTCCGGATAGCCGGCATGGACCTCGTCGCAGATTCGGCGGAAGAAGGCGTAAGACCGCAGGATGTTGGCCTTGTCGCAGACCGTGACCCGCCGCTGCCCGTCCCGCGGCGCGCCCTGGCGCCGGGCGGCGAGGTCGAAGGCAAAGCGCGCCACCCGCTCGGTGCCCTTGCGCGTCACGACCAGACTGTCGGAGGCGATCTCGTCGCGCAACACCACCCCGGCGCCGCGGCTGGCATAAAGCCCCTCGGTGTTCTCGCGCACGATGACGTAGTCGATGCCGCCGCCCTCGAAGGCGCGCAGGGGGGACAGCACGCCGGGCAGGAGCTTGATCGGCCGGACATTGGCGTACAGGTCGAGGCGGAAGCGCAGGCGCAGGTGCAGGTCGTTGCCGACCTCCGTCCCGTCCGGATAGACGACGCCCGGGAGGCCGGCCGCGCCGTGCAGGATCGCGTCGGCGTCGCGACAGCCCGCGAAGGTGTCGTCCGGCAGCACTGCGCCGCTCTTCACGTAGTGGCCGGCGCCGCCCTCCAGCATCTCGAACGCGAGGGTGCCGGCGCCGCAGGCTTCCGTCAGCACCGCCATCGCCGCCTGCGTCACCTCGGGCCCGATGCCGTCGCCCTCGATGGTGGCGATGCGATACTGCGCCATGTCCCCGCTCCTCCCTGGCGATCCGCGTTCAACGCGGACCCTTTGCAGGCGCGCCTAGCATGATGCCGCGGGCCGCGACATCCGGTCCGATGCATGCGAGGGTCGACGGCAAAGGATTCCCGTCGAGGGATCCGCGCCAGGGAGGAGCCGCCGATGACGGCAGAGCCGTTCACCACCCACGTGCCCGATGCCGCGCTCGCCGACCTGCGCGAGCGCCTCGCCCGCACCCGCCTGCCCGACCAGGCTCCCGAGGCGCCCTGGACCTACGGCACCGACGTGACCTACCTCGCCGACCTGATCGCCTATTGGCGCGACGGGTTCGACTGGCGCGCGCAGGAAGCCGCGCTCAACGCCTTTCCGCAAATCATTCACCGCATCGGCGAGATCGACCTCCATTGCCTGCATGTGCCGGGACAGGGGCCGAACCCGCGCCCACTCCTCCTCTGCCACGGCTGGCCGGGCTCGGTGTTCGAGTTCCTCGATCTCATCCCGCGCCTGACCGACCCGGCCCGCTTCGGCGGCCGGCCGGAGGACGCCTTCACGGTGGTGGCGCCCTCGCTCCCCGGCTACGGCCTGTCGTTTCGCCCGGGCCAGCCGCGCCTCGGCGTCGAGGAGATCGCCGACCATTTTTCGGAGTTGATGACGCGGCTGGGCTACGCGCGCTTCATGGCGCAGGGGGGCGATTGGGGCGCCTTCATCACCACGCGCCTCGCCTGGCGTTACCCGGAGCGGATCGAGGGCCTGCACCTCAACATGCTGCCGGTGCGCCGCGACCTCTCGGGCCGCGACGCGACGCCGGAGGAGGCCGCGCATGACGAGCGCGTCGGCGCCTGGCTGAAGGAGGAGACCGGCTACCAGTGGATCCAAGGGACCAAGCCCCAGACCCTGGCCTTCGCGCTGACCGACTCGCCCGCCGGCCTCGCCGCCTGGATCGTGGAGAAGTTCCGGTCCTGGTCGGATTGCGGCGGCACGATCGAGACGGCGATTCCCCGCGACCGGATGCTCGCCAATATCGCGCTCTACTGGTTCACCGGCGCGATCGGCTCGTCGTTCCACCCCTATCATTCCCGGATGCACCGCCCCTGGCCGGTGCCGGACGGGGAGAAGGTGCGGGTGCCGACCGCCTACGCGGCCTTCCCGAAGGAGATGGTCCGCCCGCCCCGCTCGCTGGCTGAGCGAACGATGTTCGCGGATCTCCGCCGCTGGACCGAGATGCCGCGCGGCGGGCACTTCGCCGCCCTCGAGCAGCCGGACCTCCTCGCGGAGGATGTCAGGGCCTTCGCGGCCTCGCTGCCGCGATAAGGCTTGAACGCAGGGCGTGCAGACCCATCTCCGATAGACGCGAGGGCGGATGGGGGAGGCCCCTCCCCTCCCCTCGTCGCAACGGCTCCGATCCTCGGATCGGGGTCGTGTTGACAGGCGAGCCGGCTACCCTTAGACAGCCGCTCACCGACGGGGCGCCGAGCAAACGGCCTGCCCCACGGGACTACCCGAAAGAAGACGAAGCAAGGGCCAGGGCAACCCGGCGCTGCTTTTCGTTTCTCGGATGGTTGAGGTCCGGCTTCGACCGGATCGGC
>NZ_JTHF01000065.1 GCF_001043895.1 Methylobacterium indicum
CGCGACGGCGGCACGGCGACGGCGTCGCCGTCCTTCGCCTCGGGGCGGGCGAGGGCGACCGAGGGGCCGGGCCGCAGCATGGCGTAGCGCAGGCCGAGCGCGTTGCTCTCCAGCGGCACGATGCCGTCGTCGGCCGGCGCCGGCGGCCGCGGCTCGGGGGAGCCGGCGCCGGCCGGGCGCTTGCGCGGGCGGGTCGCGGTCGCCTGCTCGGTCTCGATCCGGGCGCGGAACTGGGCGAAGAGCGGGTCGTCGGGGTGGAAGACCAGGGCGTGCTGGTCGGCATAGTCGCCGGCATGGGGATCGACCCGGGTCGCCCGGGCGATCATCTGCTCGAGCCAGGGGCGCGAGCGGATGTGGGTCAGTGCCGCCACCACCGCGACCTCGGGGGCGTCGAGCCCCTCGTAGGCCATCGCCACCGTGACCAGCACGGCGGGTTCGGGGGTGAGCCGGAACGCGGCCAAGGCCGCATGGGCGTCCGCCTCGGCCGAGGTGGCGATGCGCACGTCGCGGCGCGCCTGCTCCTCCGGCATCCAGGCCTGGAGCATGGCGTGGTAGCTCTGCGCGCTCGCCTGGTCGGGGGCGACGACCAGGAGCTTGCCGAGGCCGCGCACGGCATCGGTGCCGCGCAGGCCGCGCCGGCGCCGCCGCTCGGCCCGCAGGCGGCGGGTGGCGAAGAAGGCTTCCCGCAGGAGGTCGCGGGCGAACCCGGTGCGGAGCGCCGTGAACAGGGCCGGCCGGGTCGTCGCGCTCGGACCCGACCCCGAGAGCCGGTGCGGGCCGACCCGGGCCTGACCGGAGGTGCGCCCGCCTTCCAGCCAGCTCGCCTCGCCGTCGAGGGCGCCGAAATTGACCGGCAGCACGGCCTTCTCGGCCAAGGCCTCGGCCCGCGAATAGCCGATCACCGCCCATCCCGGCGCGTCGATGTCCGGCGTCGGGGCGCCGTTCTCGGTGCGGTAGGGCAGCCACAGGATGCGCCGGCCGTCGGCCCGCTCCAGGGTGCCAGAGAGCAGGAGCCGCAGATGCGCGGCGCGAAACAGCGGCAGCAGCGCCTGGCTCCAGGCCGCGGCCTCGGTTCTGGCCGCCTCGCCCCCGGCATCCCCCTCGGCCAGCGCCGGCAGGTGGTGGACCTCGTCGACGACGAGGAGGGTGCGGTGGCGGCGCATCTCGGCGAGGTGCAGGGCGGGAGCGGCGGCTACCGCCTGGTAGGTGGTCACGTAGCCGGAGAGCCCCCGGCTCGGATCGGGCGAGTTGTCGGCCGCCCGCACCGAGAGGTCATGACCGAGCGCCGCCCGCCAAGCCGGATCGGCGAAGGCTTCCTCCGCCTGGAGCCGCAGGGAATCCCGCGGCACGATCCAGACCACCCGCTCGACGATCCCCGCGGCGATCAGCTTCGAGGCGGCGATGACCGGCAGCAGCGACTTGCCGCCCCCGGGCGTCACCGCGGCCAGGATGTCGCCGATGCCCGACGCCTCGCCGCGGGCGAGCGCGGCCACGAGCTCGGACAGGCTGCGCTGGTGGCTGCGCAGGGGGCGGGACGGGGCGCTCAAGGTGTCAGGGAATCACGGACCATCCCCCGACCATGACGGAGCCGGTCGCGCTTGTGAATCCGGGGGACAAGCGGGATTTTCGCGTTTCCCACACCACAAACCGGTTGCGCCGCAGGCGTGGTTCAGCCGCGCCCGCGCTCCAGCATCCGCGACACCACGCGGGCGGTGAAATCGACCATCGGGACGATGCGGGCGTAGTTGAGCCGGGTCGGGCCGATGACGCCGACGACGCCCACGATGGTCTGGCTGCCGTCCCGGAAGGGGGCCGCGATCATCGACGAGCCGGAGAGCGAAAACAGCTTGTTCTCCGAGCCGATGAAGATCCGCACGCCCTCGCCGCCCTCGGCGCGGGACAGGAGGTCGATCACGTCCTTCTGGCTCTCGAGGTCGCTGAAGAGCAGGCGGATGCGCTCCAGGTCCTCGGCCGCCCGCAGGTCGTCGAGGAGGTTGGCCTGCCCCCGCACGATGAGCTGGCGCTCCTCGCTCGGACCGACCGAGCGGGCCAATCCCGCATCGACCAGGCGCTCGGTCAGTTCGTCGAGCTCCTGCTTCATCGCCGCCCGGGCCGCCTCGATCTCGCCGCGCACCTCGCCGAGGGTGCGGCCGCGGATGCGGGCGTTGAGGAAGTTCGAAGCCTCCTGGAGCGCCCCCGCCGGCAGGCCGTGCGGCAGGTCGAGCAGGCGGTTCTCGACCGAGCCGTCGTCGGAGACCAGCACCACCAGGGCGCGGCCGGGATCGAGGCGCACGAACTCGATGTGGCGCAGGCGCGGGTTCTGCTTGGCCGTGACGACGACGCCCGCCCCGCGCGAGATGCCCGACAGGAGCACGGAGGCTTCGGTCAGCGCGCTCTCGAAGGTGTGGTGGCGCGAGGCGGCGGCGCGCATCTGCGCCTCGATCCGGCCTTTCTCCTCCTGGCCGACATCGCCGAGTTCGAGCAGCGCATCGACGAAGAAGCGCAGCCCGTGCTCGGTGGGAAGCCGCCCGGCGCTGGTATGGGGGGCGTAGATCAGCCCGGCCTGTTCGAGGTCCGACATCACGTTGCGGATCGAGGCCGGCGAGAGTGCCATCGGCAGGATGCGGGCGAGGTTGCGCGACCCCACCGGCTCACCGTTGGAGAGATAGCTCTCGACGATCTGCCGAAAGATCTCCCGGGACCGCTCGTTGAGCTCTGCAATGGCACGGGCCTGCCCGGAACCGACCGGCAGGGGTGGAAGATCGCGCGTGTTCATCAACCCTACGGGAGCCTGACTACCCCTCACTGTGAGGCGCCGCCGCGCCGGGCGCAAGCGGACGGGAAGCCGCGCGAGGCCGGAATCGCGGAGTCCGCCCGCGTCTAGCGCGTCACGCCTGAACGGGGGCCGACACGCGGTCTCACGACGCGTTCAGCCCGCCGGTCCCAGAGTGCCGCCATGCCCGCAGCGATGCGGCAGGAACCAACGGAGGCGGACATGCTGACGATGCGCGATCCCGTGAAGGCCGGCAGGCGGCTCCTCGCGGCAGCGGCCCTGGTGGCGGGCGGTCTCCTCGCCGCCGGTGCGGCCGAGGCGGCGCCCTTCGCACCCGGCGCGGCTCCCGTGACCGAGGCCGGGGTGGTCCAGGTGCAGTACGGCCATCACCACGGCTGGGGCCACCGCCATCACGGCGGTTGGGGACGGCACCATCATCATCACGGCGGCTGGGGCCATCATCGCCGCCACCACGGCTGGGGCCATCATCACCACCGGCACTGGGGCCATCATCACGGCCGGCACCATCACCGGGGCTACGGCTACTACTGAGCCGGTCGCCGCCAGGCATCCCCCGGTCACGGGATCCTCGCGGATTCCCCTCTCCCACACGGGAGGGGGGAAGCGCGCTGGATTGATCGAAACTCGATTCGGACGGGAGCCGCGGACGGTCAGGCGTACGGCCTCGAAACCCTCCCTCCCTACCGGAAATCCCCTCCCATCCCGGCTACCCATCCTGGCTCCTCCTGGCGCTCCCCTTGTTGCCGCTCCTCTTGCCGCTCCCGACAGCAGCGCCTAAGAGCGCGCGACCTCGCGATCCCGCGTCGCGCCGTCGCGCGCGCCGCTCTGCACAGGAGTTGCCCATGCGCCCCTCGAAGCGCGCCCCCCACGAGCTGCGCAAGGTCACCCTGGAGCGGGGCGTCTCGCGCTACGCCGAGGGTTCGTGCCTCGTGACCTTCGGGGAGACCAAGGTGTTGTGCACCGCCTCGCTGGAGGAGCGCGGGCCCGGCTGGCTGCGCGGCTCCGGCAAGGGCTGGGTGACGGCCGAGTACAGCATGCTGCCGCGCGCCACCCACGACCGCAACCGGCGCGAGGTCAATGCCGGCAAGCCCTCCGGGCGCACCCAGGAGATCCAGCGCCTGATCGGCCGGTCGCTGCGCGCCGTCGTCAATCTGCCGGCGGTGGGCGAGCGCCAGATCGTGGTCGATTGCGACGTGCTCCAGGCCGATGGCGGCACCCGCACGGCGGCGATCACCGGCGCCTGGGTGGCACTCCACGAGTGCTTCACCTGGATGCGCGGCCGCTCGATCATCTCGGTCGACCCGATGCGCGACCACGTCGCGGCGATCTCCTGCGGCATCCACAAGGGCACGCCGGTGCTCGACCTCGACTACGCCGAGGATTCCGGCGCCGAGACCGACGCCAACTTCGTCATCACGGGCAGCGGCGGCATCGTCGAGGTGCAGGGCACGGCGGAAGTGAAGCCCTTTTCCGAGGAGGAGTTCCTGAGCCTCCTGCGGCTCGCCAAGGCGGGCGTCGCCGAGCTGGTCGCGCTCCAGAAGCAGGCGATCGCCTGATGGGACGCCTCCTTTCCGGGCGGGTCGTGATCGCGACCCACAATGCCGGCAAGCTGCGCGAGATGCGCGAGTTGCTGGCCCCCTTCGGCGTCGAGGCGGTCTCGGCCGGCGAGCTGAACCTGCCCGAGCCCGACGAGACCGGCACGATGTTTGCCGAGAACGCCGCCATCAAGGCGCGGGCGGCGACGAACGCCACCGGCCTGCCGGCCTTCGCGGACGATTCGGGGCTCTGCGTCGACGCCCTCGACGGCGCACCCGGCCTCTTCTCGGCCCGCTGGTCCGGCGGCTCGAAGGACTTTTCCGGCGCGATGGCGCGCATCGAGCGCGAGCTCGCGACCCGCGGCGCCACCGACCGGCGCTCGCACTTCGTCTCGGCCCTGGTCCTGACCTGGCCGGACGGCCACGAGGAGCTGTTCGAGGGCCGGGTCTTCGGCGAGCTGGTCTGGCCGCCGCGCGGCGACAAGGGGTTCGGCTACGACCCGATGTTCAAGCCCGACGAGTCTCCGCTGACCTTCGGCGAACTCTCGTCGGAGGAGAAGCACGGCATCGATTGGGACAGGCGTGAGGCTCTGTCGCACCGCGCCCGCGCCTTCCTGGCGCTCGCCGCCGCCTGCCTGCGCCGGCCCGACTGACCTGCGAAAAAGGCGCCCGCTCCGGGAGGAGGGGCGCCTCGAAAGGAGACGGGCGGCGTGCAGCCGCCCGGACTCCGAAGGATTACGCGACCGTCAGGCCGACATCGACGTTGCCGCGGGTGGCGTTCGAGTACGGGCACACCTGGTGGGCCTTCTCGACCAGCGTCTCGGCGGTTGCCTTGTCGAGGCCCGGCAGCGAGATGGTGAGGTCCGCGGTGATGCCGAAGCCGCCCTCGGAGCGCGGGCCGATGCCGACCTTGGCGGTCACGGTGGTGTCGGCCGGGACGGCGATCTTCTCCTGGCCGCCGACGAACTTCATCGCGCCGAGGAAGCAGGCGGCGTAGCCGGCCGCGAAGAGCTGCTCGGGGTTGTTGCCGGCGCCGCCGGCGCCGCCGAGCTCCTTGGGGGTCGACAGCTTGACGTCGAGGCTGCCGTCCTGGGTCTGGGCGCGGCCGTCGCGGCCGCCGGTCGCAGTCGCCTGGGTGGTGTACTTCACGTCGACGGACATCGGACTTCTCCTGCTGTCGGGGCGGCCGTGCTCCCGGGACGGGTCGATCCCGGGCGGTCTCGGATCCGCCGTGGCGGCTTCTTAGGCCAGTTTCTCATTGTGCGCAATTTGATTTTTGCGCAACGATACCGATATGATGGGAGATGGCGCTTGCCGATGCGGGGTCGTGTCGGGCGCTCCGGCGGTCGGGCCCGCCCGACGGAGTACCTCGAGGAGCGGGACATGTCCGAGATCGATGCCGGCGCCGATGGCGCCGACGCGCTGCACCTTTCCAGCCAGATCTGCTTCGCGGTCTATTCCGCCGCGCACGCCTTCAACCGGATCTACAAGCCCCTCCTCGACCGGCTCGGCCTGACCTATCCGCAATACCTGGTGCTGCTGCTGCTCTGGGAACAGGACGGGCAGACGATGAAATCTCTGGGTCAGCGCCTCTATCTCGATTCCGGCACGCTGACGCCGCTCCTCAAGCGCCTGGAGGCGGCGGGCCTGGTGCACCGGGCCCGGGACGTCCAGGACGAGCGGCTGATGCGCATCAGCCTGACCGAGGCCGGGGCGGCCCTGCGTGACAAGGCGATGCCGTTCCCCGACGAGATCGTCTGCGCCTCCGGCCAGCCGGCGGACCGGCTGATGGCTCTGCGCGACGAGATCCTGGCCCTGCGCGACAGCCTGCACGCCTCCGCGGCGCCGGATCGCGGGGCGGCCTGACGACGGCAGGCTCCGGCCGGCGTCCCTACAGCATCGGCAGGTGCCGCGGCTTCGGGCCGCGCGGGAAGGCGGCATCAATCCGGGCGAACTCGGCGTCGCTCAGGGTGAGGCTGCCGCCGCCGGCATTCTCGGCCGCGTGGGCCGGGCTCGACGCCTTCGGGATCGCCAGCACACCGTCCCCCCGGGTCAGCGCGGCGAGCGCCACCTGGCGGGGCGTGGCGCCATGGCTGTCGGCGATCTCGGCCAGGACCCGACCGCCGGGCGTCGCCGGTCCCGGGAAGCTGTCGTGGCCGAACGGGCTGTAGGCCACGACCGCGACGCCGTTCCGCCGGCACCAGGGCAGCACCGCATGCTCGATCGCGCGCTCCTCCAGGTGGTAGAGGACCTGGTTGCAGGCGATGCGGCCGGGACCCGCCACGGACAAGGCCTCGTCGAGGTCGTCGGCGTCGAAGTTGCTCACGCCCCAGGACAGGATCTTGCCCGCCCGCACCAGGTCCTCGAAGGCCGCGAAGGTCTCCGAGAGGGGATGGGGGCCGCGCCAGTGCAGGAGGTAGCAGTCGAGCCGGTCCGTGCCGAGGCGCCGGAGCGAGCGCTCGCAGGCCTCGATCGTGCCGCGGCGCGAGGCGTTGCCGGGCAGCACTTTCGAGACCAGGAACACCTCGTCGCGCCGGTCGCCGATCGCCTCGGCGATCAGCGGCTCGGCCTCGCCGTACATCTCGGCGGTATCGACGTGGCTCATGCCGACGTCGAGACCGCGATTCAGGGCGGCGGCCGCCACGGTGGGCTCGCCCTGGTCGAGGTACCAGGTTCCCTGCCCGATCACCGGCACCGCGGGCCCGGCCTGTCCGAAGGGTTGGCGTCGCATCGCGCACTCCTGCGAGCCCCGTCCTGGGCCGCGCGGACCCGGGAGGGCAAGGGCGGAGCAAGGAGAATGCACGGTTTTCCGCACCCCGTCGCGCGGCCCGGGCGTTGACGGGAGCGAGGCCACGCGAAAAAAGCTCTTCTCTCCCGGCGTGTTCTTCAAAAAGAACATTCCGGTTGACAGAAAGTCCGGTTCTGGGGTTCTGTACCGGCCGCCATCCGGCTCGAGACACCCCGCCGAAGGACCCCGATGACCGCCACCGTTTCCCCGCCCGCCCGGACCCGCGTGCCGTGACGGCCCCCGTCCGCGTGCCGGTGCCGGCGGACCTGAGCGGCCGGCTCGATCCCCGCGACGCCCTCGTGCGCCTCGAAGGGGTGGCGAAGACCTATACCGCCCGCCGCGGTGCCGGCGCCGTGACGGCGCTCGAGGACATCGACCTCTCCGTGCCCCGCGGCCGGGTGCTCGGCGTCATCGGCCGCTCGGGCGCCGGTAAGTCGACCTTGATCCGCCTCGTCAACGGGCTGGAGCGGCCGAGCCGCGGCCGGGTGATCGTCGGCGAGGCCGAGATCTCGAGCCTGTCGGAATCCGCCCTGCGGCGGGAGCGCCGCGGCATCGGCATGATCTTCCAGCACTTCAATTTGCTCTCGGCCCGTACCGCCGCCGGCAACGTCGCGCTGCCCCTCGAAGTGGCCGGCACCGACAAGGCCGCGATCCGCGCCCGGGTGGCCGAACTCCTCGATCTCGTCGGGCTCGGGCCCCAGGCCGACCGCTACCCGGCGGAGCTGTCCGGCGGCCAGAAGCAGCGCGTCGGCATCGCGCGGGCGCTCGCCACCAACCCGAAGGTGCTGCTCTCCGACGAGGCGACCTCGGCCCTCGATCCCGAGACGACCCGCTCGATCCTCGACCTGCTGGGCCGGATCAACCGGGAGCTCGGCCTGACGATCCTGCTCATCACCCACGAGATGGCGGTGATCCGGGCGATCGCCCACGAGGTCGCGGTGCTGGACGGCGGCCGCATTGCCGAGAGCGGCGACGTGTTCGAGGTCTTCACCCGGCCGAGAGCCGCGATCACCCGCACCTTCCTCGACGAGGAGACCGGCCGCACCCTGCCGCCGGCGCTCGCCGCGCGCCTCACGCCCGGCCCGGTCCCCGCAGGGCAGGGCGACGGCAAGCAGGCGGTGCTGCGCATCACCTTCCGGGGCCCGCACGCCACCGACCCGGTGCTGGCCCAGCTCACCCGCGACCTCGACATCCCGGCCGGCATCCTGTCGGGCACCGTCGACGAGATCGCCGGCCGTCCGTTCGGCACGCTGGTGGTCGGGATCCCGCCCGACGCCGCCACGGTGACCCGCGCGACCGAGTTCCTCGCCGCCCGCGGCCTCGACGTCGAATGGCTCGGCACCCTCGACCTCGCCGGCTGGCAACGGACCGCCGCGCCCGGCGCTTCGGATTCGTCTCATGTCGCCTGAATTGACCCGCCTCCTCGTCCAGGCCACCCTCGACACGCTGCAGATGGTGGCGGTCGCGGCCGCCATCGGCACGCTCGTCGGGCTGCCGCTCGGGGTCTTCCTCGCCACCAGCGGGCGGGGCGAACTGCTCGCCGCGCCCTGGGCCAACCGGGTGCTCGGTCTCGTCGTCAACGCCACCCGCTCGACGCCGTTCATCATCCTGGTGGTGGCGATCATCCCGTTCACCCGGCTGATCGCCGGCACCTCGATCGGCACCAGCGCCGCTACCGTGCCGCTCACCGTCGCGGCGATCCCCTTCATCGCCCGCCTCGTCGAGGGCGCGGTGCGGGAGGTCGATGGCGGCCTCGTCGAGGCGGCCCGGGCCTTCGGGGCGAGCCCGCTGCAGATCGTCCTCAAGGTGCTGATTCCCGAGGCCCTGCCCGGCATCGTGCTCGGCCTCACCCTGGCGGTGGTGTCGCTGATCGGATTCTCCGCCATGGTCGGCGCCGTCGGCGGCGGGGGTCTGGGCGACCTCGGCATCCGCTACGGCTACCAGCGCTTCATGCCCGAGATGATGCTCGCCGTCGTGGTGGTGCTGATCGTCCTGGTGCAGCTGGTCCAGACCCTCGGCGACCGGCTGGCGCGGCGCATGAACAAGCGCCTGCGCCACGGCTGACCCCCTCTTTCCGTCCTCTTTCGATCGTCCTCCGGAGCGTGACCCCGATGCTGCGTACCCTTACCCTGGCGGTGCTCCTCACCGCCGCCAGCCTTCCCGCCCTCGCGCAGGGCCAGCGGGTGCGCGTCGGCGTCACGCCGGGCCCGCACGCCCAGATCCTCGAGGCGGTGAAGCCGATCGCCGCCAAGAAGGGCCTCGACCTCCAGGTCGTCGAGTTCTCGGACTACGTGGTGCCGAACGAGGCCCTGTCGTCGGGCGAGCTCGAGGCCAACTCGTTCCAGCACCAGCCCTATCTCGACAACCAGAAGGCCGATCGCGGCTACAAGATCGAGAGCGTCGCCCAGACGGTGAACTTTCCGATGGGCGTCTACTCGAAGCGCCACAAGAGCTTCGACGCGGTGCCGGCGGGCGGCACGGTGGCGATCCCGAACGACCCGACCAACGGCGGCCGCGCCCTGCTGCTCCTGCAGGACAAGGGGCTGATCAAGCTGAAGCCCGGCGTCGGCTTCAAGCCGAGCGTCGCCGACATCACCGAGAACCCGAAGCGCCTGCGCATCGTCGAGGTCGACGCGGCCCAGACCCCGCGCTCCCTCGACGACGTCGACGCCGCGGCGGTCAACACCAACTACGCCACCGCGGCCGGCCTCAAGCCCGGCGACGCGATCCTGAAGGAGGAGCCCAAGGGCCCCTACGTCAACGTGATCGCGGTGCGCAGCGTCGACAAGGACAAGCCCTGGGTCGCGACGCTCGTCGAGTCCTACCGCTCGCCGGAGGTGAAGGCCTTCATCGAGAGCAAGTTCGGCGGCGCGGTGCTCACCAGCTGGTGATCCGGCCGCTCGCGGTCTGCAGCATTTTCCGACGACGTGGATGCCGGTTCGTCGCAGAAAATGCGGCTGGATCAAAGATCGAGAAAGCTTCGCGATGGCAGCGCGATCGTGACGCGCTCGAGGGAGCCCGGCGGGGGAGGGGGCCGGCCGCCGGCCGGGCCCTTCGCTCCCAGTGCCCGGTCCCGGAAGCCCGCTCTCCACAGGAGATAACAGGGAATCAAGCGGGGCCATGAAACCAAACCCGGCCGTGTGCGTCTTCTCAGCACGGCCCGACTTGACGGGCTGCCTTATCGTCGAGGTGCCCGATGAACGTCCTCAAGTCCTGCCTGGTCGCGGCAGTCCTCACCGTCGCCGCCGCTCCGGCCTTCGCCTAGGGCGGCTCGCCCTACAACAATTCCGGCTCGCAGGCCGGCGGCCCGCTCGGCGGCGTGCAGCGCGAGATGGGTGCTCCCGGTGGCGCCCCGGCCATGCGCATGGCCCCGCGCCAGTCCATGCAGCCGACCATGCGCCACAAGCGCATGATGAAGCATCGCCGCATGCACCGTCACCACCACGCCCGCTGATCCCGTTCCACGAACGAGATCCAGCCCTGTTTCGGCGCGCTCGCCCGGCGGTTCTTCCGTCCGGCGGGCGCGTTTCGTCTTGGCCGAAGCGCCGGCGAACGGCCTTCGGATCGTCATGGGGGGATCGCAGGGCGACCGGCTCTGCTCAGAAGCCCCCGGTGCGCCACAGGGCGATGGCCGCCGCGACCAGACCGGCGAGCCAGGCCCCCGCGACGAGCGCGAGGTTGCGCCGACGCCCCGGGGCGGGCCGGTTGTCGTTGGCGGCGCGCCGTGCACGCAGGGCCGCGGCGTAGCCATGGGTGGCTGCCGCGATCGTGGCCGGACGGACGGAGGCGGTCTTGCGCAGGCTCGTCATGGGCGAATCGTGCTCGGGCATTCTGAATAGCATGGGCCGACGCCGAAGGTGAGCCGACCGAACGACGCAAGACCTCGTCCATGTCCGGGATGGACGAGGTAACGGTCACATGTCGCACCGACGAGCGTCGTCGCGCGACGGGGCCGGATCCTGGGCCGGATGGTGCCGCCGGCGCGGTCCTCGATCACGCTTCCTTACGATTCCGCCTGCGCCTCGCGGTGAGGGCGCAGTTCCGGGGCGCCGAGTTCGGGCTCGGCCTCCACGACGGGCTCGGCCCGGCTCTCGGCCCGGCTGGTGTCGATGAAGAGGCGCGCCTCGCCCTCGCCGAGGCCGAGGCTGCGCAGGGCGTAGAGCGCCATGCCGAAGCCGACCTCGCGCTCGGCCATCAGCACCAGGCCGACCTTTTCCTCCTCGAGGCTGCGACGCTCCGTGTCGCTGTGGGTGCGCACCACCGTGTCGATCCCCGGATTGGCCTCGCGGGCGATCTCGATCAGGCGGCGGGCCTGATGCGAATCCGGGCTCGCTACGACCAGCAGGCGCGCCCGTCCGACATCGGCGGCGTCGAGGATCCCGGGCGCGCCGGCATCGCCGAACACGGTCGCGATCCCGGCGCCGCGCAGTTCCTCGACCCGGCGCCGGTCGCGCTCGACCACCACGAAGGGCAGCTCCCAGGCTTCGAGCGCCTTGCCGATCGCGCCGCCGACCCGGCCGTAGCCGACCACCACCGCGTGGCCTTCCCGGCCCTTGTCGTGGGTGGCCATCGCGATCTCGTCGCCGCCGCGCTCGAACCGGGCGGCGAGCCCCGGCCGCGCCTCGACGAAGCCGGCGAGGCGGCTCAGCGCGGCGAAGATCAGCGGATTGAGGGTGATCGACAGGAGGGAGCCGGCGAGGATCAGGTCGCGGCCCTCCGGCGGCAGCAGCTTCAGGCCGATCCCGAGGCTCGCCAGGATGAACGAGAACTCGCCGATCTGGGCGAGGCTCGCCGCGATGGTCAGCGCCGTCGAGAGCGGGTGGCGGAAGGCGAGCACGATCGCGACCGCGGCGAGCGACTTGCCGACCAGGATGACCGCCAGGGTGGCCACCACGGCGAGCGGCTCGCGCAGCAGGATCGTCGGGTCGAACAGCATGCCGACCGAGACGAAGAACAGGACCGCGAAGGCATCCTGCAAGGGCAGCGAATCGGCGGCGGCCTGGTGGCTGAGGTCGGATTCCGCCAGCACCATGCCGGCGAAGAAGGCGCCGAGCGCGAAGGAGACGCCGAACAGTTCCGCCGAGCCGAAGGCGATGCCGAGCGCCAGCGCCAGGACCGCCAGGGTGAACAACTCGCGCGAGCCGGTACGGGCGGCCTGGTTGAGGATCCAGGGCACCACCCGCCGGCCGCCGGCCAGCATCACGACCGCGAAGGCCGTCACCTTGGCGAAGGTGAGCCCGAGGGTGAGCCAGATGTTGCCGTCGCCGGCGATGCCGTGCGCCGCCCCCGCGCTCTCGCCGCCGAGGGGCCCCGCGAGCGCCGGCAGCAGCACCAGGGCCAGCACCATCGCCAGGTCCTCGACGATGAGCCAGCCGACGGCGATGCGGCCCTTGTCGGAATCGAGCAGTCCCCGTTCCTCGAGCGCCCGCAGCAGCACCACCGTCGAGGCGACCGAGAGTGCGAGGCCGAAGACGAGGCCGGCGCCGAGGCCCCAGCCCCACGCAAAGCTCAGGGCCAGGCCCATCAGGGTGGCGACCGCGATCTGCACCACGGCGCCGGGCAGCGCGATCGCCCGCACCGACATCAGGTCGCCGATGGAGAAATGCAGGCCGACCCCGAACATCAGCAGGATCACGCCGATCTCGGCGAGCTGTCCGGCCAGCTCCGCATTGCCGACGAAGCCCGGGGTATGTGGCCCGACCGCGAGGCCCGCGAGCAGGTAGCCGACCAGCGGCGGGAGCTTCAGACGCTGCGCGAGCATGCCGCCGACGAACGCGAAGACGAGCCCGAGGGCGATGATGGCAATCAGCTCGGAGGCGTGCGGCACGGTCGGGTCGGCTCCTCGGGGTCTGGGGCGCCGCGACGGCGCGACCTATGACTTGCCGAAGTCTAGCAGCCTTTCCGGGTTCCCGCGGTGCTGCACCGCACCAAAAACCACGAGATCTCCCCGTAATTTCCCTGTTTCCGGACGAGGTCGCACGGCCGGTGGCCCCGGGTCGCTCGCCTCAGCGTCCGGCGGGTCGGCGGGCGGCGCCGACGGCCCTGGGCAGCCGCGGCAGGCTCGTGCGCAAGCTGACGCCCGGCCGGGCGGCGAGCACGATGACGATCGCCCCGAGGGTGGCGGAGGTCATCACGAGAAGCTCGGTCGTGAACATGCGGCAGCCCTGGCGGTGATGCGGGACGCCGCGGCGCGGCAGTCGGGAAAGCGGCGGTCGAGATCGCGAATGTCGAGATTGCCGACATCGAGATCCCATGGAGATCCCATGCGTCGAGTTCGCGAGACCCGAAATCGACAGTGGTTCGGCCTGTGCGGGATTGCCGCCCGGCGTCGCTGCTCTAGCTCGCCGCAGGAGCGGCCGGCCATGTGACATCCCGCCGTGAGGCAGCATGTCCGCCTCGGCCGCCCACGATTCCGACGCAATGGGCCGGCCTCTGGCATCCGGCCGCGCGATGCGGCATCAGCGACGGATCACGGCATGCGCGGACCGCACCGCCAGACGAGGGTGTATAGTATGAAGAAGGTCCTGACCGGGGCGCTCGTGGCCCTCGGCCTGTCCTCGGGAGCGGCGCTCGCCACCCCCAAAGACCCGAGCGGGACTTGGCTGACCGAGGACGGCCGTGCCCGCATCCGGATCGAGAAGTGCCCGAGCCGCACCGACCGCGTCTGCGGCTACGCCGTCTGGCTGAAGACCCCCAACGACGACAAGGGCCAGCCGCGGGTCGACTTCAAGAACGCCGACGCCAAGAAGCGCGGCCGGCCCGCCCTCGGCCACCAGCTCATCATGGGTCTCAAGCCCAACGCCGACAATCGCTACGAGGGCCAGATCTACAACGCCGACGACGGCAAGCTCTACGACGTCTCGATCTGGACGGAGGAGCCGGGCGAGCTGAACGTCAGGGGCTGCCTGATGGGCTTCCTGTGCGGCTCCCAGACCTGGACCCGCGTCAGCGACACCGCCGCGGGCCAGCTCACCGCCCCGACCGGTACCCCGAGCGGTCCGCGGCCCGACCCCGAATGGGCCGCCGCCGCCAAGGCCGCTCCCGCCGCTCCGGCGACCGGCAAGCCCGCGACCCCGGCCGCCGCGCCGAAGCCCTGAGGGCCTGGCGCGCGCGAGCGAGACCAAGGCGTCGGAGGATCGGCCGCGAGGCCGCTCCGGCGTGAGCCCGCCGCCGTCGTGCGGGCCTGCCGCCTCCATGCGGTCCGAAGGGCACCCGCGAGAGCGGGTGCCCTTCTTCGATTCGCGGGATCGAAATTTTTTTGGTGCATCTTAAGATTGCATGGACGGCCGCGACCCGTGTGCCGTGCCGACACTACTATTGAGTAAGTCCGATCCCGGCATCACAACCGATAGTATTGATTTCGTAGGGTAACCGACCGCCGAGCTGTAACCTTGTAACAGTCATCGTCGGACGGTCTTAAGTCGCCTGGCTAGGTTCGCATCGAAATCGCGGCGGAGCAAATTTTCCTTCTACAACCGCTCATGGGCAATGAAGTGCTCGCTTCACAAGCAGCGCCTTGTCGGCAACGGTGTTTCGACCGCTCTTATCCGTTACAATCTACTCGCCAATAAAAAATTTCATTGACTGTTAGGCTTTTTGGCGACATGTGCAAAGAAGTTTTCCAAAAAGGAGGGGCTACATGAGCGCTGACGAACTGGCACCGACCTCGCATCTGATCAATCTTTCGGCCGATATCGTGTCGGCCTACGTGTCCAAGAATTCGGTGCCGGTCGGAGAACTCGCGAACCTGATCGCGGCCGTCCATGCCTCGCTCGAGCGCGTCGCCGCTCCCCCGGCCCCCGAGCCCGAGAAGCCGACGCCGCCTGTGCCGATCCGCAAGACCGTCACGCCCGACCACATCATCAGTCTCGAGGACGGCAAGCCCTACAAGTCGCTGAAGCGGCACCTCACCACCCGCGGGCTGTCCCCGGACGAGTATCGCCAGAAGTGGGGCCTGCCGCACGACTACCCGATGGTCGCCGCCACCTACGCCGCCCAGCGGTCCGAACTCGCCAAGACCCTCGGCCTCGGCCAGATCCGCCGCGACCGCGCCGCGGCGGCCCGGCTCGCGGCGGAGAGCGCCAGCGCCAGCGACACCGCCCCGAGCCCGGCCCGCCGGGGCCGTCCGCGCAAGGGCGAGTGAGGTCTCTCTCGCGAGCGAGGGTCCCCCACGCCTGAGCGCAGCCGGCACGTGCCGCGCGAAGGCGGTCCCGCGATGGGCGCCCGGTACCCGTGGCCCGATGTCGGGTCGTCGCGACCGCGCCGGGAGGGCTTAGCGGCCCGCGGACGAAAAAGCCCGCCGGGAGCGGATCCCGGCGGGCTGATGAACGATGGCGGCCGTCCCTCGGGGCGGCCGCAGGCGTATCGGCTACTTGCGGCGGGCCTTGCGGGCGGCGTAGCGGGCGTCGCGGGCGGCCTTGCGCTCGATCTCCATGGCGGCCTCGCGCTCCGCGGCTTCAGCGGCCTCGCGCTCGGCCTGGGCCTTGGCCTCGGCCTCCTCGGCGGCGCGGCGCTCGGCCTCGGCCTGCTTGGCGGCGTCGCGCTCCGCGGTGCGGGCGGCGCGGGCCTCGGCGATCTTCTGGCGCTCCGCCAGGCGCGCCTGGACCTCGGGGTCGTCGGCGGCGGGCCGGGCCTTGAATCTCTCCAGCAGGGCCTTCTTCGCGTCCGCGGACGTGCTCCGCCGGTCGTTGAAGTTCTGGTCCTTGAAGCCGGCCATCGTGTTGGTCTCGTCTGTCCTGCGTGCGGGGGCGCGCCCGTCTCGTGTCGCGCCGGGAAGTGTGCGGAGCTGTCCGGCCGCCGCTCCGGGTTTCGCGCGGCCGCCGCCAGTGCTCTAGCGCCGCCCGCGTCCAGTTTCAAAGCCTAAGACGCCGCAAACCGCCGCGGAACCACCGGAACGGCGGCCGATCGCGCGAAATCGCCGCTCTGCGGGGAGTGAGTTGTCAAGGTTTCCCCGGCACGGTCGCGGGGCGGGGGCGAGCTCCCGCCGGAGGAGACCTCATGCGTGCGATCGTCCTCGACGATGCGGAGTTGAACAACCTGCTGATGCTCGAGGCGTTGCGGCCGATCGTGGGATGCCGCCCCGAGAGCTTCACGCGGCCGGCCGATGCGCTTGCCTGCGCGGCCGCCCACACCGACGAGATCGGCATCGTGCTGACCGACTACGAGATGCCGGGCATGGACGGCCTCGCGGTGATCCGGGCCCTGCGGGCGCTGCCGGGCTTCGCCCACGTGCCGATCGTGATGGTGACGAGCTTCGACCAGCGCGCCCTGCGCCGCTCCGCCCTGGAGGCCGGCGCCACCGACTTCGTCAACAAGCCCTGCGACCCGGTCGAGATCCGGGCCCGCGTCACCAACCTGCTGGCGCTCCGCCGCGCCCACAAGGCCGAGGCGGCGCAATCCGCCCGGCTCGCCGAGGAGGTCGCGGCCGCCGTCGCCCAGGTCGAGGCGCGCGAGCGCGAGATCGTCACCGTGCTGATGCGCGCCGCCGAGCACCGCGACACCGATACCGGCGATCACGTCGCCCGGGTGGCGAACTACACGGTCCTGATCGCCGAGGCCCTCGGCCTCTCGCCCGACCAGTGCCGGCTGATCAGCCTCGCCTCGACGATGCACGACGTCGGCAAGATCGCGATTCCCGATGCGATCCTGCTCAAGCCCGGCCCCTTGAGCGCCGAGGAGCGCCGGGAGATGGAGCGTCACGCCGAGCGCGGCGCCCGGATCCTCGCCAACAGTTCGTCGGACGTGGTGCGCCTCGCCGCCGAGATCGCGGTGAGCCACCACGAGCGCTGGGACGGCACGGGCTACCCCAACGGGCTCGCCGGCACCGACATCCCGCTGCCCGGCCGCATCGTCGCGGTGGCGGACGTCTTCGATGCCCTGACCAGCGACCGGCCCTACAAGCGCGCCTGGACGCTGGACGCCGCGCATGCCTTCCTGCTGCGGGAGTCCGGTGCGCATTTCGATCCGGCGGTGGTCGAGGCCTTCCTGTCCCGCTGGGACGCCGTCGCGGACCTGGTCGGCCGGGCCGCGAGCCGGGCCGCGTGAGGTCGGGGATCGTGACCGGCGGGACGATGGCGGACGGAGACATGCAGCACCCGGGGCCGGGCCAGAACCGGGACCTGCGCGCCCGGGTGATCCGCGTCGCCGAGGCGCCCGACGCTCCGCCCCCGGGGCGCCCGGCCGCCGGACCGGTGGCACCCGCGGCCGACCGGGCGACCGGTGCGGCGCCCTCCCGCTTCGCCCGATCCCGGCTCGGCCGGCGGCGCGCCGATCCCGGTCCGCCGTCGCCCGCCCCCCGGCCGGCCGCCGATCCCGCCGGCCCGGCGCGCGGGGCGCGCAGCCTGGCGGTCCGCCTCGGCCGGGCGGTGCTCGGCGCGGTGATCGTCGCGCTCGCCGCCGGCACGGTGATCGGCGGCTGGCAGGAGACCAACCGCTACGCCGCCGATACCCGCCGGGCGCTGACCGACCTCGCCAACGTCTTCGCCGCCGCCGCCGCGGGCGCCGCCGCCGCCAACGACGCGGCGGGCGCCCACGCGGCGCTGCGGGCGATCAACAAGGTGGAGGGCGTCGGCTATGCCGGGCTGACCCGCCCGGACGGATCGGTGCTCGCCGAGCAGGGCAGCGGCCTGCGCCTGTCCGACGACATCGACCTCGACGACGGGGGCTTCAGCCCCTTCCACCTTCTCTTCGTCCACACGGTCAAGGTCAGCGTACCGGTCGTGGAGAACACCCGGATCGTCGGGCGGGTGACCCTGATCGCCGATGCGTCCGAGCTCGCCGGCCGGCTCTACGGCGTGGTGCGCAACGGCCTCCTGGCGGCCGCGCTCGCCATGGCGGTCGGGTTCGCGGTGGCCTGGCGCCTCGGGCGCGCCCTGACCCGGCCGCTCACCGCGCTCGCCCGCACCATGGATGCGGTGCGCGAGAACCACGATTACGGCCGTCGGGCCGCGATCCTCTCCGGCGCCGACGACGAGGTCGGCCGGCTGGCCACGAGCTTCAACGGCCTCCTCGATACGGTGCGCGAGCGCGACCAACGCCTCGTCGAGCATCAGGCCCGGCTGGAGCAGGAGGTGAGCGACCGCACCCAGGACCTGAGCGAAGCCAAGGAGGCGGCGGAGGCCGCCAACAGCGCCAAGTCGTCGTTCCTGGCGACGATGAGCCACGAGATCCGCACGCCGATGAACGGCATGCTGGTGATGGCCGAACTCCTCGCCGCCGCCGACCTGCCGGCGCGCCAGCGCCGCTACGCCGAGGTGATCGCCCGTTCCGGCCAGAGCCTGCTCGCGATCATCAACGACATCCTGGACTTCGCCAAGGTCGAGGCCGGCAAGCTCACGCTCGAGCGCATCGCCCTCGATCCGGCCGAGGTCGCCGACACCGTCGTCACCCTGTTCGGCGAGCGTGCCCGGGCCAAGGGGCTCGACCTCGCGGCGTTCGTCGGGCCCGACGTGCCGCTCTCCGTCGCGGGCGACCCGGTGCGCCTCGGCCAGGTCCTCGGCAACTTCGTCAACAACGCCCTCAAGTTCACCGAATCCGGCCACGTCCTGGTCCGTCTCGAGACCCGGGACGCGGGAAAGACCCTGCGTCTCGGCGTCACCGACACCGGCATCGGCATTCCGGCCGAGACCCTGCCGACGATCTTCTCCGCCTTCTCGCAGGCGGACGGTTCGACCACGCGACGCTTCGGCGGGACCGGGCTGGGCCTGTCGATCGCCGAGCGCCTCGTCGCCGCGATGGGCGGGCGGATCGGGGTCGAGAGCGAGGTCGGACGCGGCTCGACCTTCTGGGCCGAGATTCCCCTCGACATCCTGGCCAAGGCCGAGCCCGTGACGCGGGCGCCGGAGATCGTGCCGGTCGTCGTCGTGGCGGTGTCGGGAGAGGCCACCGGCACCGCCCTGGCGGCTGGCTTGCGGGCGGCGGGCTTTATCCCGCAGGCCGCTTCGGACGAGGCGGGGGAGGGCGCCCACCACCTCGTCGAGGCCGCCGCCCTCGCCCGGACCGGGCGGCGCCCGGACGGGGCCGGCCGGGTCGTGGCGCTGGCGCCGATGGGCGAGCCGAGCGGAGCGGCGGTGCTCTCCTCGGGCCTCGCCGACGCGCTGCTGCGCTGGCCGCTGGCGCAGGCGGAGTGGCGCCCCGCCCTCGCGGCGCTCGCCGCCGGCAACGGCTTTGCGGGGATCGGTGCCGAGGCCGGGCCGGTCTCGGCCCTGCCGCGCTACCCCCACGCCCGGGTTCTCGTGGCCGACGACAACCCCGTCAACCGCGAGGTCGCCGTCGAGGCGCTCGGCCGTCTCGGCGTCACCCGGGTCGTCACCGTGGAGGACGGCTACCGCGCCCTCGAAGCGGCACGCGACGGTGCCTTCGACCTGATCCTGATGGACGGCAGCATGCCGGTCCTCGACGGGTTCGACGCCGCCCGGGCGATCCGGCAATGGGAGGCGGCGCAAGGGACGCCCCGCACCGCCATCGTGGCGGCGACCGCCCACGTCGTCGGTACGGCGGCCGAGGCCTGGCGCGAGGCCGGGATGGACGGCGTGCTGCTCAAGCCCTTCACGCTCACCGACCTCGCCCGCACCCTCGCGGCCGCGCTCGGCGAGACCGGGACGACGGCCGGCGACGCTCCGATGGAGTCCGTCACGGAGACCGCCCCCGGGGCGGAGCCCGCAGGCTCGGCCGTCGCGCTCCTCGACCCCGACACCCTGGCGGGGCTCGCCGAGATGGCGGAGGGCTCCGGCTCGGCCTTCGTCGAGCGGGTGCTCGGGCTCTTCGCAGCGCATGGCCCCGACGGCCTCGCCGCCCTGGCGGCGGCGGGCTCCGATGCCGAGGCCGCCGCTCGGGCCGCCCACGGGCTGAAGTCGATGAGCCTCAATGTCGGCGCCGCGGCGCTGGCCTCGCACCTGCGCGACATCGAGCACGCGGCGCGGGTCGAGGGACGCGCCCCCGACGCGGCGGCGCTGGCGCCGCTCGGCGACCTGCTCGCCGCGAGCATCGCGGCCCTCCACGGGCATTTCGGCCTGCCGGTCCCGGCGCCTGCCTTGCGCGACGCGGCCTGAACCGCGCCGCGCAGGACGGATCCGCCCCTTGAGGACGGAGCGGCGCACGATCGCTCGCGGCGGCCGGACCCATCCGGCCTTTCCCGGCGTTAGCACAGGTTGTGCCACGGCCACGCTCGATGCGGGGCCGCAGCCATCCCGATGCGGAACCACCCCCGAGGAGCGCGAGACGACCATGGCCCACGAAAGCAGCGGCGCGATCTACACCGCCGCGGGCGCCAACCTGGCGATCGCCGTGGCGAAGTTCGTCGGCGCCTTCTTCACCGGCAGCAGCGCGATGCTGGCCGAGGGCGTCCATTCGGTGGTCGACACGGCCAACCAGATCCTGCTCCTCGTCGGCCTGAAGCGGGCGCAGCGGCCGGCCGATGCCCGCTTTCCCTTCGGCTACGGCCGCGAGGTCTACTTCTACGCCTTCCTGGTCGCCCTGCTGATCTTCCTCGGCGGCGGCGCCTTCGCGGTCTACGAGGGCATCCACAAGCTGCAGCACCCGGAGCCCGCCGCCGACGCGGTGATCCTCGGCCGGACCATCCCGGGCGTGATCGTCAACCTGGCGATCCTCGGTTTCGCGGTCGCGGCGGAGGGATATTCCTGCTTCGTGGCGCTCAAGGCGTTCTGGGGCGAGAAGGGCCGGCTGCCGCCGATCACCGCGATCCGGCGCAGCAAGGACCCGGCTCTGTTCACCGTGCTGATCGAGGACGTCGCGGCGCTGACCGGTCTCGTCGTGGCGATCGGCGGCGTCATCCTGGCCGAGACCCTGAAGCAGCCCGCCTTCGACGGCGCGGCCTCGATCGTGATCGGGCTGATCCTGATCGGCATGGCGATCTTCCTGATGATCGAGACCCACGGCCTCCTCGTCGGCGAGGCGGCGGAGCCGGAACTGGTCGCCAAGATCCACGATATCGTCGGCTCCGAACCCGGCGTGACCCACGTCAACGAGGTGCTGACGCAGCATCTCGGGCCGGCCGACATCCTGGTCAATGTCAGCCTCGACATGGACGACCGGCTCGACGGCGGCCAGATCGAGCGGCTGGTCAGCCAGCTCGAGGCACGGATGAAGGCGCAGAGCCCCAAGGTCCGGCGCGTCTTCATCGAGATCCAGTCCCGCAAGGCCGCCGTCCCCCAGGCCGAGCGGTCGTCGCCCGTCCCGGCGGCGTGAGCCGGAGGCCGGCCCGGTCGCGGGGCGGCCCGCGCCCGGGCCGCGGACAGACCTGTTCCCCGGGCGTCGCCGCGACCGATTGATCTTTATGCAATTATCCGCGAAATCAAGTCGCGGTTTGCAACCTTGAGTATATTCAATCTGATTGTATCTGCGTGAAATCCACAAGAACTACCTGATTTTATCGCTGCGTTGCTGATGCCGTCTTGCGATCCGTCGAAAGACTTGCCAACGATTCTGTGGGATCGGGCAATGGCCCCTGTCGGCCTGGCGGGCAACGGCTCCCAAGAAGATCGAGTGGCGGTGCGGACCCGAGCCGGCCCGCTCCAACGCCTCCGTCCACCACACTCTCGAAGCGGAACCCTTATGATGTCAGACGTGGAAACTCAGGACCAGGAGCCGGGCGAACTCGTCATGCTCACGGCCGATATCGTGTCGGCCTACGTGTCGAAGAATTCGGTTCCGGTCGGAGACCTCGGAAGCCTGATCGCGGCCGTCCACGCCTCGCTCGAGCGCGTCGCCGCCCCTCCGGCCCCCGAGCCCGAGAAGCCCACGCCGCCGGTGCCGATCCGCAAGACCGTCACCCCGGACTACATCATCTCGCTCGAGGACGGTAAGCCCTACAAGTCGCTCAAGCGCCACCTGACCACCCGCGGCCTGTCCCCGGACCAGTACCGGCAGAAGTGGGGCCTGCCGCACGACTACCCGATGGTCGCCGCCACCTACGCCGCCCAGCGCTCCGAGCTCGCCAAGAGCTCGGGCCTCGGCCAGCAGCGCAAGAACCGCGGTCGCTGAGGCCCGCGCGGGCCGCGATCCGCCCGATCGAACGAAGAAAGCCTGCCCGGCGGATCGCCGGGCAGGCTTTTTCGTGTCGTTCGCGACCGTCCACCGGGTGAATGGGGGCAGGGATCCGGTCCGTCGCGACCGAGCGGTCGCCCGGCGCTTCAGGCGGCGTCGGGATCCCGCGGCGCGGCCGGCGCGAACAGATCCTCGGGCGGCTCGACGACGACCCGGCGGCTGGCGACGTCGATCTCGGGCACGAAATCCCGGGTGAAGGGCAGGAGGGCCGGGCTGCCGCCCGAGGCCGGCGCGATCTCCAGGAGATCGCCGCCGCCGTAATTCGGCACCGCCCGCACCGTGCCGATCGTGTGGCCGGCACGATCCACGACCGCGAGGCCGACGAGGTCGGCGGCGAAGAATTCGTCGTCGTCCTCCGGCGCGCCGAGGCGCTCGCGGGCGACGTAGAGGCCGAGGCGGTTCAGTCCCTCGGCGCCGTCGCGGCCCGAGACGCCCGCGATCCGGGCGATGAGGATGTCGGCGGCACCCGCGGCCGGACGGAGGGACAGAATCTCGATCCGGCGGCCGTCGGCCCCGGTGAGCGGTCCGTAGGACCCGATCGCGACCGGGTCGGCGGTGTAGGATTTCAGCCGGACCTCGCCCTGGAGGCCATGGGCGCGGCCGCATTCCCCCAGCAGCACGAAGGCGGGGTCCTGGGCGATTCCTCCGCCCTGTGCCGGGGCGGCCGGGGAGGGGGCGCCCCGGGATCCGGTCCCGGAGCGCGCGTCTTGTGCGGGCGCGGTGCGCGCGGGCGCGCCTGCGCCCCGGCGCGGATCGGAACCTCCGCGGGTGGAACCGCGGGAGGAACGGGCGTCGGGGCGGCGCGCCATGATCGCGGTCTTACTCGGCCGAGTCGGCGGCGGCGCCGGCCTTCTCGGCGCGGGCGGCGGCGCGCTCCTTGGCCTTGGTGCCGGGCTCGGCCTTCTGCGGGTTGTTGCGGGTCGGACGCTTGGCGAGGCCGGCGGCGTCGAGGAAGCGCAGGACGCGGTCGGTCGGCTGGGCGCCCTTGGCGAGCCAGGCCTGGACCTTCTCGGTCTCCAGGATGACGCGGGCCGGATCGTCCTTCGGCTTCATCGGGTCGTAGGCGCCGACCTTCTCGATGAAGCGGCCGTCGCGGGGCGAGCGGGCGTCGGCGACGACGATGCGGTAGTACGGGCGCTTCTTGGCGCCGCCACGGGTGAGGCGGATCTTGAGGGACATGGGTCTCTTCCTTGTTGGAGGGGTGCGAGGATCGTTCGACGATGTGGGCGGGTGGGACCTTCCGGCCCCGCGCCACCTACTTCTTCTTGCCGAAGGGGAGGCCGCCGAGGCCGGGCAGGCCCGGGAGCTTGGCCCCCAGGCCCGGAAGCCCGGGGGCGGCGGGGGGCGCCTTACCGGCAGGGCCTGCCGGCAGCTTGCCGGCGGGGCCGGACGCCTTGGGGCCGCCGAGGCCGGGCGGCATCGGCGGAAGGGAGGTGCCGGGCGGCAGGGCCTTCTGCAGCTCGGCGAGCATCTCGGGGGTGGGCTGGGGCATGCCGCCGCCCATCATCTTGCCGAGGCCCCCCATGGCACCGCCCATGCCGCCGCCGCCGAGCCCGAACATGCTGCCGAGCGCCTGGCCGATGCCGCGCTTGCCCGAGCCCATGGCCTTCATCATGTCGGCCATGGTGCGGTGCATCTTGAGGAGCTTGTTGATCTCCGAGACGTCGACGCCGGCGCCCTTCGCCACGCGCTTCTTGCGCGAGGCCTTGAGCACGTCGGGGTTGCGGCGCTCCTCGGGGGTCATCGACGAGATGATGGCGCGCTGGCGCTTGAACATCTTCTCGTCGAGGTTGGCGCCCTCGACCTGCTTCTTGATCTGGCCCATGCCGGGCAGCATGCCCATCAGGCCGCCGATCCCGCCCATCTTCTCCATCTGGGCGAGCTGCATCGACAGGTCGTCGAGGTCGAACTTGCCCTTGCGCATCTTCTCGGCGACGCGAAGGGCCTGTTCCTGGTCGATGGTCTCGGCCGCCTTCTCGACGAACGAGACGATGTCGCCCATGCCGAGGATGCGGTTGGCGACGCGGGCCGGATGGAACTCCTCCAGCGCGTCGACCTTCTCGCCGGTGCCGACGAGCTTGATCGGCTTGCCGGTGACCGCCCGCATCGACAGCGCCGCGCCGCCGCGGGAATCGCCGTCCATGCGGGTGAGCACGATGCCGGTGACGCCGAGCCGCTCGTCGAAGGCCCGCGCGGTGTTGACCGCGTCCTGGCCGGTCAGGGCGTCGGCGACGAGCAGCACCTCGTGCGGGCCGGTGGCCGCCTTGACGTCGGCGGCCTCCTGCATCAGCGCCTCGTCGAGGGTGACGCGGCCGGCGGTGTCGAGCATCACCACGTCGAAGCCGCCCAGACGCGCGGCCTCCATGGCGCGCTTGGCGATCTGCACCGCCGACTGGCCGGCGACGATCGGCAGCGACTCGACGCCGACCTGTTTCGCCAGAACCGCCAGCTGCTCCATGGCGGCCGGGCGGCGGGTGTCGAGGGAGGCGAGCAGCACCCGGCGCTTGTCGCGCTGGGTCAGGCGCCGGGCGATCTTGGCGGTGGTGGTGGTCTTGCCCGAGCCCTGGAGGCCGACCATCAGGATGCCGACGGGGGCCGGCGCGTTGAGGTCGATGATGCCGGCCTCGCCGCCCAGCATCGCCACGAGCTGGTCGTTGACGATCTTCACGACCATCTGGCCGGGCGTCACCGACTTCAGCACGACGGCGCCGACCGCCTGCTCGCGCACCTTCTCGGTGAAGGTGCGCACCACCTCGAGGGCGACGTCGGCCTCCAAGAGGGCGCGGCGCACCTCGCGCAGGGCGGCGGTGACGTCGGCTTCGGTCAGGGCGCCGCGGCGGGTCAGCCCGGACAGGATGCCAGAGAGACGATCGGAGAGGCCTTCGAACATGCGCGTCAGTCTCCGGGTTTACTCGTCCGAGGTCATTCGTGCAGGCCCGCGGAGGCGGCGCGCCGGGCCTGGAGGGCACCCTCGAAGTGGTGGAGCGCCCGCTCGAACTTGTCGCGGCAACCGGGATTGCAGAAGCCAACGACCGCGCCGTTGTAGAGCGTCAGCGAGTCGGCTGCGATCGGCTTGCCCGACCAGGGGCAGAGCTCGTTCACCGCGTCCTCGATGCGCAACGGCGTGGGGTCGGTCCTGGTCATCCGGTCTCCTGCGGGCCCCTCGATGGAGCGGCCGATCGCGAGGATTCGCCCAACGCAAGTCGCGCCCGAGGGCGCATCGCGCTGTCGGGCGTTGACCTCCGGCCTCACGGGCCGGTCGGCGTCGGGACGAGACCTCGTCCTGAGCGGCGGCCGGTAGGCCCCGCCGCTCAGAACGAGGGCTCGTCCCGACGCCGACCGGCCCGTGACGGCGGAGGTCAACGCCCGACAACGCGATGCGCCCTCGGTCGCGATTTGAGTTGGGCGAATGCTCG
>NZ_JTHF01000066.1 GCF_001043895.1 Methylobacterium indicum
GGCGTCGACGCCTTCCTGCAGATGGCGATGATCGAGGGCCTCTTCCACGCCGATCCGCATCCGGGCAACCTGTTGGCGATGCCCGGCAACCGGATCGCCTTCATCGATTTCGGCATCGTCGGGCGGCTGTCGCAGCGCCGCCGCTCGCAGCTCCTGATGCTGATCGGCGCGATGCTGCAGGAGGATGCCGACGGGCTGATGGCGGTGCTGCTCGACTGGACCGGCGCGAGCAACCCCGACCTGACCAAGCTCGAGGCCGCCTCGCAATCCTTCGTCACCCGCCACAACGGCGCGACGCTCAATCTCGGCCTCGTGCTCACCGACTTCATGACCATGGCGCGCGAGAACGACCTCGCGATGCCGACCGACCTCGCGATCCTGTTCAAGGGCCTCGTCACGGCGGACGGCGTGATGCGCCAGCTCGACCCGGCCTTCGACCTGTTCGCGGCCGCCGGCCCGACGGTCAGCCGCCACATGCGGCAGCAATTCTCGGTCAAGGACCTGAAGGGCCGGTTCCAGGGCCTGGCGACCGGCCTCTACGGCGCCGCCTCCGAGCTGCCGACCCTGATCCACCTGATGCTGGTGCGCCTCAAGCAGGGCCGCGTCACGGTGGAGATCGAGCTCAAGGGCATGGACAAGCTGACCCGCGGCATCGAGCGGGCCGCCGCCCGGGTCGCGGTCGGCCTCGTGGTGGCGGCCTTCGCCACCCAGCTCGCCCCCCGCCTGATGGAGCACGGCACCCCGGCCTTCGCCACCATCGGCATCCTGGTCCTGACGATCGGGATCGGCTGGATCCTGCTGCTCGCCCGCAACCGCTGAAACGGGAAGGGGCCGCCCCGGCGGGACGGCCCCTTCCATCGTCCGGGATCGCCGCGCCGTCGAACGGCTCCGTTCGACGGCGCGGCGAGGCACGCCCGAAGGGCGTCGGCGCCGAGGCGCGAGATTATGATCCGTCCGATCCCCGCTCAGGCGGCGAGGCGGCGGCTGCGCTTGCGGGCGTGCAGGTCCTGCGCCGCCCGGGTGGCGTGGCGCGGGCTGCGGAAGATCCGGCCCTCGAGGGTGTGGAAGTCCGGGTGGGCGGAGAAGAAGCGGAATCCGTCGGTCTCGGGAACGACGATCCCGGCCGAGGTCTCGCCGACCTCGACGATGCGGGCGGGCTGCATGGGCAACGATCTCCAGTCGCGGCCGCCGCTCGGGCGCCGCGCAAAAACGTCTTGCGAATGGGGTGATGCAGGGATCGGGCCGGTTCAGCGGCCCGGGCGGGCGGCGCGAACGAGGTCGCGGCGCACGCCGCATCGACAGAGGGCGGCGGAGGCCGGAACGGCGCGGTCGGCGCAGGGCATGCGGCAGAGCAGCATCGCGTCATGTCTCCGAGTTGGCCCACCGGCGCCGTGCGGCGCCGGGGTGCTTTAGCGTTTGGTCTCGCGGCGCAATCGCCTCAAATCACCGCGGCGAGAGGCCGGTCGCCGGCCTCGAATGCCAGGACAGCATCGGTCGATCGGGCCGGCCTGTCAACGAGAATGTTCTTTTTATGGAACAACTCGAAAGACAAGAAGCTTCTGGCGCCGCGCTGTTTCGGAGCAGATCGCGTGTTCCTCGGCCATCTTCGGCCCGAAACACTCGCGGGCAACCGAGATTTGTTCTTTATAACAAACAAGCTCGAAGGGCCGTCACCCTGGCGCGGGCCGGCGCCGTGGCGCAGGATGCGGGCTCTCGCCCAGCTGGAGCCCGCCATGTCGCAAGACCACGATCATTCCCAAGATCATTCCCATGATCACGACCATTCCCATGACCCTGCGGTGGAGGCGACTGCCTGGAAGCACGACGGCGTCCGGGTGATCACCGGCGACAAGCTCGACCCCAACACCGCCCAGACGCCCGGCATGTTCCGCCAGGCGGCGATCAACCATGCCCGGGTCGGGGCACAGAAGATCTGGGCCGGCACCGTGGCGATCGAGCCCGATGCCAAGACCGGCGTGCACCATCACGGGGCGCTGGAGAGCGTGATCTACGTCGTGCGGGGCCGCGCCCGGATGCGGTGGGGCGAGCGGCTCGAATTCGTCGCCGAGGCCGGCCCCGGCGACTTCATCTACGTCCCGCCTTACGTGCCGCACCAGGAGATCAACGCCTCGCCGGACGAGGTGCTGGAATGCGTGCTGGTGCGCTCCGACAACGAGGCGGTGGTGGTCAACATCACCGATATCGAGCCCGTCGAGCGGCCCGAGGCGGTCTACTGGATCGACCCGATCCACCGGCACCCGTGACCGCCCCCGGCCTCCGGGCGGTGTGGTCAACGCGGGAAAGTAATCGCGGTTCCCTGCCGGCGGCGTCCAGACGCCGCCAGTCACCGCGGGGCGATGTCGCAGGTTTCACCCCGATCTCACGTTCTCTCCATTGCGCCGGCAGCCATTCGGGCCGGGCGGGTCCGGGACAGCCCGACACCAGGACGGTGGCCCCGGTGCATCAGGTCTGGGGAGGACTTGGATTTCCGGGTTTTTACGGCCACGCTTAACCTTCTGTTAATCACGAGGGGGGACCCTGGGGGCAATCCAAGATCTCTTGTTGTCCTCCCCGAGGTTCCCATGCCCGCGCCGCAGGCTCGCCCGTCCGCCCCCGACGATTGTCCGGTCTCCCTCGACGTGCTCGGCACGCTCTATCGCGGCGATTCCGAGGTGGTGGAGACGGTGCTGGCCGACATCCCGTCGGGCACCCGCGCCCGTCTCGCCGCCTATCTGTACGGCAAGAGCCACCTCCACGCCCTCGGCCTGCGCGTCGCCTCGGCCTGTACCGAGACCGACCTGGTGCGCGTCGCCGGCCATGCCGGCGCGGTGCTGTTCGCCCAGTCCCGCACCGAGCGCCGCCCCGCCGAGACCCGCATCCCCGGCCAGCGCCGCATCAGCCTCGCGGGCAGCCGCGCGATCGCCTGATCGCGGATTTCTCGCCGTCCCCGCTTGTGGTCCGGCGAGAACCCATGCTAATGCCCCGCCTGCGCTGGCGACGGCGCCCGCGGAGAGGTGGCAGAGCGGTTGAATGCACCGCACTCGAAATGCGGCATGGGCGCAAGTCCATCGGGGGTTCGAATCCCTCCCTCTCCGCCAGGCTTGCTAAAAGCTCAATCATTCCGGTAAGTTGCTGTCCCGCAACGGTTTCGTACGGCCCGACTGGTACATTCGGGTGGTACATATGCCCCTGCCGATGGCACGTCCCTGGAAGCACCCCGATAGCGGCATCTACTACGTCCGGAAGGCCGTCCCGGTCTCGCTGCGTTCGCTTGTCGGCCGCTCCATCGAGAAGCTGAGCCTCCGCACGAAGGATCCAGATGAGGCCCGCGCCCGGTTTGCCGATGCGGTTCGGGCAATCGAGGCGCGTTGGGCCACGCTTGCCGCTGGGCCTTCGGCACTAAGTGAGCGCGAAGCGCACGAACACGCCTCCCCCGTTTGGGGCGACTGGGTCGCCCTCCACCGCGATAATCCAAGTCGCAACCCGTGGCGGACCGATCTCTTCGAGCGCCTGTGGCGAAACAGGAGGGCCGGGCTGTGGGGTCGTCCGGACCTGATTCATCAGGTCCTCCACGGCGAGTACGCCGACCGCGGCGAGGACGGGATGGAAGTGCTCTGCTACGAGCACGCCGATCAGCTCATTGAAGCGAAGGGACTGGTCGTCGATAAGGACGGTCGTCGCACCCTCGCCAAGGCGGTCGGGGCGGCACTCCAGCGCGCCAGCCTGACCCTAGAGCGATTCGCGCTTGGCGATATGGGTGACGAAGCACCGCCTGTGCGACCCCGCTTTGCAGCCTCTGTGCCCGCCGCCAAGGCCTCGCCGTCGAAGGTCGAGTTCGATGAGCTCGTGAAAGGCTGGGCCGCCGAGCGCAAACCGGCCGAGAAGACGCTTTACGATTGGAAGCGCGTGATGGTGCAGCTCGCCGAGTTTCTTGGGCATCGCGACGCAGCCCGGGTCACGAGCGAGGATCTGATCGCCTGGAAGAACAGCCTCGTCGCGTCCGGGCTTGCCGCAAAAACCATCCGTGAAAGCCGGCTCGCACCCGTTCGAGCGATCCTGAGGTGGGGCGTCGATAACCGCCGGCTCGCCGAGAATCCCGCCGAGCGGATCACGATCAGCGTCAAACAGAAGCCGGGACAGGGCAAGCGCGGCTTCAAGGACGCCGAGGCCACCCAGATCTTGCAGGCGGCTGCTGCCGAGAGCGATCCGGTTAAGCGGTGGGTGCCACTTGTCTGCGCGTACTCGGGTGCGCGGCTGTCGGAGGTGTGTCAACTGCGCGTTCAAGATATCAGCGAGGTTGACGGGATACCCGTCATGCACTTCGATGCCGAGGCCGGGTCGCTGAAGAATGTCGGCTCGGAGCGGACGGTGCCCCTGCACTCCGCGCTCATCGCGGCTGGCTTCCTTGATTTTGTAGGCTGCCAGAAGGCCGGGCCGTTGTTCCCCGATTTGCCGCCGGACAAGTTTGGCAAGCGCGGTGGCAACGGCACCAAGATCCTCGGTCGATGGGTGCGCGGGCTCGGCCTGACCGATCCACGCCTCGCCCCGAACCACTCGTGGCGGCACCGCTTCAAAACCCTGGCGCGAAATCATGGCCTTGCCAGCGATGTGACTGATGCGATCACCGGACACGCGCATCGCTCTGTTGGGGATGGATATGGCGAGTATGACGTTCGTGCGATGAAGAGGGAAATCGAGAAAATTCCTAAGCTATAGCTGCGAGTTGCGGTCCGCCGTTATGTCAAATATTTATTATATATTTATGGACATTCTCCTGTGATAATAATATTATCTGCTGCCATTTGAGTCCGAATTTGTCACGGCTCAGCGCGCAGTTAAACAAGCGGCGTACGAAAACATACCCTTTCCGAACTTATGAGCTGTTACGGCTGACTGGCAGTAGAAGGTAAAAGGTAGCCGTGCGAGGGTCGCAAAACGTATGTTGGCATCGCACCATTTGCAGAACTTCGCTGATGTTTGCTCGAATGCTCGCTCGCCCTCCGGCAGCGGACCTCAGAGGGTAGCGATTGCCCAGAGGTTCCTGTACGATTCACCGCGGCTTTCGATCTGGGCTGCGCCGGACGGTAGTGTTCCCGAAGCGTAATCGGAGTAACTCGTTGTCAGCTTGAGAAGAGGGCGCGGCATAGGCGAGCCATACAGCCCAAACACATGTGAACGATAACTCTTCCACGAAACCGGCGCTGTTCACGCGCGGGTCATGGCTTGACAAGCCATCGTTAGGCTGACACATCACCGTCACGGCAATGGATTTCTGCCGGGCCATCGTGGCCGAACCGCCCTCGGGCTGATGATTCCTACCTTTTGCGATCTCGCAACAAGGGGGAACCATGCGCGCTTCGGTCCGGAATCTCCTCTCCCAGCTCGACATCGTCGCCTTCCTGCGCCTGAGGCGGACCCACGCCTTGTCGGTCGCGCGCTGGCTGATCGCCCTCGTGCCAATGGCAGCGGCGGTTGGGACACTCTGCGCCGCCTTCCTATGGAGCCTCGACGCTGCGACCGCCGCGCGGTTCGCCCAGCCCTGGCTGTTGTTCGGGCTGCCCCTCGGGGGCCTCGCCGTCGGCCTGCTCTACCACCGGCTCGGCCGGTCGGTTGAAGGCGGCAACAACCTCATCGTCGAGCAAATCCACGAGCCCGGCGGCGGCGTGCCGCTACGCATGGCTCCGCTCATCCTCCTCGGCACCGTCGTCACGCATCTGTTCGGCGGCTCGGCCGGGCGCGAGGGCACGGCCGTCCAGCTCGGCGGCTCGCTGGCGAGCGCATGCGTCAGGCTGTTTCGCCTTGATGCCCAGAGCGCCCGGATCATGCTCATGGCCGGCATCGCGGCCGGGTTTGGGGCCGTGTTCGGAACCCCGCTGGCCGGTGCGATCTTCGCCCTGGAGGTGCTGGCGATCGGTCGCGTCGAGTATGCGGCCCTCGTCCCCTGCCTGATCGCGGCCGTCGTGGGTGACTGGACCTGCCGTCTCTGGGGCATCCACCACAGCCTCTTCCGCATCGACGACTTGGCGGAAGGTGCACAGGGGGCCGGGCCGCTGCTGCTCGCCAAGGTGGCCTTCGCTGGCGTCGCCTTCGGGCTTGCCGGCCTGCTCTTCGCTGAGGTGAATCACCGGCTCGGCGGCTGGTGCAAGCGGTTCATCACCTACGCCCCGCTGCGGCCGGTCGCCGGCGGGCTCGCCGTCATCGCTCTGGTCTCCGTGTGCGGCACCCGCGACTATCTCGGGCTCGGCGTGTGGTCGCCCGATCCGCACGCCCTGACCATCGCGAGCTTCTTCGGGCCGGACGTGCATCCCTGGAGCTGGGCGCTCAAGATCCTGTTCACCACCGTGACCCTCGCCACAGGCTTCAAGGGCGGCGAGGTCACGCCGCTGTTCTTCATCGGGGCGGCCCTCGGCAATGCGCTCGCGGGACTCCTGGGCGCGCCCGTCGATCTGATGGCCGGCCTCGGCTTCGTCGCCGTCTTCGCGGGGGCCGCCAACACTCCGCTCGCCTGCACCCTGATGGGCATCGAGCTGTTCGGCGCTCCCCACGCCGTCCCGATCGCGATCGCCTGCTTCGTGGCCTATCTCTGCTCCGGGCACAGCGGCATCTACCTGTCGCAGCGCATCGCCGTCCCGAAGGTCGCCACCGAGGATGCGTCGCTCCTCGGCGCCACCCTGCGGCAGGCCCGCACGGTCCGGACCGCCCGCCATCGCACAGTCACGGACTGAGGAGGAACGATGCCCGAGGCCCACCCCATGACCCCGGTCGAAATCGGCATGCTGCGCATCTACGTCAGACGAGCGGACAGGACCGCACCACGCGAGCGGCGCTCGTTCTGGCGCCCTCGACCGGGACGAAAGCCCCTTTACCGGGAACTGATCCTGCGGGCCAAGACCGCAGGCCTGATGAACGCGGTCGCCCACCCGGCTCAGTACGGATACAGCGACCACGGGCCGGTGCGGGAAGACGGCGTGGAGGTGTCCAATCCTCAGATGACGGTGTGCGTGGAGCTGATTGGCCGACGTGCCCAACTCGAACAGTTCTGCCGTCAGCAGGGCGACCTGCTGGCTGACAAGATCGTCGTCTACAAGCATCTGGAACGCTGGTGCGTCGGACCTGCCGGGATCACGCCGGCCAACGTTCCTCAGCACGAGGCAGGGTACGGGTCTTGAGGACCCTCATGGTGTCGTGGCAATTCTGGGCGCTGCTCTCTGCCGTCTGCGCGGCCCTGACAGCAATCTTTGCCAAGATCGGGATCGAGGCGGTCAACTCCGACTTCGCCACGCTCATCCGCACGATCGTGATCGTCGGTGTCCTCGGAAGCATCCTGCTCGCCACCGGCCAATGGCAGTCGCTCGGGTCGATCTCTCGCAAGACCTACCTGTTCCTCGTCCTGTCTGGGCTCGCCACCGGCGGCTCGTGGCTCTGCTACTTCCGGGCTCTCAAGCTCGGCGATGCAGCCCGCGTCGCGCCCCTGGACAAGCTGAGCGTCGTGCTGGTCGCGGTGTTCGGCGTCGTGTTCCTGGGCGAGCGGATGGCCGCCCCGAACTGGCTCGGCATCGCGCTCATCGCCGCCGGCGCCGTACTGGTCGCCTACCGGGCGTAAGGACGAAACTCCTGAAACGGAAGGGGGGGCGATCCGGCGACCGCCCCCTCGGCACCGTTACTGCACGGCCTGGATCTGAACCGTCGCGCCGGTCTCGCCGGGCTTGCCTTCGACGATCACGAGGATGCGCCGCGCCGCCGCGTTCGGGTTCTGAGTCACTTGGCGGATCGGTCCGACCGCGTTGACGATGGCGGCGCCCGCAGGGTTCGTCATGAAGGCGGCGAGCGGCTCCAGCGGCCCGGCGCCCTTCGGGTCGGCGGAGAGAGCGAGCAGGTAGGGTCTCTTCGGCGTCAGCCCGGTGATCGCGGCCTGCAGCGTCTGCAGTACGCCCTGGTCGAACAGCGTCACCTGCGTCGCCGGCTTGCCGTCCGGCCCGTCGAGGGTCAGCCGGCTCGACTGGCCGGCCGCGCCGAGGGGCTGCAGGTTCGGGGCGCCCGCGCCCTCTGGGACCGCCTCGGGCAGGTAGGCGACGCCCTGCGGGCCCTGGCCGATCGGGATCGTCGCGGTGACGGCGTTGGTGCCGGTGTCGATCACCGCGACCGCATCGGCATTCTCAAGGCCGACATAGACCCGCGACCCGTCGCCCGAGGGCCAGAGGCCGTGCGGGAGCGCGCCGGTCGGGATCGTCGCGACCTGCGAGAAGTCGTCGGTGCGGAACACCTTGACTTGGTTGAGCCCGCCGACCGTCACGTAGGCGAACTGGCCGGCCCTGGTGCGGGCTATGTTAACGTGATTGGTGATCGGCCCCGTCTCGATGGTCTTGAGCGCCTTGAACGGCGGCGCGGCCTCGAAGACCTGGACCCGGCCGACATCCTTCAGGGTGAACCAGACCTGGCGGCCGTCGGGCGTCGCCGCGATGTCGGGGCAGAACGGGCTCTCCTGCTTGATCCGCCCGACGATCTGCCGGCTCCCGACCTCGATCGCGACCGTCTCGGGGCTGAAGCTGGAGCAGACGTAGCCGTACCGGCCGTCGGGCGAGAAGATCGTCATGCCGGGCCCGTTCGGCACTGTAATCCGGCCCGTCTCCTTGCCCGTCGCCGCGTCGAGGATCGCCACGTAATCCTCGCCGCGCACGCTGACCCAGACCTCGCGCCCGTCCGGCGTGAAGAACGCCTCGTGCGGCGAGCGACCGACATAGGTCGTGTGCCGCACGGTATTGGTGGCGGTGTCGATGAAGCTGACCGAGTTCGAGCCGATCGAGACCGCGAGCAGGGTCTTGCGGTCGGGCGAGAAGCCCATGCCGTGGACGAGGAGCTGGCCGCGATAGAGCGGGCTCAGGTTCGCGGGCGTGGTGTCGCCGAGGCGGATGACGCCGAGGAGCGTGTTGGCGGCGGGGTCGATCACCGAGACCGTGTTGGAGAACTGGTCCGAGGTATAGAAGCGGTCGCGGGGGCCGACCGGCACGTCGGGCGCCGAGGCGGGGCCAGGCGCCTGGCCCGCGAGCGCGGTTCCGCCGAGAAGGGCGAGCACGAGGGCCGCCGGAATGAGGTGTCGCATCGGATGTCGTCTCGCTGGGTGTGTGGGTCGGCCGGCTCAGTGATGGTGCGGGGCCGGAGCTTTCGGCGTGGCGGAAGCGGCGGGAGGGCGCTCGGCGAGCGCGCGCCGCATGACCTCGATCTCCTGGGCCTGCTCGACGATGATGCCCTGGGCGAGCCGGCGCAGGACGGGGTCGCGCCCATAGGCGAGTTCGGCTTTCGCCATATCGATCGCGCCCTGGTGGTGCGGGATCATCATGGCGGCGAAGTCCCGGTCCGGATCGCCGGAGGGCGGCACGGCCATGTCGGCGTGCATCCGGGTCATCGACTGGGCCATCAGCGCGTCGAAGCCGTCCGGGGCGCTCTCGGCATGCCCGGTCCGCATCATCATCATGCCGCCGCCCGCCAGGCCGCCGGCCATCAGGGTGGCGATCAGGATCGCCGTTGGTGCGCCGCGCATCGTCTCTCCCGGTTCTCGAAGGTCACGCCGGGAGAGATGCCGGGGAGCGGCGGATATTCCCCGACCGGGCGAAACGCACCGATCACGGCTGCGTGATGCGATTTTCCGACCGGCCGGGGGAATACCGCGGCCTCATCCGGCATCTTTCGTCGCGAGCCGCGGCATCCATCCGCCACCGCCCGCCCCGAAGAGCGCCATTGTGGAGAACGCCTTGGACGACCTCGCCGCCCTGATCGAGCCGCAGATCCCGGCGTTGCGGCGCTACGCCGTCGCGCTCCTGCGCGAGCGCGAGGCGGCCGACGACCTCGTCCAGGACGCCCTCGAACGCGCGATCCGGGCCTGGCCGCAGCGCCGCCGGGACGGCGACCTGCGCGCCTGGCTGTTCGCGATCCTGCGCAACCGCTACCTCGAAGGGGGGCGCGGCCGCCGCGGCGTCGAGGTCGGCCCGGAGCTGCTCGACGACGTCGCGGATGCCTCCGCCGATCCCGGGGCCGCCCTCGGCGTCCGGGACGTGCTCGACGGGCTCGCCGGCCTGCCCGAGGATCAACGCTCGGTCCTGCTCCTCGTCGCGGTCGAGGACATGTCCTATGCCGAGGCCGCCGCGGTGCTCGCCGTGCCGATCGGCACGGTGATGTCGCGCTTGAGCCGGGCGCGGGGCCGGATGCGCGCTTTCCTGGACCTCGCACCGACCGTCGTCACCGGACACCTGCGGAGGGTGAAATGACCGCGTCCGACCCCCGGCCCGTCGGCGAGGACGATCTTCACGCCTTCGTGGACGGCCAGCTCGATCCCGGCCGCCGCGCCACCGTCGAGGCCTGGCTCGCCGAGCACCCGGACGCGGCGGCCCGGGTCGCCGCCGACGGGCAGGCCCGCGCCCGCCTGCGCGCCCGCCTCGCCCCGATCGCCGACGAGCCGATCCCGGCCCGGCTGCGGGTCGCCCATCTGGCGCGCCCGCGTCCCGCCCGAAGCAGCCGCTGGCTGCCGGGCGCCGCGGCGGCGATGGTCTGCCTCGCCTTCGGCGGGGCGGTGGGTTGGGTCGGGCGCGGGGCGGTACCGCCCGCGGCGGCGCCGGTCGAGCCGATGACGCAGGCGGCGGTTTCGGCCTTTCGCACCTACGTGGTCGAGGCCGTCCATCCGGTCGAGGTCCGCGCCGACGGGACGCCGCATCTGGAGCAGTGGCTCTCGCGGCGCGTCGGCCGGCCGGTCAGGGCGCCGGATTTGCAGTCCCAAGGGTTCCGCCTGATGGGCGGGCGCCTGCTGCCGGCCGGCGACGAGCCGGCGGCGATGCTGATGTATGACGACGACCGCGGCACCCGCCTGACGCTCTACAGCCGCGCCGGCGCGGCCGGGGGACGCGGCGTCTTCCGCTACGCCCGCGAGGGCGACGTCGCCGCTTTCTCGTGGATCGATGCCGGGATGGCCTACGTGGTGACCGCGCGCACGGACGAAGCGCGGCTGCTGCGGGTCGCCGAGGCGGTCGACGCCCAGGCGAGCGGACGAGAAAGCGGGCCGCGGTGACGCCGGGCCAAGCTCGGTCGAGAAGATGGGCAGGGGGAGCGAGCATGACGGAACGCGTGCCGGGGCCGTCCGGACGGCCATGACCCTCGACCAGCTGCGCATCTTCGTGGCGGTGGCCGAGCGCCAGCACGTCACCCGGGCCGCCGAGGCGCTCAACCTCGTCCAGTCGGCGGTCAGCGCGGCCATCGCCGCCCTGGAGGGCCGGCACGCCGTCAAGCTGTTCCACCGGGTCGGGCGGGGCATCGAGCTGACCGAGGCCGGCCGCCTGTTCCTCGCGGAGGCACGCGCGGTGCTCGCCCGCGCCGAGGCGGCCGAGCAGGTGCTCGCCGACCTGAGCGGCCTGCGCCGCGGCACCCTCGCCATCCGCGCGAGCCAGACCATCGCCGGTCATTGGCTGCCTCGCCACCTCGTCGCGTTCCGGGCGGCCTATCCGGACATCATCCTGCGGCTCGGCATCGGCAATACCGCGCAGGCAGCCGAAGCGGTCCGCTCGGGAATGGCGGAGCTCGGCTTCGTGGAGGGCGCCGTCGAGGATGACGGCCTCGCGAGCCTTCCGGTCGCGGAGGATCGGCTCGTCCTCGTGGTCCGCCCCGGGCACGAACTGGCCGGCTGCTCGCAGCCGGGCCCCTCGGACCTCGCCGCAATCGCCTGGGTGCTGCGCGAACCCGGATCCGGGACGCGCTCGGCCCTCGAATCCGCCGTCGCGGCCGCCGGCCTCGCACCCGACGCGCTCACCGTGGCGCTGGAACTGCCCTCGAACGAGGCGGTGCTCGCCGCCGTCGCGGCGGGGGCCGGCGCGAGCGTCCTGTCGGAGGCGGTGGTCGCCCCCTCCCTGCGGACCGGGACACTCGTCGCCGTGCCGCTCGGTCTGCCGGCACGCACCTTCCGGGTCCTATGCCACAAGGAGCGATACCGCAGCCGGGCCGCGGACGCGCTGCTCGACCTGATCCGGGGGGCCGAGCCGTGAGCAACGTCGACCCCGACGATCCGCGCGTGCGGCTGGCAGAAGACCGGACGGTGCTCGCCGCGGAACGCACCTACGCCGCGTGGCTGCGCACCGGGCTCGCGTTCCTGAGCGTCGGTTTGGCCGCGCAACGCTTCCTGTCGGAGGTGCTGCCCGGCTGGCCGCTGCGGATCATGGCCCTGGCGCTCGTCGCCTGCGCATTCGGATGTTTTTGTGCGGCGGCCTGGCGCGATCACGCCGTGAGGCGATCCCTCGCGTCGGCACCGATGCGGATGATGCCCCGCGCCCTGACCCTCGGCATCGCGCTCCTGCTCTCCGCCGTCGCGAGCCTCGCGGCCGTGACGCTGTGGCAGGTCTGGAGTACCTCCCGGCGCTCACTCCACGGTCACGCGCACGCGGTGCCACGCGGCGCTGAGGTAGCCCTTGTAGTTCCAGGTGTCGTCCGGCAGCGCAGGCTGGGTCTGCCCGGCCTCGTCCCAGGCGCGCACCGCCAACTCATGCTCGCCCGGGGGAAGATCGAGGTCGATCGTCCAGAACGTCCAGGCGAAGCGCGCCCGCGCATCATGCTCGAGCGCCGCCTGCGCCCAGGTCCGCCCGCCATTGCCGGAGACGTCGACGCGGACGACGGTGCGGTCGCCCGACACCGCGTAGCCGCGGATTGTGTTCGCCCCGGCCGCCAGCCGTGCCCCGCGTGCGGGCTCGCAGATCGCCGCGTTCAGCGGCATCGTGTTGATGGTGTGACCCTGGGCGGGGTCGGCCGTCTCCGCCGTTACGTCCGACGGGAACAGCTTGTAGTCCTCGGCCTGGATCGGGTTGTCCGACGGGTGGTCCTGCACCGTGATGCGCTTTAGCCATTTCGGGCTGCGCACCCCGGCGAAGCCCGGCACGACGACGCGCAGCGGGAAGCCGTGCTCCGGCAGCAGCGGCGCGCCGTTCATCGCGAAGGCCAGCAGGGTCTCGGGCGCGAGCGCCTTGGCCAGCGGAATCGAGGCTCCGTAGGGCCGACCCTCGACGAGGTCGTGGCTCTCGAAGGCGACGTGCAGGTCTGCACTCTCGGCGATCCCGGCCTCGCGCAGCACGTCGCCCAAGCGGACACCGGTCCAGTCGGCCGTGCCGATCGCGCCGCCGTCCCACGGGTCACCGGAGACCGGCGCCACCGCCCGCATGTCCGCGCGGCGGTTGCCCGCGCACTGCATCGTCGCCGTGACGGTGGCCTCGGCATAGCGCGACCGCATGTCGTCCAGCGACAACTCCAGCGCCGTCGGGATCGCGCCATCGAGGCGGAGGCGGTAGCCGTCCGCATCGATCTCCGGCAGGTCGCCGTGCGAGCGCACGTAGAAGTCGTCGGCTGCCGTGCGATAGGAGGCGCGCAGCCGCGCGAGGGGCGGCTCGGCATTGTACGGCGCCTCCCCGTGGACGATCAGGCGCGCCTTGCGCTCGGCCAAGCTCGACATGCGGGTCTCCGGGCTGATGGATCGCGGGACAACGTGCCGGGACCGGATCGGTCCCGGCGTGCTTCCCCGGCTTTGCCGTCGCGACGGCGGGCCGGGCACGTCGCCGTCAGGGCTGCGGCTTCATTGCCGCGAGGTAGTCGACGATGGCGTTCACGTCGGCCTCGTCCATCGGTGCCTTGTAGACGTGGACCATCTTGTTGACGGTCTCGCTCCACTGCGCCTTCGACAACTTGGGCTGGGTCAGCACCATTCCGGCCGAATGGCAGGCAAGGCAGTTGTTGTTGGCGGCCTCCGCCCCGGGGCCCTCCGGGAAGAAGCGGTCGGAGGTGGGCAGCTCGACCTGCTGCGAGGTGAAGCGCATCGGCTCGGCCGCCTCGGCGGCGAATGTCGGGGCGGAGGCCAGCGCGAGCGCGGCGAGCAAGAACGCGGTGCGGGATGTGACCATGGCTCTCTCCCTCAGGCGACGTGAAGCGACACGGTCTCGACGCCGTTCTGCATGAACCCGGCCCCGTTCCAGACCCGCTCCATCGGCTGGGCCAGCCCGTTCGTGTTGGTGCAGCGGACCTTGATCGCGTGGGTGCCGGCCGCGAGAGCCGGCAGGTCGCCCTCGAACCGCCGGAAGCTGTAGGGGCCCTCGTCGGCTCCGAGCTTGCCCAAGGACCACGTCGCGCCACCGTCGGCGGAGATCTCCACCGTCCTGACCCCGCAATCGCCCCCGAAGGCGATGCCGCGGACCGCCACCGGCGAACCGGCCGTCGCCTGTGCGCCGTCGCGCAGGTTGGTGACAAAGGAGCGCGGGACCATGCGGTTGATCGGCACCGTCTTGAACCCGGTCTGACCGGGCTTGATGTTTGCCCCCGGCACGTCCGGGATGCGGTAGGCGGTCTTCATCCAGTACTGGTCGTCGGGCTTGTCCAGCACCTCGATGTCGGACAGCATCTTGACCCAGTAGGTCGAGTACCAGCCCGGCACCACCAGGCGCAGCGGGAAGCCGTTGAGCAGCGGCAGCTGCTCGCCGTTCATCGCGTAGGCCAGCATGACCTCGCCGTCGCGGGCATGGTCGAGGTCGAGCGACTTCTTGAAGTCGGGCGCTTCGTCCACGACCGGTTCGTCGAGGCCGCTGAAGCGGACCTGCACGGCCCCGGCCTTCACCCCGGCACGGTCGAGCACGTCTTTCAGGCGCACGCCCGTCCAGCGCGCGTTGCCCATCGAGCCGTTGGCCCATTGCGCCCCCGGCACCCGCGGCTCGAACAGGCCGCGGGAATTCCCCGAGCATTGGTTGACGGCGGCGATCTCGAAGCGCGGCAGCCGGGCGAGCTCGTCGAGCGACAGCGACAGCTCCCGGTCGACATGGCCACGCACCGTCAGCCGATAGGCGTTCGCATCGACCTCGGTGGGGATCGAGGCCCAGTGCCAGCGCACGTAGAAGCGGTCGTTGGGGGTGAACACGCCCTGGTCGAACACCTCGAATGGCGTCTCCAGGAGCGGCGGGCGCGTCCGCTGCAGGATCATCGGCCCCTTGCCGGGGAAGGCTGTGGTCAGGTCGCGCAGGTCGGGGCCGCCGGGCAGCGGGAGCTTGATCGTGCCCGCAGCCCAGGCCGGCAGCGCGGCCGCGAGGCCAAGACCACTGAGGCCAAGACCGGCAAGCATCGCGCGGCGGGGAATGGCAGGATGGCTCAAGGGTGTTCCTCCGGGTCCGGGCCGAGCGTCTCGCGCTCTCCCTTGGGTGATGGAAAGTATCTTCCATGAGACAGGGCTTCCAACGGAAAGTCCTGCTCGTTCCGATCGATTGGAGAGATCGTTTTCCTCCGGCGCGCCGGGAAACGGTCGTCCGAGGACGCTCGGTCAGGCGATGCCGAGGAGTTGGATCAGGCAGAGGCTGACCGCGGTGAGGGCGAGCAGGGAGGCGACCACCGCCAGCGTGACCCGCAGTCCCGCGCCGGCGACGCTGCGCACGTCGACCCCGAGCCCGAGCGCGGCCATCGACACGATGGTGAGCACGTTGGCGGTCGCGGCAATCGGCGGCAGGGCGGCTTGCGGGATCAGACCGCCCGAGCGCAGGCCGGCCATCGCCAGGAACGCCAGGATGAACCACGGCACGAGGCGGTGGATCGCGACGCGGCCTGGCTTCGGACGCTCTCCCGCAGTGACGTGCGGGGCCGGCTCGTCCGTCTCCTCGCGCAGCCGGCTCGCGCCGAGGGAGAGCGCCAGCACCACCGGGCCGAGCATCAGCACCCGGACCAGCTTGACCAGGGTACCGACCTGGACGCTCAGCGCCGCCACCGGCGCCGTCGCGGCGAGCACCTGCGGCACGGCGTAGACGGTGAGGCCGGCGAGCACGCCGTACTGCATCGGCGACAGGCCGAGGAGCGGCACGAGCAAGGGCAGGCCGAGCACGACCAGCACCCCGAGCACCGCCGTGAAGGCGATGGAGGAGGCGACGTCCTCGCCGTCCGCACCGATCACCGGGGCGGTCGCGGCGATCGCCGAGTTGCCGCAGATCGAGTTGCCGCAGGCGACGAGGATCGCCAGCCGGGGGTGCAGCCCCAGGGCGCGACCGATGCCGTAGCTCGCCGCGATCGCCGCCATCACCACCACGGCGATGCCGACGAGAAGGCCGGGTCCGGCCGCCAGCAGGGTTGCGAGGCTGAGCGAAGCGCCGAGCAGGACGACGGCGACTTCGAGGACCGTCTTGGCGCCGAAGGCGATGCCGGGGAAGAAGCGCGCGCCCGGGTTCCACGCGGTGCGCAGGGCCGTGCCGAGCACGATCGCGAGCACCAAAGCCTCGAGCCAGGCGCGGCCGAACAGGTGCTCCTCGGCCGATTCGAGTGCGAGGGCGGCGCCGGTCACCGCGAGGCACAGGAGGAGGCCGGGCAGGAGGCGGCGCAGGGGGGTAAGGGGGGATGCGATGAGGGTCGCGGCGGTCATGATGGTCTCGCGGGGTCGCTTGGATCTGTCCCCACCGTGCCAATCCACGAGCATTCGATCCAACAGAACGTTACGATGGTTCTGTTCGTCATTACCGATCATTGCGACCGTGCCGACGACGATGCCGGTCGTCGGGTGGACAGGTTCACCTGCCCTTGAAACTCCGAGCCCACGACCAAACTTCCCGGTGAACGGTCACGCCCGGCAGACGGGCATGATTATGCGACCGGAGCAGGTGCGAGCCAGCCTCATGATCCCCGATCAGCCGATCGTGCGCCTGCTGGCGGCGGTGATCCTCGTGGTTCTCGCCTCCTTCGTGCCGCCGGCAGTCCAGGCCCATGAGGGACACGCCCATCACGCTGGCCACGGTTCCGCGACGCACATGCGGACCGCCTCGGTGGCAGCGGTTCCGGCTGCGAATCTTGCCGGGCATGTCGCCCGGGCCGAGCCTCTGGCCTGCGCGGAGACCGCTCTCCGGATCACCGCTGTCGCGCCCATCCGGGACGCTGGTTGCTGCCCCGGCCCCTGCCGGGTCCGCTGCTGCGGAACGATGGCCTGCTGTGCCGCCGGCATTCTGCCCGGCCCGCCCGTCCTGGCGCCGATCCCGTTCCGGGCCGTCAGGCTGGTCCCGCGCGACGCCCCCGTTCGCACCGGCGCCGGACCCGAAGCCCTGCCGAGGCCTCCTCGAGCCCTCGCGTGAGATGAGGCGCGCCTGAAGGCGCGCAACGCCCGAGTTGTGCCCGCATCGACGGTGCACCTCCGGTCCTCCCGGCACGGGGAGATCCCGTGGCTGCCGATCCCACCTCTCGCCGCCCTGGGTGTGGCCGACCCGCCTCCTAGGCGAAGTCCGCGCACGCCCCGGCCTCACCCGGGGCCGTCCCGGGCGGCCCGTTCGATTTGATTCCCATTCGGAACAGAGACCGATCCATGACCTCCCCTCGCACCTTCGCCGCCATCGTCCTCCTCTCGGCCGGCCTCGCCGGTCCCGCCCTCGCGCAGGCGTCGCACGACCATCGCTCCATGCCCGGGCACGGGATGGGCAAGACGAAGCCGGACCCGAAGGACACCGCCTCGACCGTCGCGTTCAAGGCCGCCGACGCGGCGATGATGAAGGAGATGGACGTCGCCTATACGGGCGACCCGGACGTCGACTTCCGCACGCACATGATCCCGCACCACAAGGGCGCGGTCGCCATGGCGAAGGTCGCGCTGACGCACGCCAAAGACCCCGAGACCCAGGCGATGGCGCAGAAGATCATCGACGATCAGGAAAAGGAGATCGCCGACATGGAGGCGTGGCTGAAGCGGCACGGCCGGTAGGCACCGCGCGGGCCGGGCTCATCCCGGTCCGCTTCCCCCGATATCGACCGACTGCTTGAGGAAATTCGCATGCCAGCCACCGCAAAGAAGGCCGTCCTCTACCGCATGGTGATGGACAAGCACCTCTGCCCGTACGGGCTGAAGGCCAAGGACCTGCTCGAACGCCAGGGTTTCGCGGTTGAGGATCACTGGCTCACCACGCGCGAGGAGACCGACCGCTTCAAGGCCGAGCACGACGTCAAGTCGACGCCCCAGACCTTCATCGACGGCGCGCGCGTCGGGGGCTACGACGACCTGCGCCGTCGCTTCGGCACAACGGCGAACGACCCGAACGCGACGACCTACACGCCGGTCGTTGCGGTGTTCTCCATGACGACGCTGATGGCGCTGGCGGCCAGCTACGCCGTCACCGGCACGCCGTTCACGATGCGCGCGGCCGAGTGGTTCATCGCCTTCAGCATGTGTGTGCTCGCCCTCCTCAAGCTGCAGGACGTCGAGAGCTTCTCGTCGATGTTCCTGGGCTACGACCTGCTCGGCCAACGCTGGGTCCGCTACGCCTACGCCTATCCGTTCCTGGAAGGCCTCGCCGGCATCCTCATGGTCGCGGGAGCCCTAAACTGGCTGTCGATCCCGGTTGCCCTGTTCATCGGGACGATCGGGGCCGTCTCGGTGTTCAAGGCGGTCTATGTCGACAAGCGCGAGATCAAGTGCGCCTGCGTCGGCGGGTCGAGCAAGGTGCCGCTCGGCTTCGTCTCGCTGACCGAGAACCTGATGATGGTCGCCATGGCGGTCTGGATGCTGGTGATGCACGCCTGAGCGCCGCGGCCGCGTCGACACCGGCCGACGTCACACGTCCGGCTGCATCTGGTCTGCCCAGGTTCGGAGGTGGCAGAAATCTGCGTCGGATCCAAGGCCCAAGCGCCCCCTGGGAGCGTGTCGGTCCGGGCCCGTTGCACTTGGACATTGCACTGGTTGGTCGATGCGTCGAACGGCTATCGAAGCGGCTCGGCTCCCGAAACGACCGACGGGCATCGGAGAACCCGATGCCCGCACGGTCTCGCGTCTCGAACCTCGACGCTACGCGGCCCGGCGGGCGTGACCCTTGCCGCGGCGCGACACGCCGAGGCCCTTGCGGGCATCGCACTTGAGGCCGTGGCTGTGCCAGCCCTCCGCGGGGGCCTGCTGCCAGCCGTGATGGCAGCCATGCGCCGCGGCAGGGCCGATCCAAAGAGCCGTCAGCAATCCGATCGAGACAGCGAGGGTGCGCATGCGAAGATCCTTATCTGGTGGGAAAATCAGGTCTCAGAACCGGCCGGCAAGGGTCAGCCGCACGGCTGTCGGCTCGACCGGGTGGAAGTGGCGGTCGGCGACGCCGGCCGCGTCCTCCCCCGGCAAGCGTGACACGTAGTAGTAGGTGATCTGATCCGCCTTGGCATTGGTCAAGTTCAGCACGTCGAGGGAGAGGCTGACGCCGTTGTCGAAGTTGTACCCGACCCGGCCGTTGAGAAGCGCGGTCGGCTTCGAGCGCACCGAGTTGTCCTCGATCAGAGGGCGCGGCCCGAAATAGCGGAATCGCAGTGAGCCGAACCAGCCCTGGCCTTCGCCGAACGTGATGCCCGCCGACGCGATTGTGGTCGGCGCCTCGGGCACCCGCCGGCCGACCGGGTCGCGGTCGGCGAAGCGGGCGTTGGTGATCGTCAGGTCGCCCTCCAGGGCCAACCAGGGCGTGACGGCGTAATGGTTGCTCCACTCGATACCGAACCGCCGTGTCGGCCGGCTCGGCTCGGCTCGGTGGTGCCGGTGTCGCCCTGGAACAGGTTCTCGGACGCGAAATCGAGCCGGAACAGCGCCAGGGAGGTTTCCAGCCCGGCGATCGAGCGGTTGCGGATCCCAACCTCGTAGCCGGTCGAGGGCACCAGGAACGGCGAGCGGGACACGTTGAAGAGCGGGCTGACCGGATCGACGGTGGCCGTGACGCCGCGGGCATCGTTCGAGTGGAAGCCGCCGCCGTAGTTCACGTACAGCTCGGTGTCGCGCCACGGCCCGAACACCGCCCCGAGCTTCGGATTGACGATGCCGTCGCGGGCGCGACCCGAATTCGCCGGGGTGTCGGAGCGGACATCGGCATAGTAGCCGTCGGCCCGGAAGCCGACGCTGGTGCGCAGCCAGTCGGTCCAGCGCACCCGGTTCTCGTAGTAGAACGCCGCGCTGGCCTCCAGCACCCGGTCGTCCAGCACCGTCGAGCGGTACTGCCGCGCCGTCGTGTTGAACAGGCCGACCCGGATGTCGTCGGTGCGGGTCTGCACGCCGATCTCGTTCTCTATGGCGAGCCCGAACAGGCTACCCTGGAACACGCGCGAGATTTCGCCGCCGCCGAGCACGCGGCTGTCGCGCTGGCGGAACTGGTCGCCGTTGACCGGATCGTTGAGAAAATACGTGAAGTTGTTCCAGAGGTTCATCTGGTAGCGGATCACGTAGGCCGACGTCCGGGTGACGCCACCGGCATCCGACTGGCTCCAGCGCCCGGAGAGAGAGAAGCGGCCGGTATCGCCGCCATCGCTCGGGTCGAGGGTGCCGTAGCGGCCGATAATCCCCTCCGCCACCGCCCGCTCGGGAATCTGATTGGTGGCGTTCCATTTGGCCCAGTAGGCCATGCCGGTGACCGCAAAGCCGTCGAGCGGCGTGCCCTGGCTGTAGCGCACTACGCCGTTGAACTTGCGGAGGGTATCGGGCACCACCCACGGGCCGTCATAGGTCTGCGCCTCGCCCGCCACGAGCAGGTTGCCCGCGCCGAGCGGTGCCGAGGCGGCCGAGAGGGCTCGCTTGAGACCGAAGCTGCCCAGCGTCGTCAGCGCGATGTTGCGGTTGAGCTTGTCGAGATAGTCGATCCGCACCGAGCCGGCTGAGGCGAAGTCGCCGTCGCGCACGAAGTACGGGCCCTTGTGGAATTCGACCGCGCCGACGAGCTCGGGGATCAGGAAGTTGAGATCGGCGTAGCCCTGGCCATGGGCATGAGTGCGCATGTTAACCGGCATGCCGTCGACGGTGATGGCGATGTCGGTGCCGTGATCGAGGTTGAAGCCACGCAGGAAGTACTGGTTGGCTTTGCCCTCACCCGAGTGCTGCGTGATGATGAGGCCCGGCACTTCCTCCAGCACCTCGCCGGGTCGGGTCACCGGGCGGCTGTTGATCTGCGCGCCCGTGATGATGCCCGCGCTCGCGGCATCGACAGGCCGGAGCGCACCGCCGATGCCGGTGACGCCGCCGACATAGCCGGCGCTGGCGTTAGGTGTGCCCGAGGTCGTGGCGGCCGGTGCTTCCGGTGCGACCGTGATCTCCGAGAGCGCGATAGTATCGGCGGTCTCGGTCACCGCCGGTGCGGCCCAGGCGTGGGAAGCGACCAGCAGGACGCTGGCGGAGCTGAGCAGGCTGTATCGACGCACCCGGAGGGCGGACGACAAGGTAGAGCGGGCCAACGGCATTCCAGAAGCGGCATCGAGGCGTGCCCCTCGCACGTCCCGCGTATGAGAAATCTACGCAAAGTTCACACCGCCGGCTGTGGCCGGCGGTCCTCAGTGGTCAGCGTTGTCATCGTGCGGGTGCGGGTGGTTGGCCGGCTCGGCGCTGTTCTCGGGAATGAGGTGCAGGTGGCCGTAGCGCACACCCCGCTGGGTGATGATGCGATCGGCGTAAGCCTGCATGGCCGGCACAGATCCATGCAGCACCGCAACTTCCAGGCAATCGTCTTTGGTCAGATGCACATGCATGCTGGCGATGGACACCTCGTGGTGGTGTCCTTCATCGGTGAGACGGCGCGCCAGGTCGCGGGTAGCATGATTGTAGACGTAGCTCAGCGTCCCGTAGTAGGGCGCAGCACCCGCCTGATCTCCTTGGGATGGGGCGACCGCATCGCGGACGAGGTCACGCACGGCCTCCGAGCGGCTACCATAGCCGCGTTCGGTGCAGAGACGATCCATCGCCGCCAGCAGCTCGTCGTCAATAGTGATCGTGATGCGCTGCATGCCCGCTCCGTCAACTTGCTTGATGGCTTTGGTAGGAGCATGGCGAGCGCGTGAACAGCTAGGGGAATGGCGGGCCTTCGCACGGCTCATGCCTCCAGCGTCCATCCATCACATGAACTGGCATGTAAGAAAAACGACCCGTTCCTGACAGCCAGAAGATCCTTCGGCGGTGACGCACTTGACGCGAGAGCCCGGCGACGCAGCGAATGTCAGGAAGCCGTGTCATGAAATCAAATGTCTGGAAAATCCTCGCGACCGGACATTCCTGACATAGCTTGCGAGGAGCCGCTTTGGGTCATGAGCGTGGATTGGGTGCGCACAGCTGAGTGTTTGCGTGGGGTCGTAAGTGGCGGTTTGGCGCGGTTTTTCATGAGGGGCGCTGAAAGCGCAATGTCAACACCTGCAGATCACAGTAAAAGAAGGTATGTAGTCAGATTTTTTGAGCGATGAAGCGCCTAAAATTGCTGAAAAACATATATGAATTGATTTATCTGTATTTCTATGTCATAGTGCTGTTGTTGAGTAATTGACCGGTGCACCGCACTGGCGCTGATCAACGTTAGCCACGGAACCCTTTGATGCACCAGCGACCACCCTCCCCCGCCCGACATCGATCGGCGCCACGCCAGCGCGCTTTCCACTTCAGCCTCTCCGCCAAGGCCCCCGCTCCGGGGGCCTTCTTCGTTTCAGGAGCCTGCTTATGAGCGCCAAGCCAGCCCCTCAACTCGTCGCTGAAGTGCCGCTGCGGCCCATGACACCGGCGCTCGTGCTGTTCGGCCGCGATGATGCTGGCCGGCCCCGTGCCGCCTGGTTCGATGTCAGCGAAACCAAGCTCGCGGCGCAAGCGGCCGAGGTAATGAACCTTCGCGTGGTGCAGCTCGCCGACGAGGAGCAGCGCGCCTTCGCCGATCAGTTCACCCATGGCCGGCTGTTCGGCAGCGGCCGCGCCTTCATCCCCTACATCCGGCGCGAGCTCTTCCCCCGCCTCCTCGAACTCGCCGGCGTTCAGGTGAATCCAGACGGCACGGACTTGGCCCCTGCCGCCGGGGATGGCCCGCCCGCGGCACCGCAAGAGCCCGAGCGGGGAACGCTGCCCCGCGCGACGTCGGCAGCCCCTTCGACGCCCGCTCCGCCCGGACCCTTCGTTGGGCACAAGCTGCCTCGCGATCGCGACGAGATCGGGCTGGGTAGCATTGTGCTTGCTCATGAGGGGGCCGACGAGGGCTGGTGGGAGGCGGAGGTGATCGGGATCAACGGTACCGTCCATTCGCTCCGCTGGCGCGACTACCCGACCCAGCCCACCATCCTGCGCCGCGCCGACGAACTCGCGCTGCTGCCGCCCGGCAAAGCCTAGCCGTTCCGCGCCCCCTCCCGAGCCACACAGGCTGGCTCGGGTGCCCAGCGGCAGGCCGCCCAGCGCCGCCGCCTACCTCCCTTCCGACTTTCGAGGCTCTCATGCTGACCACCGTCCTCGACGTGGATCGCACCCGCGCGCTCAACGACATCCTCCGCCGCTCTCTCTCGGGCGGCCTGCTGATGCTCACCGCTGGCGTCATTGCCCTCGGCCGCGAGCGTCAGCAGATCATCCTCGACGCCATCGCCGCCTACGACAATTTCACGCCCGACAACGATCCCCGCGGCGAACACGACTTCGGCGCGCTCGAGGTCGCGGGCGAGCGGGTGTTCTTCAAGATCGACTACTACGACCGCGCGATGACGGGTCACTCCCCGGATCCGGCCGACAGCAGCATCACGACGCGGATGCTGACCGTCATGCTCGCCGGGGAGTACTGACGTGGCCGGACGCAGACTGGCGGCCTCAGTCATCCCCACCCCCGGGCCGTGGCTGGTGCGCGGCACGGCCGAACCGGACGCGTCGCCCGCGCAAACCATGCTCGGGGTCGAGCCAGCGGCCGAGGATCGCCCGGGTGGCTGGCCCTACTTCATCCGGCGGGATGCACCCGTCGAGCCCGGCGGCTCCCCCTTGCACATAGCCACCGGCATTCAGCGCCTCGCTGATGCTCAACTCCTAGTCGCCGCGCCGGACCTCGCGGAACGGCTGCTCGCGCTACTCACCGCGCCGGCACTCCGATCGCGCGATCTCGACGCCCGCACCCGCGCGGCGATCGATTCAGCTTGGGCGCTCCTAGTCCGAGTCGCCCCGCAGATGGAAATCGGCGCGTGAGGATGACCGCGCGCGAAGCGCAACCAGCCTCCCCAACCCGGTATCGAGGTTCACCCGGACTTCGCACGCCGCCCGGCCCGCAATGGCATCGGCGGCTCAGCCCCGGCTTCGGGTTCAATGAACAGAGCTGCAACCGGCACGGCGAGGGCGTCCGCCATCGCCTCCAGCGTCGAGACCGTTACGTTCTCCGAGCCGCGCTCGACCCGCCCGACATAGGCGCGGTCGATGCCGGCCAGGAGCGCCAGTCGCTCCTGCGACAAGCCTTGGGCGACGCGCAGCCGCCGCAGATTCCAGCCGATGAGTGCTCGCGCCTCCATGGCGCGAGAGAGCCAGTCCGCGGCTTGACAATCGACGGACCAACAGTCCCACATTCCTGCCATCCAAGGGCTCGGCCTCAGGCCGTCCGCTCGCTCCCCGGAACCTCCGCCATGCTGCTGTCCGCCTCTGGAGCCTATTTCCTCGTCGCCTTGATCGCCGCCGCGGTGAGCTACGTCGTGGCGCACCGAAAGGGCCTCAACGCCGTCGCCTGGGCGTGGGCCTCTCTGTTGTTGCTCGTCCCCGCGGCGATTTTGCCGTTTGTACCCTCACGGCAGAAACCGGAGCGGTCGAGTGGCGTCCCGGATGAGACCTGGCAGGCCCTCCTTGCCTACGATCCCGACATCAAGACCGCGGCGGGGCAGATCGCTCCCTACGGTGCGCCCGCGCTCGATGAACTGCGGCGGGCTTGGGCGGCGGTGCCCGACAAAGGAGCGTTGCCGTCGATGGTCTCAGCTATCGAAGCACGATGGTCGGGCTACACGGCCGCGGGTCTGACCCACGTCGAGACCCAGGATGGGTTTGCGGTGCTGCGGGACGCAGCGGGACATTATCACGTCGGCGAGCGTCAGACCGGCGACCTCCGCACGGCGCGCCTCATCGCGTCGGCCAGCGCGCGGCGGGCGCGCACGTCCTCAGTGGCTGGCATCGTCGTTGGAGCAGCCGTTCTGGTCGCCGCGCTGACCGGTGCTGGCCCGGCGAGCGCCCAACCCGGCGCGACCGGGATGACGCTGCCGAGCTGCGAGACCTACGATCGCGAACGCCCTCGTGGCGGCACGCGGGAGCAGCTGTCCGATCTGTTCGACCTGTCGATCTACCGGTGGGGCGACGCCGAGTATGACCGCTATCGGGCATTCCTGCTGGACTGCAAGCGCACGCTTCCGGGCTTCCGCCCGGATATGACACTGCGCGATTGGGCAACTGCCGTCGAGAAGAGCATCGCCACTTTGAAGACCTACACCGGTTACGTGAACCGGTTCGGCGAGCCGATGGGCCGACAGAACGGATCTCGTCCCCGCCCGGGCGAGCCGGACTACACGCGCGCCTTCGAGATCCTGTCCTGCGACCGCTTCACCGAGGCGACGGTCAACGCATGGACACGCGGTGGGCCGCCTGATGCCTCGACGGCCGCACCGTTTTCGGTGCCGCTGGCGGCATGGCGCTACGAGGTCTGGCGCGCGTTCGAGAACCGCGTGCTGGCCTGCGGCAAGCGGTCCGGCTCGCCGGTCGAAGCCGACGAGAGCTGGATGCGGGTCATCGTCTCGCAACAGGAGACCGGGAATGCCGCTGCGATCCGGCAGGCGCAGCAGGAGGAGGCCGCGGGCGCAGCACGGCTTGCCGGCATTCTGAGCCGGGCCGCCGAGGCCGAGACCTCAAACTCGGCCGCCGACATCGCTGGCAAGCTCAAAGCCGTCGATGCTCTCGCGGCGGGGCTGAAGCTTGCCCCCGCCGAAGCCGCGCAGGTTGCGGCGGCACGAGCGAAGATCGGCGCACGGCTACAGGCAGTCCGACTGGCCGAAGCCGACGCCTTGGAGCGGGACCGCCCGGCTCGGGAAGCGCGAGCCCAGCAGCAAGAAGAAGAACTGGTGGGCCTGCAACGTCAGAATCGCGAGCGTGATGATGCGGCAACGGCCGAGCGTGAACGAAACGTCCGAATCGAGGCAGAGCGGCAGGCTGGGACCCGGGCGCAAGCCGAGCGGCAGGCGGCGGAGGCGGTAGCGCAACAGCAACGCGACGCAGCTCAGCGCGCCGCCGACCGGGCGGCGCAGGAGCGAGCCGCTGCCGAGACCTTGGCTCGCCTCCGGCGCGAGGAGGAGACGGCGCTGGCGCGTGATCCGTGCAACCGGGTCGAAGTGCGCCGGCAGTTGATGGAGGCCGCCAATGCGATGGACCGCGCACGCTTTGGGGGGCGCAAGCTGCTAGATTTGACACGTGGGCTTACGAATTCGGGGCAACCGGATGCCGTACGTTCGTGCGTGTTCGAGGCCGAGTGGTCCTCGGGTCAGCGTGGATTGGTAACGATCACAGTTCGTAAAAATTCGTTCGGTGATAACCTCATCGAAATCCACCCGTGACCGAAGGATGTGACTGGCTTTCTGGCACAAGAAGGCCAGCTGCAGCCCAATTTTGATCCTGGCTGGTGCAGCGCAATACATCCCCCTGTGGAAATGGCGCTCGTATCATCGTCATCTTTCGTCGGCGATTACTGACAGTAACTGTTTGTTTACGAATGAGCTATCGGTCGCACTGCCGGCCAAGTTAAAGCGTATCTCGGAATTGAATCGCGAGAACCTCTTCTGGTTACATAGATCAACATGCTATGCGATCCACTTCGACTCGGTATGTCTCCGCGGTTCCTTTTCGATTACGTTTGGCGCTGTAGAGCGCCGCATCCGCTTGACGCAGTAGCACATTGCGATCCTGCGCAGCCGCGTTCGACAACGCGATGCCGATCGTGCCCGTCACTCAAGCGATATGGCCCTGTCCCTCCGTCACCATCTCCAGGTCGCGCAGAAGTCGTCGCACTTGGCGGTC
>NZ_JTHF01000067.1 GCF_001043895.1 Methylobacterium indicum
TCCGACGAAGTGGATGCCGGTTCGTCAAAGAAAATGCGGCAAAACAAAGACTTAGAGAGCTTCGCGATTGCAACGCGATCGTGAAGCGCTCTAGCGCAGCGGCAACGCCAAACAGACCGCCACCAGGATCACCGCGTAGGCGACCGTGCGGAACATCCGGTCGGAGGCGCGGTGGAAGCCGTGCGAGCCGACCCAGAGGCCCAGGCCGTAGGGCAGGAGCAGCGGCACCGCCTCCGCGAAGCGGGGACCGGTGAGCACGCCGGTCACCGTGAACACGACACCCGAGATCAGGGTCGAGAGGCCGAAATACGCCATCAGGTTGTCGCGCACCTGACGCGCGGAGGCGCGCTGGCTGGCGAGCCAGAACACCGCGAGCGGCATGCCGCCAAGCGCGGCAAAGCCGCTCGCCAGGCCCGAGGCGCCCCCTGTCGCGAGCGACAGCGGCAGCGACGGGTCCGCCTTGTAGCGCCAGCCCGAGATGAGCGCGGCGAGCGCCAGCAGGATCGCGCCCGCGGTGATCCAGCGGGTCAGCGTCGGATCGAGATGGGTGAGGAGCTGCACGCCGACCGGCAGCAGGAGGGTGGAGCCGATCAGCAGCGGCACCACCTCGCGCCAGACCGCCCGCGGGGCGGAGCGGGCGCCGAACCACAGCGAGAACGGTGCGTCGACCACCCAGATCAGCCCGACCGCCGCCGCCGGGCCGACGGCAGCGGCGGCCACCGGCACGAACACCATCGCGAAGCCGAAGCCGGTGAAGCCGCGCACCAGCCCGCCGACGAGCGCGGCGAGGAACAGGGTGGCGGCCCGGGCATCGAGCGGGAGCAGCGCGGCGAGATCGAGTGACATAAGGTCACCACGCACCCCACGGTGACGATTCGTCAAGGTCTCGGGCGCAAGGGTGCTTCAGGCATGTTCACGGAACGTCCCATGCTGGCGGCGCGGCTTTTTCCCGGCTAGACACCGGCGCTCTTCGCGCCGGGACGGTTTTTCGGCATGATGCGGGCGCCGCCCGCACCCACGGCAAGGACACCTGAGCGGCGATGAGCGAACCGATCCGCATCCTGGGCATCGATCCGGGCCTGCGCCGCACCGGCTGGGGCCTGATCACCGTGACGGGCACCCGCCTCGCCTTCGTGGCGAGCGGCACCGTGACGTCGAACGGCGACGACGACCTCGCCACCCGGCTGTGCAGCCTGCACGAGGGCCTGACCAAGGTCGTCGCCACGATGCTCCCCGACGAGGCCGCCGTGGAGGAAACCTTCGTCAACAAGGACGCGCAGGCGACCCTGAAGCTCGGCCACGCCCGCGCCGTCGCCCTGCTGGTGCCGGCGCTCGCCGGACTGCCGGTGGCCGAATACGCCGCCAACCTGGTGAAGAAGACCGTGGTCGGCGCCGGCCACGCCGAGAAGGATCAGGTCGGCGCCATGGTGCGCTTCCTCCTGCCCAAGGCCACCGCCGACACGGCGGACGCCGCGGACGCGCTCGCCATCGCCATCACCCATGCGAGCCACCGGGCGGCGCGGATGCGGGCGGCGACCCATGCCGCGGCGGCCGGGCCCGGCGCCGGGCGGATCGCCCGGGCGGTGGCGCGGGGTTAGGGGCGGCGGCCCGGTCAGTTCGAGGTTGCGAAGGATCGCCTTCGAACCTCGACAGACCGCGTCGCGGGTCATGTCACTGACAATGGATAGCGCTCGATCACGACGTCCGTCTCGTCGGCCGTGATCTCGAGCACATGGTTGACCAGATCGTCGCCGAGGGCAGCGATCTCATCGAGCACGATATCAAACAGTTCCTCCTGCAGGGCGAGGTTCATGCCGGGCGGGCCGTTCAAGCAGACGAGCCCGGCATGAATCGGCTGCAGCGCATGCAGACCGGGCTTGCCCGGCGCACCGGCAGGACCGCGAAAATCGTAGGAATTCTTCGTCACCAGCGTCCAGTCTTCATCCACCGCGCGACGGATCAGGGTCCAGTCCTGGATTCCACCAAGGCCGAGCCAGTGGACGTGCGAAGATTCCGCATATCCCCTGCCTCGCGCCATCGTCGTCAGGCGCTGGCTCAGGCATTCGTCGATCAGAAACTTCATCCGGCCGTCTTGCGCGGCACGCGCTTGCGCTCGACGGGCCGAATACCAGCGGGCAGGACAGTGCCGCGCGGCCGCCCACGCAGCGGGTGGGCGGTGGCATAGACGACCGCGAGTTCGATCTGGCGATCGGTCAGCGACGGGTAGGCGTCGCGGATGCGCCCGATCGATTCGCCGGCTCCCACCGACGCGGCGACGTCATGCACGGGCACACGCGTCCCACGCAGCACCTCGGCCCCGCTCATCACTGCCGCGTCGCGCGACACTTCAGCCTCGGCCTCGCACAGCCGCTCGTAGCCGCATGCGGTGCGCGCGAGGAACGGTGCAAGATCGATGCTCCAGTATTCTCCGTCGAGTGTCCAGTTCTGGCGCGAGAGCGCATGGTACTGTGCAAACTCGACGTGACGCAGCCGATCCTCGAAGCGCGTGAGGATGTGCTTGCGGAGGCCCGGCGTGAAGGTGTCGGCCGCCGCATGGTAGAAGGCGATCATCACGCAGGCACCGGGCGTGAGCCGGCGGCCGTCGTCGAATACGTAGAAACCCTCCGGGAGCACATGCTCGTCGATCGCGCGGTCGACCGCCTTCACGGCGATGCCGGACACGAAGGCCGCCTCCGGTGGGCGGAGCAGGTCGGTCCGTTCAGCCATGATTGCCGTCATAACTCTTCCGCATGATCGGAAGATATATGGGCCGCGTCTGCGTTTCAATGGATCGGTGCTCGGGCGTCGCGCGGACGGCCGAGACCGCTTGTCTTAAAAAACGATCGTTCGTATGAATGGGGAAAATGGGAGGAGGCGCCGATGATCCCGAACGCCGCGCGTGAATTCAACTTCGGCCTGGGCGAGACCGCCGAGGCGATCCGCGACAGCGTGCGCAGCTTCGCGCAGGAGAAGATCGCGCCGCGGGCCGAGGAGATCGACCGCACCAACACCTTCCCGCGCGACCTCTGGCCCGAGATGGGGGCGCTGGGTCTCCACGGCATCACGGTCGAGGAGGAGTATGGGGGCTTGGGCCTCGGCTACCTCGCCCATTGCGTGGCGATGGAGGAGGTGTCGCGCGCCTCGGCCTCGGTCGGCCTGTCCTATGGGGCGCACTCGAATTTGTGCGTCAACCAGATCACCCGCAACGGCTCGGACGCGCAGAAGCGCAAGTATCTGCCGAAACTCATCTCCGGCGAGCATGTCGGGGCGCTCGCGATGTCGGAGCCGGGCGCCGGCTCGGACGTGGTGTCGATGCGGACCCGCGCCGAGAAGAAGGGCGATCGTTACGTCCTCACCGGCTCCAAGATGTGGATCACCAACGGCCCCGTCGCCGAGACGCTGGTGGTCTACGCCAAGACCGACCCCGGGGCGGGCTCGCGCGGCATCACGGCCTTTCTGGTCGAGAAGGGCATGAAGGGGTTTTCCACCGCCCAGAAACTCGACAAGCTCGGGATGCGCGGTTCGGATACCTGCGAGCTGGTCTTCGAGGAGTGCGAGATCCCGGAAGAGAACGTGCTCGGTCAGGTCGGCCGCGGCGTCAACGTGCTGATGTCGGGCCTCGATTACGAGCGCGCGGTACTGGCAGCGGGGCCGCTCGGCATCATGCAGGCCTGCCTCGACGTGGTGATCCCCTACGTCCACGAGCGCAAGCAGTTCGGCCAGGCGATCGGCGAGTTCCAGCTGGTCCAGGGCAAGCTCGCCGACATGTACGTCTCGACCAACGCCGCCAAGGCCTATGTCTACGCGGTGGCCCAGGCCTGCGACCGCGGCGAGACCACCCGGGAGGACGCGGCCGGCGCGATCCTCTACGCCGCCGAGCGGGCGACGCAATGCGCCCTCGACGCGATCCAGCTCCTCGGCGGCAACGGCTACATCAACGACTACCCGACCGGGCGCCTGCTGCGTGACGCCAAGCTCTACGAGATCGGCGCCGGCACCAGCGAGATCCGCCGGATGCTGATCGGCCGCGAGCTCTTCACCAAATCCGCCTGAGGTTCGAGCCGATGCCGGTCATCCCCACCAGCGCCGACCTCACCTCCGGGGCGGCGGAGCAGAACCGCGCCGCCTGGGGCGAGCTGCGCTCCGCCCTCAAGAGCCACCGCGCCAAGGCCGCCGCCGGCGGGCCGGCGCGGGCCCGCGAGCGCCACGTCGCCCGCGGCAAGCTCCTGCCCCGCGACCGGGTGCTGCGCCTGCTCGATCCGGGCTCGCCGTTCCTGGAAGTCGGGGGCCTCGCCGCTCACGGGATGTACGGCGACGAGATCCACGCCGCCGGAATCCTCACCGGCATCGGCCGGGTGGCCGGCCGCGAGGTGATGGTGGTCTGCAACGACGCCACCATCAAGGGCGGCACCTACTACCCGCTCACCGTCAAGAAGCACCTGCGGGCGCAGGAGATCGCGCTCCAGAATCGGCTGCCCTGCCTCTACCTCGTCGATTCCGGCGGCGCCAACCTGCCGCAGCAGACGGAAGTCTTTCCCGACCGCGAGCATTTCGGCCGCATCTTCTACAACCAGGCGCAGATGTCGGCCGCCGGCATCCCGCAGATCGCCTGCGTGATGGGCTCCTGCACGGCCGGCGGCGCCTACGTGCCGGCGATGTCGGACGAGAGCGTGATCGTGCGCCGCCAGGGCACGATCTTCCTCGGCGGTCCCCCTCTCGTGAAGGCGGCAACCGGCGAGGTGGTGAGCGCGGAAGACCTCGGCGGCGCCGACGTGCATGCCCGGCTGTCGGGCGTCGCCGACCATTACGCCACCGACGATGCCCACGCGCTCGCCATCCTGCGCCGCATCGTCGGGGGCCTCAACACCGTCAAGCGGCCCGATCTCGACATCGCGGCCTCCGTCGAGCCGGCCTACGGGGCGAGCGACCTCGACGCCCTGGTGCCCACGGACCTGCGCAAGCAGTACGACGCCCGCGAACTCATCGCCCGCCTCGTCGACGGCTCGGAGTTCGACGAGTTCAAGCGGCTCTACGGCACCACGCTGGTCACGGGCTTTGCCCGGCTGCACGGCATGCCGGTCGGGATCCTCGCCAATAACGGCATCCTGTACTCGGAGAGCGCGCTGAAAGGCGCGCACTTCATCGAACTCTGCTGCCAGCGCCGGATTCCGCTGATCTTCCTCCAGAACATCTCCGGCTTCATGGTCGGGCGCGAGGTCGAGGCCGGGGGCATCGCCAAGAACGGCGCCAAGCTCGTGACCGCCGTGGCCACCGCCGCGGTGCCGAAGCTCACCGTGATCGTCGGCGGCTCCTACGGGGCCGGCAATTACGGCATGTGCGGCCGGGCCTACTCGCCGCGCTTCCTGTTCGCCTGGCCGAACTCGCGCATCTCGGTGATGGGCGCCGAGCAGGCGGCGAGCGTGCTCGCCACCGTCAAGCGCGACAACATCGAGGCCGGGGGCGGCGCCTGGAGCCCTCAAGAGGAAGAGGCGTTCAAGGCGCCGATCCGCGCCGGGTTCGAGGAGGAGGGCTCGCCCTACTACGCCACGGCGCGGCTGTGGGACGACGGCATCATCCTGCCGGAGGAGACGCGCCGGGTGCTCGGCCTCTCGCTCTCGGCCTGCCTCAACGCGCCGGTGCCGGAGACCCGGTTCGGCCTGTTCCGGATGTGAGGACAGCATGACCACACGCCGCCTCGCCTCCGTCCTCGTCGCCAATCGCGGCGAGATCGCCTGCCGGGTGATCCGCACCGCCCGGGCCCTCGGGATGCGCACCATCGCGGTCTTCTCGGAGGCCGACCGCGACGCGATGCACGTCGCGCTCGCCGACGAGGCCTTCCTGCTCGGCCCGGCCCCCGCCGCCGATTCGTACCTGCGCATCGACCGCATCATCGAAGCCGCCCGCGCGAGCGGGGCCGAGAGCATCCATCCGGGCTACGGCTTCCTGTCGGAGCGGCCGGACTTCGCCGACGCCTGCGCGGAGGCCGGCATCGTCTTCGTCGGGCCCCCGGCTTCCGCCATCCGCGCCATGGGCCTGAAGGATGCCGCGAAAGCCCTGGTGGCGAAGGCCGGCGTGCCGGTGGTGCCGGGCTATCACGGCGCCCGCCAGGAGCCCGACTTCCTCGCCGCGGAAGCCGCGGCGATCGGCTATCCGGTGCTGATCAAGGCGGTGGCCGGCGGCGGCGGCAAGGGCATGCGCCGGGTCGAGGGGCCGGAGGGCTTTTCCGATGCGCTGGCTTCCGCGCAGCGGGAAGCCCAGAACGCCTTCGGCGACCCGCGGGTGCTGGTCGAGAAATACGTGCTCTCGCCGCGCCACGTCGAGATCCAGGTGTTTTGCGACGCCCACGGCAACGCCGTGCACCTGTTCGAACGCGATTGCTCGCTCCAGCGCCGCCACCAGAAGGTGATCGAGGAGGCGCCCGCCCCCGGCATGCCCGACGAGGTCCGCGCTGCCATGGGCCGGGCCGCCGTCGAGGCGGCGAAGGCGGTCGGCTATGTCGGCGCCGGCACGGTCGAGTTCATCGCCGACGGCCGCGAGGGCCTGCGGCCCGACGGCTTCTGGTTCATGGAGATGAACACCCGGCTTCAGGTCGAGCATCCGGTGACCGAGGCGATCACCGGCCACGACCTCGTCGAATGGCAGTTCCGGGTGGCCTCGGGCGAGACGCTGCCGGTCGATCAGGCGGGTCTGGCGATCCAAGGCCACGCCGTCGAGGCCCGGCTCTACGCCGAGGATCCGGATCAAGGCTTCCTGCCCTCGACCGGCCCGCTGCGGGCGCTCACGCTTCCCTCGGGCGAAGGCATCCGGGTCGATACCGGCGTGCGGGCGGGCGACCGAGTGACCCCGTTCTACGACCCGATGATCGCCAAGGTGATCGCCCACGGCGCGACCCGGGACGAGGCGCTGGATCGGCTGGCCGGTGCGCTCGGCCGCACGCTGGTGGCGGGGCCGAAGACCAACGTCGCCTTCCTGAAGGCGCTGGCCGAGTCGCACGATTTTCGCGAAGGCCGCTTCGATACCGGCTTCATCGACCGCGATCTCGCGGCCCTGACGGCACCGAGCCCGCACCGCGACGCTGCGATCCGGGCCGGACTCCGCGCCCTGGTGACGAGGGACCGGCCCACTGGCGCCGGCTCGCCCTGGGACACGGCGGACGGGTTTCAGCTCGGCGAGGCCCGGCGCCAGACCTATCCCTTCGTGCTCGACGGCGAGCCCGCCGAGGCCGTGCTGCACTGGGGTCCGGCCGGGCTCACGGTGGAGTACGGCACGGCCGGTCCCGAGCCCGATTCCGTCCCGGTGGTGGAGGCTCCGCCCGGCCTGCTGGTGCTCGCCGAGGGCCGGCAGATCGCGCTCAGCCCCCCCGACCCCTTCGCGGTCGATCTCGACCACATCGACCAGGGCGGCACCATCAAGGCGCCGATGCATGGCCGCCTCGTCGCGGTGCTGGTCGCCCCCGGCGACACAGTGGTGCGCGGCCAGCGCCTCGCGGTGGTCGAGGCGATGAAGATGGAGCATGCGCTCACCGCCCCCAGCGACGGCACCGTCGCCGAGGTGGCGGCGGAGGCCGGCCAGCAGGTCGCCGAGGGCGCCCGCCTGATCACCCTGACCACGGAGGACGCCGCGTGAGCACGATTCCGGCTTCGACCCATCCGCGCGGCGGGCTGTACTTCGAGGATTTCGAGGTCGGCGCCACGCTCCGCCATCGCCTCACCCGGACGGTGACGCAGATGGACAACATGCTGTTTTCCAACATGACGCTGAACCCGCAGCCGCTTCACATCGACGCGCATTTCTGCGCCACCGAGACCGAGTGGGGCCGGCCGCTGATGAACTCGCTGTTCACCCTCGGGCTGATGATCGGCATCTCGGTCAACGACACGACCGTCGGCACCACGATCGGCAATCTCGGCATGACCGAGACCCGCTTTCCCGCCCCCCTGTTCGAGGGCGACACGGTGAGCGTGACGACGGAGGTCGCCGCCAAGCGCGAATCGCGCTCGCGGCCCACCGCCGGCATCGTCGACTTCATCCACCGGGCCTATAACCAGGACGGCACGCTGGTGGCGGAATGCCGCCGCCAGGCGATGATGCGCAAGCGACCCGCGAGCGAGGCCTGAGATCCGATGCGCTCCCTGCTGTTCGTCCCCGGTGACTCGCCCCGCAAGCAGGAGAAGGGGCTGGAAGTCGGCGCCGACGCCCTGATCCTCGACCTCGAGGATTCGGTGGCCCTGCCGGAGAAGGGCAAGGCCCGCGAAATCGCCGCCGGCTTCCTGTCGCGGATGCGCGACGTCGCCGGCCGGCCCAGGCTCTACGTGCGCGTCAACGCCCTCGATACCGGCCTCACCGAGGACGACCTCGCCGCGGTGATGCCGCACGCGCCCGACGGGATCATGCTGCCGAAGGCCGAGGGCGGCCCGAGCGTGGGGCAGCTCGGCGCGCGCCTCGCCGTCCACGAGGCGGAACACGGGCTGCCGGACGGCGCCACCCGCATCCTGCCGATCGCCACCGAGACCGCCCGCGCCGTCTTCGCACTCCAGAGCCTGCCGGGAGCGAGCCGGCGGCTCTCCGGCATCACCTGGGGGGCGGAGGATCTCTCCGCCGATCTCGGCGCCGAGACCAACCGGGGCGAGGACGGCGCCTGGACCGCGCCGTTCGTGCTCGCCCGCAACCTGACCCTGATGGCGGCGGCCGCCGCGGAGGTCGACGCGATCGACACCATCAACGCCCTGTTTCGCGACCTCGACGGGCTCGCCCGCGAGTGCCGGGAGGCGCGGCGCGACGGGTTCACCGGCAAGATGGCGATCCATCCGGCGCAGGTCGCGGTGATCAACGAGGCCTTCACGCCGACCGACGCGGCGATCGCCCAGGCGCGGAAGGTCGCCGCCGCCTTCGCGGAGGCGCCCGGCATGGGCGTCGTCGGGATCGACGGCGAGATGTTCGACCGGCCGCACCTGCGCCGGGCGGAGCGTCTGCTGGCACGGCTGGGGTGAGGCGGCGCACTCCGTCGCCTCCTTCCGGGGCCGCCGAGCGGCACCCGGGGCGACACCTCAGATCCAGCGCTTGCGCCGCTTGAAGCTCTTCAGGTTGCGGAAGCTCTTGCGCTGGTCGCCGGCGCCGCCGAGGTAGAATTCCTTCACGTCCTCGTTGGTGCGCAGCTCCTCGACCGTGCCGTCGAGCACCACCTTGCCCTGCTCCATGATGTAGCCGCGGTCGGCCACCGACAGGGCCGCGCGGGCATTCTGCTCGACGAGCAGGATGGTGACGCCCAGATCCCGGTTGATCTGGCGGATGATCGAAAAGACCTCCTTCACCAGGAGCGGCGAGAGGCCCATCGAGGGCTCGTCCATCAGGATCAGGCGGGGGCGGGCCATCAGGGCGCGGCCGATCGCCAGCATCTGCTGCTCGCCACCCGAGAGGTAGCCGGCGGCTCCCGTGCGCTCCTTGAGGCGCGGGAAGTAGGTCAGCACCCGTTCGAGATCCTGGCCGACCTCGCGGTCGCGGCGCGAGAAGGCGCCGAGGCGCAGATTCTCCATCGGCGTCATGTCGGAGACGATGCGGCGGCCCTCCATCACCTGGAAGATGCCGCGGCGCACGATCTTGTCGGGCTCGATGCCGTCGATGCGGGCGCCGTCGAACACGATCTCGCCGCGGGTAACCTCGCCGTCCTCCGAGCGCAGCAGGCCCGAGATGGCCTTCAGCGTGGTCGACTTGCCGGCGCCGTTGGCGCCGAGCAAGGCCGTGATCGAGCCCGCCGGCACGTCGAGGCTCAGGCCCCGCAGAACCAGGATCACGTCGTCGTAGACGACCTCGACGTTGCGCAAGGAGAGCAGAGGGGCCTGCGCGGCGTCGGAAGTCGGGCGCTCCAGGGTCATGACCTGCGACATCGGATGGCTCCAGGCGCTTGTTCTCCCTCCCCCCTCTGCGGGGGAGGGTGGCCTGCGGAGCAGGCCGGGAGAGGGGACGCCGCGTCCGGAAAGGTCGAGAGCGCGATGACGAGCGCCACGTTCGGCACCGTCGCGTTCCCCTCTCCCGGCTCACTGCGTTCGCCACCCTCCCCCGCAGAGGGGGGAGGGCTATTGGCGGGTCAGCCTGCGAAGGTGCTTCTCACCACCCCTGCCACTCGCTCTTGCGCGGCAGCGTCACGGTCTTGACCGGCTCGAGCTTGATCGTGCCGGCCTTGATCAGGTCGGGCAGCGCGCCGTCGGTCGGGCCCGACACCTTGGCGCGGTAGATGTGCACCTCCATCATCCCGCGATGGTCGGTGGGCGACCAGGTCGAGGGGACGCAGACGCCCTCCATCCCGGCCGGCACCCAGTCCTTCTTCTGGTAGAAGCCCTTGCGGACGTTGGGACCGGCGAGGCCCCCGTTGTCCTTGGCCCAGGCGAGCGCCTCGGTCATGTAGAGGGCGGCGCAGATGCCAGTGTAGTAGTGCACCGGCCGGTAGGCGGTACCGGCGGCGTCCGAAACCTTCGAGATCTCGGCCGCCATCGCCATGCCGGGCGCGGTGCTGCCGCTCACCGCGGCGGTGCGGACCGGGAAGACGACGCCGTTCGCTGCCTCGCCGGCCGCCTTGGCGGCGTTCTCGTCCATGCCCCAGACGTTGCCCATGAACTGGATGTCGGTGCCGACCGACTTGCAGGACTTCAAGAGCGAGATGTTCGAGCCGCCGGTATTGCCGAGATAGGCGTAGTTCGCCCCGGCGTTCTTGGCGGTGAGGCACTGCGCGGTGTAGTCGCCGGGAGCGAGCGCGAAGACGATCGCCGGCAGCACCTCGAAGCCGAGATCCTTCGCCATCGCCTCGCCGGCTTCCTTGGGCGAGTTCGGATAGGGGTGGTTGCCGCCCATGTGGACGTATTTCGGCTTGCCGGTCTTGCCCTTGGCCTTCCAGTCGTCGGCGGCCCACATCAGCATGGCGCGAAGCGCATCCGAGTAGGACGGGCCGTAGAAGAAGTTGTAGGGCGCCGCCTTGGCCTTGCCGCTGGCGCCGGTCGGGTCGCTGACCTGCGCAGCGTAGCTCCCTGAGATGTACGGGATCTCGTCCTTGGTGACGAAGGCCGACAAGGCCTCGGTGTCGGCGGTGCCCCAGCCCTGGATCGCCGCGACCTTGTCGCGCCCGCCGGTCCACTTCTTGTAGAGCGCGACGGCGCGCGGCACCTGGTAGCCGTAATCGACCGACTCGACGTTCATCTTCTCGCCCTTGATGCCGCCCTTGCGGTTCACGTAGGCGAGCGCGTCGGCCACCCCTTGGGCGTAGGGCACGCCGACATCCGAGGTGGCGCCGCTCTGGTCGGCGAGATGGCCGATCGGGATCTCGGCGGCGAGGGCGGGAACGGCCAGGGCGAGAATGGCGGCCGAGGACAGGGACAGGCGAAGCATGGGTCTGGTTTCCTCCGGTGGGTGGGCTGGTTCGCCAGCCTCGTCGATGATGTTTACGGTACACGACAGAGAATGATGGCCAAGCCAATTATTCGTGCCGATTCTTCGCGACCCTCTCCCTTTCCCGGACGACTGGAGCGTCAGCGGAAGGAGATCCGGGATCCAGC